>NZ_JABMCN010000150.1:8871-14526 GCF_013179515.1 Pseudomonas sp. CM27
AACTCCGAGGTGCTGGACATCGTCCACGGCCCCCGCCCGGCAGTGGTCACAGCCCATGGCCGGGTCGAGGCACGCCAGGTGATGCTGGCCGGCGATGTGTATCACAAACTGGAAAACCGCCAGCTGAAGGGCAAGATCTTCCCGGCCATGGGCGGCATTGTCACCACCGCGCCGCTGGGCGAACTGGCCGAGCAGATCAACCCGCAGGACCTGGCGGTATACGACTGCCGCTTCGTGCTCGACTATTACCGCCTGACCGCCGACAAGCGATTGCTGTTTGGCGGTGGCGCCAACTATTCCGGGCGTGACTCACGCGATATCGAAGGCGAACTGCGCCCGTGTATCGAGCGTACGTTCCCCGCGTTGAAAGGAGTGCCGATCGAGTTCCAGTGGAGTTGCGCCATGGGCATCGTGGTCAACCGTATCCCGCAACTGGGCAAGCTGTCGGACAACGTGTGGTATTGCCAGGGCTATTCAGGGCACGGCATTGCCACCAGCCACATCATGGGCGAGATCATGGCCGAGGCATTGACCGGCACCTTGCAGCAGTTCGACACCTTTGCGCAGTGCAAGCACGTGCGCGTGCCGATGGGGGATTTGCTGGGCAACCCGCTGCTGGCGGCGGGGATGTGGTACTACCAGATGCTTGAGAAACTGCGCTGAGCGTGATGCCCGCGCAACCCCTGCAGGAGCGGCCTTGCGTCGCGAAAGGGCCGCGAAGCGGCCCCAGGTTCTCAGCCGTGACGCTGAAAATGCCGGGGCCGCTTCGCTGCCCTTTCGCGACGCAAGGCCGCTCCTATAAGGGCCGGGGGGCCTCAGGCGATTTTCTTCAAACCTTGCTTTTTCAGCTCTTCATCGCGCAGTTCACGGCGCAGGATCTTGCCCACGTTGGTGGTCGGCAGCACATCGCGGAACTCGATCTGGCGCGGTACCTTGTAGCCGGTGACGTTGGCACGCATGTGCTCCATCACCTGTTCCTTGGTCACGGTCATGCCCGGCTTGACCACGATGAACACCTTGATCACTTCACCGGACTTTTCATCCGGCACTCCGATGGCCGCGCACTGCAGCACACCCGGCAAGGCTGCCAGCACGTCTTCCAGCTCGTTGGGGTACACGTTGAAGCCCGAGACCAGGATCATGTCCTTCTTGCGGTCGACGATACGCATATAGCCATCGGCCTGGATCAGGGCGATGTCGCCCGTCTTCAGCCAACCTTCGCTGTCGAGGATCTCGGCAGTGGCGTCCTCGCGCTGCCAATAGCCCTTCATCACCTGCGGGCCCTTGACGCACAGCTCGCCGACTTCGCCCAGTGGCAGCTCGATGCCGGCATCGTCGATGATCTTGCACAGGGTCGAAGGCACCGGAATGCCGATCGTGCCCACCTGGTTGGCTTCGGCCGGGTTGACCGCCGCCACCGGGCTGGTCTCGGTCATGCCGTAGCCTTCACAGATGGCGCAGCCGGTCACGGCCTTCCAGCGCTCGGCCACGCTCAGCTGCAGGGCCATGCCCCCGGACAGGGTGATTTTCAGCGCCGAGAAGTCCAGGGCGCGGAAGGCGTCGTTGTTGCACAGCGCAACGAACAGGGTATTGAGGCCGACGAAGCCGCTGAACTTCCACTTGCCCAGTTCCTTGACCATGGCCGGCAAGTCACGCGGATTGCTGATCAGCACGTTGTGGTTGCCGATCAGCATCATGGCCATGCAATGGAAGGTAAAGGCATAGATGTGGTACAGCGGCAGCGGGGTGATGAGGATTTCGCAGCCTTCGTGCAGGTTCGCGCCCATCAGTGCCCGACACTGCAGCATGTTGGCCACCAGGTTGCGGTGGGTCAGCATCGCGCCCTTGGCCACCCCGGTGGTACCGCCGGTGTACTGCAGCACTGCCACGTCGTTGGCCTGCGGGTTGGCCTCGGTCACCGGCTGGCCCTTGCCCAGTGCCAGGGCGTCGTTGAAGCGCACGGCACGCGGCAGGTTGTAGGCCGGCACCATCTTCTTCACGTACTTGATCACACTGTTGATCAGCAGGCGCTTGAGCGGCGGCAGCAGGTCGGCCACTTCGGTGACGATGACGTGCCTGACCTGGGTCTTGGGCACCACCTTTTCGGCCAGGTGGGCCATGTTGGCCAGGCACACCAGGGCCTTGGCGCCGGAGTCGTTGAACTGGTGTTCCATCTCCCGCGCGGTGTACAGCGGGTTGGTGTTGACCACGATCAGCCCGGCGCGCATGGCACCGAATACCGCGACCGGGTATTGCAGGACATTGGGCAGTTGCACGGCAATGCGGTCACCCGGCTTGAGGTCGGTATGCTGCTGCAGCCAGGCGGCAAACGCCCCGGACAGCGCATACAACTCGCCATAGGTGATAGTCTTGCCCAGGTTGCTAAAGGCCGGTTTGTCGGCAAAGCGTTGGCAGGATTGCTTGAGTACCGCCTGGATATTGGGGAATTCGTCAGGATTGATTTCCGCCGTAATCCCGGCTGGGTATTTATCCTTCCAAAAATTTTCGATCATGGAAGCCCACTCCTTCAGCAACAGCGAAGTTCGGTTTACGCGTCTATGCGCTTATTATTGATATGAGATGACGGTTCGTTGCAAACCGGATCATCTGAAAGCGGGCCGAGAGTAACAGCTTTGCCGGGGGTCGCCTAGAGGCCAAAACAGGCCTTACGGTCACAAAAATGACTCAATGAACGATACAGGTCATTTTTAGAGTAATTATCCAAAATGTCGCAGATTCGGCTGTGATCCGCTTGTTAGAGCGTCTTGGGCATCCGCGGATAAACCCGCTCCTTGTTGTGCACTAACTGTAGGAGCGGGTTCACCCGCGAAGAAGCCGACACAAGACTCAGGCTATATCACGCAGCTCCCGCCGCAGGATCTTGCCCACCGGGGTCATCGGCAGCGACTCGCGCAACACGATGTGCTTGGGCACTTTGTAGCCGGTGAAGTTGGCTTTGCAATAAGCCTTGAGCTCATCCACGCTCAACCCACCCTCGCGCGGCACCACGAACAGCTTCACCGCCTCGCCGGAACGCTCGTCCGGCACGCCGATGGCTGCGCAGTTGGCGACCTTGGGGTGGCCCATCACCACGTCCTCGATCTCGTTGGGGTACACGTTGAAACCCGAGACGATGATCATGTCCTTCTTGCGGTCGACAATGCGGGTAAAACCGTCCGGGTCGATGGTGGCGATGTCGCCGGTCTTGAACCAGCCGTCGGCATCCATGGCCTGGGCAGTGGCTTCGGGCTGCTGCCAGTAACCTTTCATCACCTGCGGCCCCTGGATACACAGCTCGCCCCGCTCGCCCAGCGGCAGTTCGTTACCCTCGTCATCGATCACCTTGAACGCCGTGCCTGGCACCGGGATGCCCACCGTGCCCAGGCGCGCCAGCTGGCCGTAGGGGTTGGTGCTGGCCACCGGCGAGGTTTCGGTCAGGCCGTAGCCTTCGACAATGCGGCAACCGGTGAGCGCTTCCCAGCGCTCGGCAGTGGCCTTGACCAGCGCCGTGCCGCCCGAGTTGGTGACCTTGAGCGCCGAGAAATCAAGCTGGCGGAAGCCTGGGTGATCCATCAGCGCGACAAACAGGGTGTTAAGCCCCAGCAACGCGGAAAAGCGCCATTTGCCCAGCTCCTTGATGAAGCCGGAAATATCCCGTGGGTTGGTGATCAGCACGTTGTGGTTGCCGGTGACCATCATGCACATGCAGTTCGCGGTAAAGGCATAGATGTGATAAAGCGGCAGCGGCGCAATCATCACCTCCTGGCCGTCCTTGAGCAGTTTCTGCCCGTCGGGGCCATGCTGCGAGAAGCAGGCCAGCACCTGCAGCATGTTGGCCACCAGGTTGCCGTGGGTGAGCATCGCGCCCTTGGCCAGGCCGGTTGTGCCGCCGGTGTATTGCAGTACGGCGATGTCGTCGAGGTTCTGCGAGTCCGGCTTGGGGGCCAGTTCGCGCCCCTGGCGCAGCACCTGCTTGAACGATGTGGCCTGGGGCAGCTGATAGGCTGGCACCATCTTTTTCAGCTTGTCGACCACGGTGTTCACCAGCCAGCCCTTGGCGGTGGGCAGCATGTCGCCCATCTTCGCCTCGATCAGGTACTCGATGCCGGTATCGGGCAGCACCTCCTGCACCCGCTTGCCGAACATGTTCAGGAACACCAGCGCACGTGCACCGCTGTCCTTGAACTGGTGGCGCATCTCGCGCTCGGTGTACAGCGGGTTGGTGTTGACCACGATCAGGCCGGCGCGCATGGCCCCGAACACGGCGATCGGGTACTGCAGCACGTTGGGCATCTGCACCGCGATGCGGTCACCCGGTTTGAGGTCTGTGTGCTGCTGCAACCAGGCAGTAAAGGCTGCCGAATGGCGCTCCAGCTCCGCGTAGGTCAGGGTAACGCCCAGGTTGCTGAAGGCCGGGCGATCGGCGAAGCGCTTGCAGGAGCGCTCGAACACCTCGACAACCGAGGCGTAGGCATTGATGTCGATGGTGGAAGGCACGCCCGCCGGGCGCTTGTCATTCCAGAAGTCGGCTTGCATTTATTATTGTTCCTCTGCCTGGACCTGCACTGCGTCCTTTAGTCCTTTACCTGATCGCCCGAGGGCAAAAAGGCGTTGCTCCGACGTTAGCAGGTAAGCCCAAGGCGGCATACACGCCAAGTGCCGCCATTAACATTGTGAATCTTATTTGTGCCCTTCCTGCAATCCGGCCGGTTGTGCATACACTGTCCGGGTACCCGTGCGCACAAGGATCCACCATGCTCCACGACGCCTTCTGGCTGCCCGCCAGCGAGCATTGCAGCCTGCATGTGCACCAATGGCTGCCGGACACGCCGGTAAAAGCCGTGGTGCTACTGGCCCATGGCATGGCCGAGCATGCCGGGCGCTACAAACGCCTGGGGCATGCCCTGAGCGCGGCCGGCTTTGCCCTGTTCGCCGCGGACCAGCGCGGCCACGGGCGCACCGCCGAACTGGGCAACCTCGGCCTGTTCGCCCGCCATCATGGCTGGAATGCCGTGGTCGACGACCTGGGTCTGCTGGCCCAGCACATCGGCCAGCAGTACCCGTGTACGCCGCTGTTCCTGCTTGGCCACAGCATGGGCAGCTACATTGCCCAGGCCTACCTGCTGCACCACAGTGGCAGCCTGCACGGGGCGATTCTCAGCGGCTCCAACTACCAGCCGGCGGCGCTGTACCGCGTGGCGCGGCTGATCGCCCGGCTGGAGGCGTGGCGCCAGGGGCCGCTGGGCAAGAGCGCACTGATCGAGTGGCTGTCGTTCGGGTCCTTCAACAAGGCCTTCAAGCCCAACCGTACGGCGTTCGACTGGCTCAGCCGCGACCCTGCCGAGGTCGACCTGTACGTCAACGACCCGTTGTGCGGCTTTCGGTGCAGCAACCAGTTGTGGCTCGACCTGCTGCAAGGCTTGGCGCAGATCAGCCAGCCAAGTAACCTCGCGCAGATCGATCCGAACCTGCCTGTGCTGATAATCGGTGGTGAATGTGATCCGGTCAGTGCCGGCAAGCGTCTCACCCATCTGGCCGACGCCCTGCGCGCGACCGGCAATCGACATGTGCAGCTGCGCGTCTATCCAGAGGCGCGGCATGAAGTACTCAACGAAACCAACCGTGACGAGGTTACCGCCGATATCCTCGGCTGGC
>NZ_JABMCN010000151.1 GCF_013179515.1 Pseudomonas sp. CM27
CCAGCAGGCACAGCAGCCCCAGGCTCCAGCGCCAACCCTGGCCCCGCATGGCGACCACGCCGCCCCAACGCTGACGCACCGCCCAGGCGTAGGGCAGCAGCATCAGTGCCGGAACAAAGCCCACCCCTTTGCTGATGATGCCCAGGCCCATGGCTGCGCAAGCCAGGTAGAACCAGCCCCAGGCCGGCCCTAGCAGCAGGTGGCGGACCATACCGTAAAAGCCCAGCGCCACCCACAGGCACAGAAAACTGTCGATCTGCCCGGTGCGCAGGATGCTGTAGCTCTGGTACGTGGCCAGGAACAGCAACGCGGCAATCACGCCGATGCGCCGGTTCCACAGGCGTCGCCCGAGGTCGTGCAACACCCAGGTGATGGTCGCTGCCGACAGCAGCCCAGGCAGGTACAGCGCGACCTTGGGCGAGCCGCTCAGGTAGCTGAACAAGGCCACGGTCCACATGAACAGCGGCGGCTTGTCGCCATAGATTTCCGCTGCCCGGTGGGGGATGAACCAGTTGCCGCTTTGCAGCATTTCCAGGGCCACGCCGAGAAAGCGTTCTTCATCGACATTCATCGGCTGGCGCCAGCCGATACCTGCGCCCACCAGCAGCACCGCGAGGGCGATCAGGGCCCAGCGTTCGGCCCTGAGCGTCTTGAAGTTTGCCAAGGTCTATTCCTTCTGTTCCTGCTGGCGGGCGATCAATTGCAGGTTGCGCAGGTAGACCAGAAAGCCGAAGCTCTGGCCGATGATGAATACCGGGTCTTGCCGGTAGATGGCGTAGGTCAGCAGCAACGCGCTGCCGAGCATGCTCAGGTACCAGAAACCTACGGGTATCATGCTGCGGCGCTTGAATTCGCTGTACAGCCACTGCAACACGAAGCGCCCGGTGAACACCGCCTGGCCGGCGAAGCCGATGATCAGCCACAGGGTCTCGCGGGTCATCCTTCAAGCTCCTGCGGGCGCGTGTCCAGGCGCGTGCGGCGGATCAGCCACCACACCCCGAACAGGTCGAGGATGCCCACCAGGGCGCGGTCGAGGTTGCCATACTTGGAAACGCCGGCATGACGTGGCCGGTGGTTGACCGGGTGCACCAGCATGCGGCCGTTGTGGCGCAGAATCAGCGCCGGGATGAAACGGTGCATGTGGTCGAAGTAGGGCAGACGCAGGAACGCAGCGCGCTCGATCAGTTTCAGCCCGCAGCCGGTATCGGGCGTGGCGTCCTTGAGCAAGCGGCTGCGCAGGCCATTGGCAAACCGCGAGGCCCAGCGCTTGCTGGCGCTGTCGCGGCGGTTCACCCGGTGCCCGGCCACCAGCTTGACGCCGCCGGCCAAGTCCTGGTTCGCGCGCACCAGGGCGAGCATGCCGGGGATGTCGGCCGGGTCGTTCTGGCCGTCGCCGTCCAGGGTCGCCAACCAATGCCCGCGGGCCGCCTGTGCGGCATGCCACAGCGAAGTGCTCTGGCCCAGCGAACGGTCGTGACGGAGGATGCGCAGTTGCCTGTAGCCCTGGCTTTTCAGTTGCTGCAGTACGCTTACGGTGCGGTCGCTGCTGCCGTCATCGACTACCAGTACTTCATAGTTTTCGGCCGCCAGTGCACTGCGAATTTCCATCAGCAGTGACGGCAGGTTGTCGACCTCGTTCCTGGCGGGGATGAGTACCGAGAGGTCCAGTGGGTCTGTCATGGGGTTTCCTGTGATCTTGTTGGGATTGCTCGGCTCAGACCCGGTAGAAGTCCCGGTACCAGCCGACAAAGGCATTCACGCCGTATTCCAGGGACGTGGCTGGGGTAAAGTCGATCCAGCGCGCCAGCGAACCCACATCCGCCCAGGTTTCCAGCACGTCACCCGGTTGCAGGGGCAGGTAGTCGCGCCGCGCCTTGATCCCCAATGCGTCTTCGAGGCATTCGACAAAGTGCAACAGCCGCACGGGCTGGCCGCGGCCGATGTTGAACAGCTGGCAGGGCGGTTGGCCGGCGGCAGGTTGTGGCGGTTTCAGGCGCAACCGAACGACGCTCTCGACGATGTCGTCGATATAGGTGAAGTCGCGCCCCATCAGGCCATTGTTGTAAACCTCGATCGGCCGGCCTTCGAGCATGGCGCGGGTGAACTTGAACAACGCCATGTCGGGGCGCCCCCACGGCCCATACACGGTAAAAAACCGCAGGCCGGTGGTTGGCAGCTGGTAGAGGTGCGCATAGCTGTGCGCCATCAGCTCATTGGCGCGTTTGCTGGCGGCGTACAGCGACACCGGCTGTTCGGCCGGGTCGTCGACGCTGAAGGGCAGTTTGGCGTTGGCGCCGTACACCGAGCTGCTGGAGGCATAGATCAGGTGGCGCGGCGGATACTGGCGGCAGGCTTCGAGCACGTTGAGGAAACCCACCAGGTTGGCCTGGCCATAGGCACCGGGATTGTCCAGCGAATAGCGCACCCCGGCCTGGGCCGCCAGGTGGATGACTTCACTGAACGGCTGGCCGGCAAACAGCTGCTGCAGCTCGGCCGGGTTGGCGATGTCGAGGGGCTGGAAGCGGAAATTGGCGAAACCATGCAGCTGCTGCAGGCGTGCCCGTTTCAGTTCGACGCTGTAGTAGGCATTGAGGTCGTCGATGCCCACCACCTCGATGCCTGCCTCGCACAGGCGTCGCGCGAGGTGGAAGCCGATGAAGCCGGCGACGCCGGTAATCAGTACCGGCATGCTGGCTGCACCTGGCCACGGCCGATGCCGTAGTACGTCAGGCCGGCGGCGGCCATGTGTTCGGGTTCGAACAGGTTGCGCCCGTCGAACACCACGCGGTCGGTCAGCTGTTGCGGCACCTTGTCCAGGTTGAGCACGCGGTAGTCCTGCCATTCGGTGACGATCACCAGGGCATCTGCGCCCTTCAGCGCATCGTCCTTGCACGGCACCAGCTGCAGGTCGGCACGCGGGCCGTAATGGCGCTGGATTTCCTCCATGGCTTGCGGGTCATGGGCCTGCACCCGCGCACCTGCTGCCCACAACGCTTCGAGCAGGACCCGGCTGGAGGCTTCGCGGATGTCATTGGTGTTGGGCTTGAACGACAGCCCCCACAGGGCAAAGACCTTGCCCCGCAGGCCGCCTGGGTAATGGCGCTGGATCTTGCTGAACAGTCGGCCCTTTTGCTGTTGGTTGACCGACTCGACCGCGCGCAGCAGTTGCGGCTCGAAGCCTTCGGCCTCGGCGCTGCGGCGCAGGGCTTGCAGGTCCTTGGGGAAGCACGAGCCGCCGAAGCCGCAGCCGGCGTAGATGAAATCATAGCCGATGCGCGGGTCCGAGCCGATGCCCCGGCGTACCATTTCGATGTCGGCGCCCAGGTGCTCGGCCAGGTTGGCGATTTCATTGATGAAGGAGATCTTGGTCGCCAACATGCAGTTGGCCGCGTACTTGGTCAGTTCGGCACTGCGCGCATCCATGATCATGAGTTTTTCGCGGTTGCGGCTGAAGGGCAGGTACAACTCACGCAGCAACTCCACCTCGGCCGCCTCGGCGCCGCCGATGATGATGCGCTCCGGGCGCATGCAGTCGTCCACCGCAGAGCCTTCCTTGAGGAACTCGGGGTTGCTGATGACCTGAAAGCGGCTGGTGTCGGCCACGGCCTGGGCAATGCGCGCCTTGATGCGGTGCACCGTGCCGACCGGTGCGGTGGACTTGTTGACGATGACCTTGGGGCCGGTGGCATGTTCGAGGATGCAGTCGACCACGGCAAACACGTGCTTCAGGTCGGCGCTGCCATCGGCGTGGGGCGGGGTGCCCACCGCGATGAACTGCAGCCTGGCGTAGTTGGCTGCCTGTGCGGCGTCGGTGGTGAAGCGCAAGCGACCGCAGGCCAGGCTGTTCTCCAGCATCGGCGCCAGGCCGGGCTCGAAGATCGGGCACTGGCCTTCATTGAGTGCAGCGACCCGCTCGGCGTCGACATCCATGCACAACACCGAGTGCCCCACCTGCGCCAGGCACACTGCCTGGGTCAGGCCGACATAGCCGGTACCGAAAACCGTGACTTTCATCTGACAGCTCCTTGATAGGAAAGCTGAAAAAAAATGTCACAGTCTTGTTTAGATATTGTTACCTGCGCAGGTCATCGCCCTGTGCCGAATCAGTTTGCGCATGTAGATCGAGGATTGTGCGTGTGTAGTCCAAATCGCGGATGTGCGCCCTGGAGACATCTAAACTTACGAATGGCTCGCTACCTTGCTGAAGCAGCGCGCCATTCCATCCAATCGACCACCGTCACCCCGGAGCGGATGTCCCTCGCTGGCGATGGCCTTCTTGCAGAGGAGGGCAGGTCATGGACGAGGCACGGCTTCACGACTTCATGGGCAAGCTGGTGGGCGACATGGGCGCGGCGGCGACCCTGGCCAATGTCATTCTGGGCGACGAACTGGGGCTTTATCGGGCCATGGCCGACAGCCAGCCGACCAGCCCCGAGGCGCTGGCGGCAAAGACCGGCTGCCACCCGCGGCTGGTGCGCGAATGGCTGAACGCCCAAGCGGCGGCCGGCTACATGGTGCATGACAAGGGCCGGTTCGTGCTGCCCGAAGAGCAGGCCATGGCGCTGGCGCTGGAGGATTCCCCGGCTTACATGGCCGGCGGCGCAGCGGTGGTGGCGGCATTGTTCCACGACAAGGACAAGCTGGTGGCGGCCATGCGCGGCGATGGCGGGTTGGCCTGGGGCGACCATCACCCCTGCATGTTCAGCGGTACCGAACGGTTCTTCCGGCCGGGCTACCGCACGTTCCTGGTCAGCGAATGGCTGCCCGCGCTGGAGGGCGTAGTGGCCAGGCTGCAGGCCGGCGCCAAGGTGGCAGATGTGGGGTGCGGGCACGGTGCCTCGACCCTGGTGATGGCCCAGGCGTTTCCGGCTTCGACCTTTGTCGGTTATGACTACCATGGGCCTTCGATCACCACTGCCAACCAGCGGGCGCGAGAGGCGGGATTGACGGGCCGGGTCAGCTTCCAGCAAGCCAGCGCAAAGGACTACCCGGGGCATGATCACGACCTGGTGTGTTTCTTCGATTGCCTGCACGACATGGGCGACCCGGTGGGGGCGGCCAGGCATGCTTACCGGGCGCTCAAGGCGGACGGCACGGTGATGCTGGTGGAACCTTATGCCGAGGATTCACTGGACGGCAACCTGACGCCGGTCGGGCGGTTGTTCTATGCGGCGTCAACGTTTATCTGCACGCCGAACTCGCTGTCGCAGGAGGTGGGGCTTGGGCTGGGTGCGCAGGCCGGGGAGGCAAGATTGCGGGCAGTGTTCGAGGAGGCGGGCTTCAGGCGGTTTCGGCGGGCGACGCAGACGCCCTTCAACCTCATCCTGGAAGCGCGAAAGTAGCGGTCAGGCCAGCAACAACAGAAAGGGCGCCGCGATGGCGCCCTGTCTGTCTTGTTACTTAGGCTTCAGCGTCCCAGGGACGATCACCTTTTTCATCTTTGACGCGGGTCGGCAAGCCCATCACGTCCAGCGCCTTGAGGAACGGCTCGGCTGGCAGCTCCTCGACGTTGACCATGCGCTTGGCATCCCACTCACCACGCGCGACCAGCAGGGCTGCAGCCACTGGCGGTACGCCTGCGGTGTAGGAAATGCCCTGGCTGTCGGTCTCGGCGTAGGCTTCTTCGTGGTCGGCCACGTTGTAGATGAACACTTCGCGCGGCTGGCCATCCTTGGTGCCCTTGACCAGGTCACCGATGCAGGTCTTGCCGGTGTAGCCAGGGGCCAGGGAGGCCGGGTCTGGCAGCACGGCCTTGACCACTTTCAGCGGTACCACTTCCAGGCCTTCGGCGGTTTTCACCGGTTGCTCGCTGAGCAGGCCCAGGTTTTTCAGCACGGTGAACACATTAATGTAGTGCTCGCCGAAGCTCATCCAGAAACGCACGTTCGGCACGTTGAGGTTCTTCGAAATCGAGTGAACTTCATCGTGCCCGGTCAGGTACAGGTTCTGCGACCCTACCACGGGCAGGTCGTCGGTACGCTTGACCTCGAACATGCTGTTGCTGGTCCACTGGCTGTTCTGCCAGCTGTACACTTGCCCGGTGAACTCGCGGAAGTTGATTTCCGGGTCGAAGTTGGTAGCAAAGTACTTGCCATGCGAACCGGCATTGACGTCGAGAATGTCGATCGAATCAATGCTGTCGAAATACTGCTGCTGCGCCAGTTTGGCGTAGCTGTTCACCACACCCGGGTCGAATCCGACGCCGAGAATGGCGGTAATGTTCTTGGCCTGGCACTCTTCGAGGTGTTTCCACTCGTAGTTGCCGTACCACGGCGGGGTTTCGCAGATCTTGCCCGGCTCTTCGTGGATGGCGGTGTCCAGGTAGGCGACACCGGTATCGATGCAGGCACGCAGCACCGACATGTTGAGGAACGCGGAACCCACGTTGATCACGATCTGCGATTCGGTCTCGCGGATCAGTGCCTTGGTGGCCTCGACATCGAGGGCGTTGAGCGAGAAGGCCTGGATGTCGGCGGGTACCTTGAGGCTACCCTTGGCCTTGACGCTGTCGATGATGGCCTGGCATTTGGAGATGTTCCGTGACGCAATAGCGATACGACCCAGTTCGTCGTTATGCTGCGCGCACTTGTGGGCCACCACCTTGGCGACACCTCCTGCACCAATGATAAGAACGTTCTTCTTCAATTTATCCCTTGCTCCTTACTGAAAGCCGGTCTTACGACAGGCTGGAAACGTAGTCTTCAAAACCGAACTCGCGGACCACTTCGACGCTGCCGTCGAGTTGTTTGACCACAATGGAAGGCATCTTCAGACCGTTGAACCAGTTTTTCTTGACCATGGTGTAACCCGCGGTGTCGATGAACGACAGGCGGTCGCCGATGGCCAGCGGACGATCGAATTTGTACTCGCCGAAGATGTCACCGGCCAGGCACGATTTGCCGCAGACCATGTAGGTGTGCTCGCCGTCATTGGGGGCCATCTTGGCGTTGAGGCGGTAGATCAGCAGGTCGAGCAGGTGCGCTTCGATCGAGCTGTCGACCACGGCCAGGTGCTTGCCGTTGTACAGGGTGTCGAGCACGGTCACTTCCAGCGAGGCGCTGTTGGTGATGGCGGCTTCGCCGGGCTCCAGGTACACCTGCACGCCGTAGGTTTGCGAGAAAGCCTTGAGGCGCGCGCAGAACGCGTCGACCGCATAGTCTTCACCGGTGAAGTGGATGCCACCACCCAGGCTGACCCACTCGACCTTGTGCAGCAGGTGGCCGAAGCGCTCTTCGATGTGCGTGAGCATTTTGTCGAACAGGCTGAAGTCACCGTTCTCGCAGTTGTTGTGGAACATGAAGCCGGAGATCTGTTCGATCACCTTTTCGATCTTCTCCGGGTCCCACTCACCGAGGCGGCTGAACGGGCGGGCCGGGTCGGCCAGCAGGTAGTCGGAGCTGCTCACCTGCGGGTTGACACGCAAGCCGCGGACCTTGCCTTCGGACTGTTCGGCAAAGCGTTGCAGCTGGCCGATCGAGTTGAAGATGATCTTGTCGCAGTTCTCGAGCATTTCCTCGACCTCGTCGTCAGCCCACGCCACGCTGTAGGCGTGGGTTTCACCGGCGAACTTCTGGCGGCCGAGCTTGAGCTCGAAGAGGGAGGACGAGGTGGTGCCGTCCATGTACTGCTGCATCAGGTCGAATACCGACCAGGTCGCGAAGCACTTGAGTGCCAGCAGCGCCTTGGCGCCGGAGTGTTCACGCACGTAGGCGATCTTCTCCATGTTGCTGAGAAGCTTGGTTTTATCGATGAGGTAATACGGCGTCTTGATCATTTAAAGGCCCCCGGCCAGGCCGGCCAAAAAAAGGACACGCATTGTGCCTTCACTTGCCGCAGACCGAAAGGGTGCGATACGCATTTCGTCAGGGTTGACGACATTGCGAAGGGATTTTTCGGTTGCGGCGGGCTCAGTAGATCAGTGGCATGTGACTATCGTAATCACCGGAGAAGGACTGAATTGATGTGACGGATGGCACCGGCGCAGGCAACCTCAATCCGCCTGCTGCAACCACGCCTGAATCTGTTCCAGAGTCGCCGTAGCCCCGCCGCAGACCACCACCAGTACATTCTGGAAACTCCCCAGCCTGCTCGGGTCATAGGCCAAGGCCAACGCTGCCCCACAGGCCGGCTCGACCAGTACGCGGTGGTCCAGCAGGAACCGCTCGCAGGCCTCCAGCGCGGCGCGGTCGCTGACCAGGTGGCTGCGCACCGGATGCTGCTGCGTGCATGCCAGCGCCTGGTCAGCAACACGTTTGGCGCCCAACGACGTTGCCACCGAGGCGAGGCGCTCCAGCTCCACGGAATGCCCTGCCTGCATGGCCGCATGCAGCGACGCCGCCCCCGTGGTTTCGACCGCCAGTACCGGAACATCGTCCCAGCCATTGCGCCGCAGCCCTTCGACCACGCCGCTGAGCAAGCCGCCGCCGCCCACCGACAGCACCACGGCGTCCGGCTTCAGGCCGGCCTCGGCCACTTCATCCACCAGGCTGGCATGCCCGGCCCACAGCAGCGGGTCGTCGAACGGGTGGATGAAGGCGTCATTCGGGCCGACCAGGGTCTGGGCCAATGTGTTGGCCTCCTGCCAGGAGCTGCCATGTACCACCACCTTGGCGTCCTCGAGGCACAACAGCTGCCTGGCCCGCTCGGTAGTGGTCTCTGGCACCACCACGGTCACCGGCACGCCCAGCTTGCGCCCGGCATAGGCTACCGCCAGGCCGGCATTGCCCCCGGAAGATGACACGAAATGCTGTGCGCCACGCGCCTTGTGCACCTCGCAGGCGTGGCCCACGCCGCGCAGCTTGAACGAGCCGCAGGGCTGCAGGGCATCGAGCTTGAGCCAGATGTTGCGACCAGCGGCCAGCGACAGCGGTCGGGATTCGATCAGGGGTGTGTGGATATGCAAGGTCATTGGCTGGCTCCGCGCAGTTGCTCTAGGTAGTTGTAAATGGTGTATCGGGTCACGCCGAGGGCGCTGGCGGCTTTTTCCACGCCGCCCTTGACGATGAACAGGCCACGCTCTTGCATCACCCGTACGGCCTCGACCTTGGCCTGCTTGTTCATGCGCCCCTGGCCACTTTGCAGGGAGGCCTGGATGATCTCGCTCATCAGCAGTTCCATGTCGGCGGGTTCGCTGGCAGCGGGCTCGGCGCCCAGTGGCTGGAACTGTTGTAGAAAATTCATGGCGGCGGCCAGGTCGGTGACGTCGGTGTTGACGCACAGGCTGGCGAAGGGGTGGCCGGTGCTGTCGCGGAATATCGCCGTGGCACTGCGCAGGGTGCGGCCTTTGAGGGTGGTGGGGTAATCTGGCAGTACCACGGGCTCGCAGCCGCGCTGGTCCGCCGAGGCCTGCATCAGCGCCTTGAAGCCCTGGTCCTGCTCCGGGGCGGCAAGGATCGGGCTGCCGACGCTGCGGCCGGAAAGCTGGCCATTGACGATCGCCACCACGGAATGCTCCGGGTGGTCCAGGTCATGCAGGAGGATTTCCATGTTGCGTGCGGCAACGCTGCCCAAGGCCTGGATGGCGGCCTTGAGCACGGTGAGGGTGAGCTGGCGTTCTTCGTTGGGGGAAATGGGCATGACAAATCACAAAGTCAACGTTTTGTGTATTTTTACACATTAAGTTGAATTTCGCGATGTGTGTTGTTTTTGCCGACCTGATCGCCGGCAAGCCAGCTCCCACAGGGACCGCATGGCCTTAGGGCAATGTGATCGGTGTGGGAGCTGGCTTGCCAGCGATGGGCTGCGCAGCAGCCCCGATACTCAGCCCAGTGCCGGCGTGCGCGGCGGGACCATGCGGCGCGAGCCGGTCGCCTCAAAGGCGGCACCGAAGGTCAGTAGCGCATTGTCACTGTAGGCCCGCCCGGCAAAGGTCAGCCCGACCGGCATGCCGATATCGGCCATCACACCCATCGGTACCGTAACCGTCGGTACGCCCAGGTGGCGGATCGCCAGGTTGCCGTTGGCCACCCAGATACCGTTGCTCCAGGCGATATCCGCCGATGCCGGGTTGACGTCGGCATCCGCCGGGCCCACGTCGGCCACGGTGGGGAACAGCACCGCATCCAGGCCAAGCCTGTCCATCCAGTCTTCCAGGTCCAGTTTGCGGGTGCGCTCCAGGCCGCGCAGGCCATCGGGCAGAGTCTCGATCTGGTCCCAGGTCTTCAGGCCGCGCTTGGCCATGTTGACGTATTCGTCCATGCCGGCGGCCAGGTCGTCTTCACGGTTAGGCAAGGTGCCGGGGTCGTGGGGGAAGATCAGCAGCCCGTCGACATCGGCCAGGCGGTTGAGCTTGGGGTCGTCGTTGGCACGCAGGAAATCGTCAAAGCCCCAGCCCGACAGCTCCCACAATTCGTCATGCAGGAATGCCTTGCTGACGATGCCGCGGTTGTACACGGTTGGCGCGCCCGGGCGGTCGCCTTCGCAGTTGGATACCAGCGGGAAGTCCACTTCCAGTACTTCGGCGCCGGCCGCTTCCAGGGCCTTGCGGGCCTGCTGCCACAGGTCGATCACCGTGGCACGGGTATTGATGCGCTGGCCGGTCGGGCCGCCGATGCCTGGTTTTTCCGAGGTGCCGGCTTCGGCATCGGCATTGATGTACATGCGCGGTACGCCAAAGCGCTTGCCCTTGAGCGCGCTGGCATCCACTGCCAGTTCAAGATACGAAGCCGGGCGCACGGTGGAGGCCGCCGGAATCGGCACCCAAGGTTGTAGGCGCCACAGGTCGCCGCGCTTGTCGGCGTCATCGGCGACCACCACGTCGAGAATTTCCAGCAGATCGGCCATGGTGCGGGCATAAGGCACCACCACGTCCATGGTCGGGGTCAGCGGCCAGTTGCCACGTACCGAAATCACCCCGCGTGACGGTGTGTAGGCACACAGGCCGTTGTTGGACGCCGGGCCGCGGCCGCTGGACCAGGTTTCTTCGGCCAGGCCGAACGCACTGAAGCTGGCGGCGGTGGCGGTGCCGGCCCCGTTGGACGAGCCCGAGGCGAATGGCGCGGTCAGGTAGTTGGCGTTGTACGGGCTTTCGGCACGGCCATAAACACCGCGCTGCATGCCACCGTTGGCCATGGGCGGCATGTTGGTCTTGCCCAGGCACACAGCGCCGGCGGCGCGCAGGCGCTCGATGGTGAAGGCGTCGCGCTGGGCGACCAGGTCCTTGAAGGCCGGGCTGCCGGATGCAGCGGTCAGGCCCTTGACCAGGTAGCTGTCCTTGGCGGTGTAGGGGATGCCGTCCAGCGGGCTCAGCACCTGGCCGCTGGCACGGCGAGCGTCGGATGCCTCGGCTTCTTTCAGCGCCTCCGGGTTGCGCACCACTACGGCGTTCAGGGCGGTGGCGGTATCGGCGCCGTTGTAGGCATCGATACGTGCCAGGTAGGCCTTGACCAGCTCGACCGCTGTCGTGCGGCCCGACTCGAGCGCGTCGCGCAGCTCGGCAATGGAAACCTCGGTTACCTCGATCATGCGTTCACCAAAAAATGTGCAGGTGGGGGCTAATGCGAGGAGTGTACAAGAAGGGCTTGGCGGAAGCAGGTTTGCGCAGGGGCAAATGGTTTTGTGCAGGCAGGCATTGTCCAGCGTTGCGTGGGCCTTTTGCAGGAGCGCCTCGGCAAGGTCGCTCCTCCACGGGGCGGGCGTCAGCGTGCCAGGTCAGCAGCCGCATGCCGCTCCGGCACCTGCGTGTCTTCATCGCCCCAGGTCCGATTCACCCGGGTGCCTCGCTGCACCGCCGGGCGCTGGGCGATTTCCTCGGCCCAGCGCAGCACATGCGGATACTCCTGCACCGCCAGGAATTCGGCCGCGTCATACACGGTGCCGCGAACCAGCTGGCCGTACCAGGACCACACGGCGATATCGGCAATGCTGTATTCCTCGCCACCCAGGTAGCGGCTTTCCGCCAGGCGGCGGTCGAGCACATCCAGCTGGCGCTTGGCTTCCATGGTGAAGCGGTTGATCGCGTACTCGATTTTTTCCGGCGCGTACACATAGAAGTGGCCAAAACCACCGCCCAGGTAAGGCGCCGCGCCCATTTGCCAGAACAGCCAGTTCAGCGTTTCAGTGCGCGCGGCGGGAGTCTTTGGCAGCAATTCGCCGAACTTTTCCGCCAGGTACAGCAGAATCGAGCCCGACTCGAACACCCGTACCGGCGGCTCGACGCTGCGGTCGAGCAGGGCGGGTATCTTCGAGTTGGGGTTGACCTGCACAAAGCCGCTGGAAAACTGGTCGCCCTCGCCGATGCGGATCAGCCAGGCATCGTATTCGGCTCCGGCATGGCCCAATGCAAGCAGCTCTTCCAGGGCAATGGTGACCTTTACGCCATTGGGCGTGGCCAGGGAGTAGAGCTGCAGCGGGTGTTCACCCTGCGGCAGGTCTTTGTCATGGGTCGGACCGGCAACCGGGCGGTTGATGCTGGCGAACTGGCCACCGGACCCTGCACTGTTGCGCCAGACCTTGGGCGGCACGTAAGCGGGCTTGCTCATGCATGAATCTCCTTCAATGGCGCGAAACGGTCACGTAAGTACGTGGACCTGTATCTATGCCACGGGTTCGGCGAAATGCGCAAATGCACAGGGCGCAAGCGCGCGATGCATGGCGATGGTTTCATCCAGTTTTCATCTGCTGCAGCGCCACCCGGCTCTATGCTGGGGTATCGCTGAGCCCAGCGAGGAGCCCCCTGCCGATGAGTATCCGACGTTGCCTGTTGACGCTGGCCCTGCTCGGCGGCCTGCTGGCACAAGCTGAGGCCGCGCCCTGGGTTGCCGGATTGCACCACATGATCCTCGCCGACCCGGTCGATGCCCGGCCCATGCAAGCGCTGGCGTTCTACCCAGCCGTTGGCACTATCCGCAGCACCCGTGTCGACGGTTACCCGGTCGAGGTGGCCGAAGAGGCGCCCGTAGCCATGGGGCGCTTTCCGCTGCTGGTACTGTCCCACGGCAACACCGGCAGCCCGTTGGCCCTGCATTACCTGGCCACCTCGCTGGCGCGCCAGGGGTTTGTCGTGGTGGCGGTGGTTCACCCCGGTGACAACGCCCGGGATCACAGCCGCCTGGGCACTCTGAGCAACCTCTATGGCCGACCGCTGCAGGTCAGTGCCGCAATCACGGCGGCCCGCAACGATGAATTGGTCGGGCCTTTCCTGAACGAGGGCAAGGTCGGTGTGATTGGCTACTCGGCCGGCGGTGAAACCGCATTGATCCTGTCTGGAGCACGCCCCGACCTGGACCGTCTGCGCCAGTACTGCCTGGAGCGCCCGAACGATGCCGATGCCTGCAAGACCCACGGTGTGCTGATTGCCGACCGCAGCGAGCTGGCGCCCCAGGCAGACCCGCGCGTGGGGGCGGTGGTGTTGATGGCGCCGCTGAGCCTGCTGTTCGGCCGCCATGCCCTGGCCGGGGTGCAGGTGCCGGCGCTGATCTACAGCGGCGACAGCGATCAGCTGGTGGCCGTGGACCGCAACGCCGAGGCTTTGGTCCGCAAGCTCCCGGTCACGCCAGACTACCGCCTGTTGGCCGGCGCCGGGCATTTCGTGTTCATGGCCCGTTGCGATGCCGAGCAGCATGCGCGGATGCCGGCGCTGTGCAAGGATGCCGAAGGCGTGGACCGCCGGCATATTCATCACTCATTGCAGCAGGAAACGGCAGCGTTCTTCAGCCAGGTGCTAGGTGCGCCACAAGCCGACGAGCGCTCAGCTGCGTCCAGCGCGCCGCGCCAGTAACAACGTCAGGCCTACCCCCGCCAGGGCGAGCAGGGCCGCCACGCAGAAAATCGAGGCATAGCCAAGGTGCACGGCGACAGCGCCCATCAGCGGGCCAGCAATGGCCAGCGCCATGTCGAAGAACACCGCATACGCCCCCAGCCCTGCGCCACGGCTGCTGCTGGGCACCTGCCTGATCGCTTCGACGCCCAGCGCCGGGTACACCAACGACAGTCCGAAGCCGGTCAGCCCTGCGCCAACCAACGCCCAGGGCGGTGAAGGTGCCAGCCACAGCAGGCCCAGGCCGAGCACTTCGGTGGCCATGCAGGCTACTGCCACGTTATAGCCACCGAAACGGTTGACCGCGTTGACGAACAACAGCCGCGAAATGATGAAACACACGCCAAAGGCACTCAGGCACCAGGCAGCGCCTGCCCAGCCGCGCTCCAGGTAATACAGGGTGACGAAGGTGGTAAGGGTGCCGTAGCCGATCGAGGCCAGGGTCAGGCCAAGGCCGCACGGTGCAACCCGGCTGAACGCCGACCAGAAGGGCAGGCGTTCGCCGCGCACCACCACCACGTCGGGCCGTTTGCGCAACACCAGCAAGGCAACGGTCGCCAGTACCAGCAAAGCCGGCCCCAGGACGCTGAAATCCAGCCCCTCCACGGCCACCACACCCAGTGGCGCACCGATGGCGATGGCGCCATAGGAAGCGATCCCGTTCCATGAAATTACCCGCGCGGTGTGCTCGGG
>NZ_JABMCN010000152.1 GCF_013179515.1 Pseudomonas sp. CM27
CGGCTGCCACTCGCCGAACGGCGCGGGTATCGCCTTGGCTGGCTTCCCGCACCTGGGCGGGCAGCACTCCCAGTACGTGAGCAAACAGTTGACCGAGTTCCGCGAGGGTGTGCGCACCAACGATGGCGATGCGATGACCATGCGGACCATCGCCGGCAAGCTGAGCAACCATGATATCGAAGCGTTGGCCAGCTACATCCAGGGCCTGCACTGAGGCTTTCGACCGCCTGTGATGGCCCTATCGCCGGCAAGCCAGCGCCCACATGGACCGCGCCGCCCTCAAGCCCTGCGCCATCCCTGTGGGAGCCGGCTTGCCGGCGATAGGGCCGTCAAGGGCACTGCATTAACTTTCAGTTAATGTTGTAGGCCAATGATGAAAGGGTGGCCGGGCTGCCCTTTTTTCCGTCCGCTGCCGGTACACTACAGAACTCGAGCCCTTCCCGGCCTGTCTCAATTCAGGTCGCGTCGAGGTGACCCATGACTGCTCAGGAGTAAAGCATGCGTAAACTGATTCTCAGCGCTGCGCTGGTCGCTGCCAGCGTATTCGGTATGGCTGCCGTCCAGGCAGCCGAGCCTGCCACGGCTGGCAAGGAATATATCGAGCTGAGCAACCCTGTTCCGGTGTCCGTGCCTGGCAAGATCGAAGTGGTCGAGCTGTTCTGGTATGGCTGCCCTCATTGCTACCATTTCGAGCCGACCATCAATCCATGGGCCGATAAGCTTCCGGCCGACGTCAATTTCAAGCGTATTCCTGCCATGTTCGGCGGCCCTTGGGACGCTCACGGCCAGATGTTCCTGACCCTCGAGGCCATGGGCGTCGAGCAGAAGGTGCACGCGGCGGTGTTCGACGCCATCCAGAACCAGCACAAGCGTCTGACCGACAAGAATGACATGGCCGATTTCCTCGCAACCCAAGGCGTGGACAAGGACAAGTTCCTCGCGACCTTCGATTCGTTCGCCATCAAGGGCCAGGTACAGAAGGCCAAAGAGCTGGCGAAAAAATACGAAATTACTGGTGTGCCAGCCATGGTGGTCAACGGCAAGTACCGTTTCGACCTGGGCACTGCTGGCGGGCCGGAAGGCGTGCTGAACGTCGCCGACCAGCTGATCGACAAGGAGCGCGCCGCCAAGTAGGCGGCGTAACCCATGCCCCGCTTCAGAACCACGCGTGGCATTGGCCTGCACCAGCCGCAGGTCAACGAGCATCACCTGCAGGCCTCGGGCCTGCCCGAGGATGGTCGCCTGCGGCTGCTTAGCTTCAACATCCAGGTGGGCATCAGCACCGAGCGCTACCGGCACTACCTGACCCGCAGCTGGCAGCACCTGCTGCCGCATACCGGGCGGGCCGGCAACCTGCAGAAGATCGGCAAGTTGCTGGGTGACTTCGATCTGGTGGCCTTGCAGGAGGCCGACGGCGGCAGCATGCGGTCGGGCTACATCAACCAGGTCGAACACCTGGCTCATCTGGGCGCCTTCCCCTATTGGTATCAGCAGCTCAACCGTAACCTCGGCCGTTTCGCCCAGCACAGCAATGGCGTGCTCAGCCGCCTGAAGCCGCAACTGCTCGAAGACCACCCGTTGCCGGGCCCGGCTGGCCGCGGTGCGATCCTGGTGCGGTTTGGCGAGGGCGAAGATGCGCTGATCGTAGTGATGATGCACCTGGCACTGGGCGCCAAGACCCGCGCCCTGCAGCTGGGCTACATTCGTGAGCTGATCGGCGGCTACCGCCATCAGGTGCTGATGGGCGACATGAATACCCATGCCACCGACCTGCTGCAGCACTCGCCGCTGCGCGACCTGGGCCTGATCGCGCCTCAGGTCGAAGCCACCTTCCCGAGTTGGCGACCACAGCGTTGCCTGGACCATATCCTGCTCAGCCCAAGCCTCACGCTGGAGCGTGTCGAGGTGTTGGCGCAGCCAATTTCAGACCACCTTCCCGTTGCCGTCGAGATTCGATTGCCTGATGCATTGACTGTGGATACGCTGCCGGTTTTGAGCTAATTGCCATCACCGTTTGCGGACCCGGGCATGACTGAAGACGCTGAGCGCTGGAAAGAGAAATACCTCAAGAGCATCGAGCAGCAGGAAAAGCTGGAGCGCCGCTGGGACGCCCGTCTCGACCTGCTGCGTCGCGGCCTGGTGCGCAGCACCCTGGCTGCCGAAGGCAGTGACAAGGTGGTGGACGAGTGCATGAAGGAAATGCGCGAGGTCATCCGCAGCGACAACATGGACGCCGGCCTCGCCGGGTTGATCCCGCGCCTTGAAAAAGCCGTGCTGGACTCTGAACAGCGCCGGGAAAACCGCATGCACCAGGTCGGCGATGCGTTGACCGCACTGGTGGGCCAGCTGCAAGGCCTGCCGCTGCCCAACGATATCTCCCGGCCCCTGAAAAAGCTGGCGAAGAAGCTCGACGGCGGGGTTGCCCAGTCACGCGACCTGCCGCCGTTGCTGGGCGAATTGAGCGGCTTGCAGGGTCGCGCGTTGTCCGCCCTCGGCAAGCCGGAGGAGGAAGCCCGGCCTGGTTTTTTGCAGCGCTTGTTCGGCAGCCGCGAGGACGACGGCCAAGGTGAGGCAGAACTGGCAACGGTGGTGCCGGCTGCTGCCGACACACATCCCCAGGCCACACCAGCCAATATCGGGGTATTGCAGCCCGAAGACGTCGATGTGCTTCAGCCACTGCCCGCCCCATCAGCCCCCGCAGAAGCGCTGGTCGTTACCCGCGACCCCGAGCTGGAGCCAGCAGGCCCGGCATTGATCGAGTCGGTGGAGATGCCGTCAGCCTCGCAGTCGCAGCCGTCACAGGCAGAAGTGCCAGCGCTACAGATTGGCGCCGACGACGAACCTTCGGCAGAGCCTCTATCAACCCTCGAAGAAACCTTCGGTGAAGACGGGCCCTACGCCCTGCCATACGCGGTGGAGCCGCCGTACAGTCAGGTTGCCGCGCACATCGAGCAGACTTTGATCGGCCTGCTTGACGACCTCAGCTTGCCCGAGCGGCACAAGGCCCAGGCCCTGGAAATGCGCGAGCGGGTCGCCCGCGGTTTGAACTGGTATGAGCTGATTCCGGTACTGGATGACCTGGCAGTGCTGCTGCTGGCAATCAACGACAGCGGCCAGCACGAATTCGAAACCTACCTGCAGCAGATCAACGAACGCCTTGAGGGTTTTCAGAGCCATCTGCAAGAGGCCAGCGCCGGCCACGCTGACAACAGTAGCGCTGCGCGTGAGCTGGATACGCAGCTGCGTGAGCACGTCGACGGCCTGCAGAGCAGCGTGCAGGGTGCCGCCGACGTGGACAGCCTGAAGCACATTCTGGAAAACCGCCTGGAAGGCCTGTTGGTGACCATGGACGAGCACAAGCACGAACGTGACCGCCGCGAGCTGGAACTGGCGGGGCGCCTGCATGGGTTGTCGGAGCGGGTGGCGAACATGGAGCAAGAAGCGCTGGGCTACCGTGAGCACCTCGAGGAGCAGCGCCAGAAAGCCTTGCTCGACCCGCTTACCGGCTTGCCTAACCGTGCGGCCTGGAGCGAACGAGTTGAACGCGAAATGCTCGAATGGCAGGAAAACGGCGGCCATCTGGCGATGGCGATCCTCGATCTTGACCATTTCAAGCGCATCAACGACAGCTACGGGCACCTGGCCGGGGACAAGGTGTTGAAGATTGTCGCCGACCAACTGCGCAAGCGCTTGCGCGGCCGTGACTTCATCGCCCGCTTTGGCGGCGAGGAGTTCGTCCTGCTGCTGCCACAGACGCCGCCAGCCGCCGCCGCCCAGATGGCCGAGGTGCTGCGCGCAGCCGTCGAGGCATGCCCGTTCCACTTCAAGGGCGAACGGGTGGTGATCACCACCTCCATCGGGCTGGCTGCGTTCCGTTCGGGCGAGCGCGGCGATCAGGTGCTGAAACGCGCCGATGCGGCGTTGTACCGGGCCAAGGAGCAGGGGCGCAATCGCGTCGAGCAGGGTTGACCCAAAGCGGCTGGCCCGTGGCAAGCGCGCCCTCGGCCAGCACGTTATACTGTAGCGCTCATACGCTGAGGCCACCGACGTGTTTTCCACGCTGAAAAAAACCCTGATTTCCTTGCTGCTGCTGTCTGTAGCAGGTTGCTCCACGGGCCTGCGGATAGACCGCAGCCACCCTTCCGCCAACCACGACAACCGCATCCAGTTCGTTGTCCTGCATTACACCAATGCCTCGCTGGAGCGCTCCCTCGCCTTGCTTACCCAGGGTGAGGTCAGTAGCCATTACCTGATCGGCGATGGTCCGGCGACGGTCTACCAACTGGTGGATGAAAGCCGCCGCGCCTGGCATGCCGGTGATAGCCAATGGCAGGGGCGCACCTGGCTGAACTCCTCGTCGATCGGTATAGAGATCGTCAACCCGGGGTTCACCGAAACGCCGAGTGGTCGGGTCTGGCACCCTTACAGCGAGGCCCAGGTGCAGTCGCTGATCGCGCTGCTCAAGGACATCGTCAAGCGCAACAACATCGAACCACGGCACATCATCGGCCACAGCGACATTGCTCCGTCGCGCAAGCTGGACCCAGGCCCGTTGTTCCCTTGGAAGCGTTTGGCAGATGCCGGGCTGGGTGTCTGGCCGGACGCCAATGCCGTGGCACGCCAGCAGGCTTACTTCAGCGTCAACCCACCAGGCATTGGCTGGTACCAGCAGGAGCTGCGCCGGTTTGGCTACGCCATCGAGCAGACTGGGGTGCTGGATGTGGCCACCCGCCATACGCTTGCAGCGTTCCAGATGCGTTTCCGCCCACAACGCTTCGACGGCATGCCTGACGCCCAGACCGCTGCGATGTTGCAGGTGCTCAACCGGATGCGTTGAGCCGGCAGCAGCCCAAGCGAGGCGCTAAACGGTGAGGGTGATTATTGATTCAGTTGCTATACCTTAGTAATCAACTGGATGCCTTTGATGTCAGCACTCATCACCTTGCTGCGCCAAATTTTCTACCGCCCCTGGATGCTGGCCACCTTGGCAGCATTGGCCAGCGCCGCTCTGTTGCTGTCTGCCAGCATCGGCATTGCCTTGCAACAGATGAAGCAAAGTGAAAGCGAACAGATGAATGCCCAGGGCGAGCGGTTTCTCGATCGCCTCGAGCAGGTGTTCGGCCAGTTGCGCGAAGGCGTGGATGTTTTGCAGGCGCAGCCCTTGCGGGGCTGCAGCCCGGCAATGCTGACGGCTTTGCAGCAAGTCGGCCTGAGTTCTCGCTTCATCTATGAAGCCGCCTATGTAGATGGCGATGTGGCCTGCTCCAACCGGGGTGACGAGCGCGCGTTCGTGCCGCTGCGGGCCCCCGATATCCAAGGCCCGACATACAGCTACTGGCTTAATACCACCACCGAACCGAACGAGAACCTGGCGGCACTGATGCTGGGTCGGGGCAAATTTCTGGTTTCCACATCCCGTGGGCACCTGACCGATGTGGTGGACCTGCCACCGGGCGGCAGCCTGGTAGTGGTGCTGGACAACGGCGCGCGCGCCATCCCCGTGCTGGGCCCGCCACAGGTGTGGCCGCCGCCCTCGGCCTGGTCCAACAGCGACAAGTCGCTGCTCGAACTCAGCGATCGACTGATCTACCGCATGCCCACCAAGTCACCGGATTACCAGCTGGTACTGATTGCGCCGCGGGCAAGCCTGCCGCTGAGAATGAACGGCATGCTCTGGCTGCTGTTCCCCGGTAGCGTGCTCGCGGCCTGTTGCATTGGCTGGCTGGTGTTGCAGTTGATCCTGCAACGGCGCTCGATGAGCTCGGAACTGCAGCACGCCTTGCGTCGTGGAGAACTGCAGGTGCTGTATCAGCCGATTTTCGAGCTCGACAGCCGGCGCTGCGTGGGGGCCGAAGCACTGGTGCGCTGGCGCCGCCCGGACGGCACCCTGACCAGCCCGGACCTGTTCATCCCGCTGGCTGAAAACACCGGGCAGATTCGGCAGATCACCGACTTTGTGCTGCAGCGCGTGCTCGAGCAGCTGGGGCAGCTGCTGCGCTCGCACCCCAAGTTGTACATCTCGGTAAACCTGGCGGCGTGCGATGTGATGGTGCCGCGGATTGGCCGGGTGGCGGCGCGCCTGTTGGCGCTTCACCGGGTATCGGCAACCCAGATTGCCTTCGAAGTGACCGAGCGCGGCCTGATCGACGTGGTGGTCGCCCGCGATAACCTGCAGGCGCTGCGTTCCGTTGGGCACCAGGTGCTGATCGATGATTTCGGTACTGGCTATTGCAGCCTGGCATACCTGCAAACCCTGCCGGTGGACTGCCTGAAGATCGACAAGGCGTTCATCGATGCGCTAGGGCATGATGCCGCCAGCAGCGGTGTCGCCCCGCATATCATCCGCATGGCCCATGACCTGCACCTGCGGGTGATTGCCGAAGGCATCGAGTGCGAGGACCAGGCGGTGCTGCTGAACAGCGAAGGGGTCAACTATGGCCAGGGCTGGCTGTTTGCCCGGCCATTGAACGCCCGGCAATTCGCCGAGCTGGTGACCCGCGGACAGCTGCCGCGGCGGGTCGAGCATTGAGTCAGCTCCCACAGGGATCGCATCTGGGCTCACAGGCCCTGCACACCTAGCGGCAAGCACCTGTCAGCCCTGATGCAACTTGCCAAAGCCCATGGAATTTCCTACAGGTACCGCACAGCTGCCAAGTGCGGCGCTATCCCTGTGGGAGCTGGCTTGCCGGCGATGAGGCCGGCACAGGAGAAACTCATACCGGCAGTGCCATATAGAACTGCGTGCCCTGCCCTGGCCGGGAAAACACGCCCATGCGCCCGCCGTGCAACTGCACGATCTCCTTGCACAACGCCAGCCCCAGCCCCGCGCCACCCTTCTTGCGGCCTACCTGCACGAAGGGTTCGAAAATGCGCCCCTGCTGTCCATAGGCAATGCCTTCGCCATTGTCTTCCACGCTGATGATCACCCGCTCCGCATGGCGCCGGGCATGCAGGCGAATGCGCCCGCCGTTGGCGGTATGGCGGATGGCATTGTGCAACAGGTTGTCCAGTACCCGGTCCAGTTGCGCAACGTCGGCCTGGATGCGCGGCAGCGGCGGCTCCAGGGCATTGATCAACTCGATCTGCTTGTGCGCCGCCTGCTGGTCAAAGCGCAGCTGCGCGCGCTCCAGCAACTCGTCGATGGCACAAGGCGCCAGCTCGAGCTTCTGCAGCCCGCTCTGGTAGCGGCTGAAGTTGAGCAGGTCGTTGATCAGCTGGGTCAGGCGTTGCATTTCCTCGCCGATGGTTTCCAGCAGGTCGTTTTCCCGCGCTTCGGCGGGAAACTTGACCCGCTCGCGCAACAGGCCGAAGGCCATGTGCATACCGGTGACCGGGGTGCGAAGCTCGTGTGAGGCACGCAGTACGAATTCGCTGCGCACGCGCTCGAACGCGCGCTGTTCGGTTACGTCATGCAGCACCATCACCGCGCCAAGGATCGGGCCTTGCGGGTGGCTGACCGGGGTCAGGCTATAGGTGAGCAGGCGCGTTTCCTCGTCGACCTCGATGCTCAGGTCGTCTGGCGCACGGTCCAGGCTGCCGCCGCGCAGCACCTGGCGCAGCTGGTGTTCCAGCTCTGGTCGCTGCAGGGCTTCGGCCAGGCTGCTGCCAACCCGGCTGTCATTCCAGCCCAGTTGGCGATGGGCTACCGGGTTGAGGTGCTCCAGGCGGCCCTGGCGGTCGATGATCAGCAAGCCATCGTCGATGCTGTCGAGCACGGCCTGCAGGCGCTGCTGGCCGGCCAGCAGTTCATCGACATTGGTGGCCTGGTGCTTGCGCAAGGCATCTGCCATGAGGCCGAAGCGGCGGGTCAGCTGGTTCAGTTCGGACGCCTGGGTGACCGGCAGGGTGACGTCGAAATTGCCTTTGCCCAGCTGGTCGGCGGCTTTGGCCAAGGCTTCGATCGGCTGGCCGAAGCGCCGGGCGATGTTGTGCGCAGTGATAAAACCCAGTACCAGCACCACCAGGCCCATCAGGCCGAGCACACCGCTGACCAGCAGGGCCTGATCACGGCTGTTTTCCTCGTTGCGAGTGATGAGGTCCAGGGCCTGTTTGTGGGAATCGATCAGGTCGGTACGAACCTGGTTGAACGCGGCCCCAAGCGGTTGATCGGCGGCCATGCTGCGAGCTGGCGCGGGGCTGTCCCGGTAAGCCTGGAGAAAGGTCTGGTAGTGGCTGCTGGCCTTGCTGAAACCGGTGCGCTCGCCGCCTTGTTCCAACCCTTGGTTGAGCAAGCCCTGGAAGTTTTCCTGCAGCAGCCGCAGGTTTTCCGGGGCGGTGCCTTCGTCGAGAATCAGGGTAAGCTGCTCGCCCAGATTCTGGCGCAACTTGAGCCCCACTTCCAGGGCGTGGGTGGTCTCGCGCACCAGTTGTTGCTGCACCGTGGCCATCTGCAGCACGCTGACCAGACCCAGCAGCAGCCCGAGCAGGGCCACCGTGACCAGCGCCGAGATGCTCAGGAACAGCCGCGTGCGCAGCTTCATGGGTGGCCACTTCACAGGTTGTACTGCTTGCGCTTGCGGTACAGCGTTGAGGCATCGATGCCCAAGGTCTTGGCGGCCTGGTCCAGCGTGTCGCTGGCGGCCAGCACGGCGCCGATATGGGCGCGCTCCAGCTCATCCAGGCTTAGCGCGGCGCCCACCCGCGGGGCGTTGCCGGCAGGTTGCTCGCCCATGCCCAGGTGGCTGATTTCGACACGCTCCTGCGGGCAGATGATGCTCGCCCGCTCCACCACGTTGCGCAGTTCGCGAATGTTGCCGGGCCAGCGGTAATTGAGCAGGGCCGCACGGGCTTCATCGCTGAAACCCCGGGCCGGTCGGGAGTATTCCTTGACGAAGCGGGCGAGGAAGCGGTCAGCCAGGGTGAGGATGTCTTCACTGCGCTCGCGCAGGGGCGGCAGGTGCAGGGTGATGACGTTGAGGCGATACAGCAGGTCTTCGCGGAAGCGGCTTTCGCGCACCATCTCTTCGAGGTTGAGGTTGGTCGCGGCCAGAATACGTACATCGGCGCGGCGGGTGACCGGGTCACCCACACGCTCGTATTCCTTGTCCTGGATGAAGCGCAGCAGTTTCGGCTGCAGGGTCAGCGGGAAATCGCCGATCTCGTCGAGGAACAGTGTGCCACCGTCAGCCTGGTTGACCCGCCCCAGGGTACTTTCGCTGGCGCCGGTGAAGGCCCCGCGGGTGTGGCCGAACAGCTCGCTTTCCATCAGTTCGGCGTTCAGCGACGGGCAGTTGATGGTCACACAGGCTTTGCGCGCGCGCTTGCTCCAGCCGTGGATGGCCCGGGCCAACTCGCCCTTACCGGTACCCGACTCGCCCAGGATGAGGATGTTGGCGTCGGTGGTGGCGACCTGGCGGGCGGTTTCCAGCACCGCCATCATCGCCGGGCTGTGCGAGTCGAGGCCGTCCTTGGGTTTGCGCACTTCGCCTTCCAGGGCTTCCAGGCGCGCCGAAAGCTGACGCACTTCCAGCTGCTTGGCGGTGGCCAGGCGCAACTGGTCCGGGCTGCAGGGCTTGACCAGGTAATCGGCGGCGCCGGCCTGGATGGCGTCGACGGCCGTGTCGATGGCCGAGTGCGCGGTGACAATTACCACCCGCATCCAAGGCGCCTGAATACGCATTTGTGCCAACACGTCGAGGCCGTTGTCTTCCCCCAGGCGTAAATCGAGGAAACACAGGTCGAATACCTGACGCTGCAGCAAGGATTCGGCCTGAGTCGCGCTGTTTGCCGTCGCCACGCTGTAGCCCTCGTCCTCGAGGCAATAGCGGAAGGTGCGCAGGATCGCGGACTCGTCATCCACCAGCAGAATGCGGCCTTGGTTGTCCTGGGCTGATTCCATTTTCCTGCGCTCCTTAGGGTAGATCTTCAATTAGTGTGGGAAAAATCGGGCAAGTTGCATGGTCAATTCTGAAGGATTCTGTCCTTTGCATGCTAGCCAATGGCCAAATAACGGCGGAACGCCGCGATATTCCGATGATTTGCTTAGAGACATGCGGTGGCACATTGGTTGCGACGATTTTCAGCTTTTGCCTACAAAAAGGAGGCTTCGCCATGTCCACTTCCTTTCGTACAGCCGTTGTGGCTGCTGTTTTGCTGCCCTTGATCAACCCGGCGTTTGCCGACCCGGTGCAAGACGCCCGCCTTGAAGGCGCGCTGCAAACCGCCCTTTCGTTAAACCGCATGCTCAACCCGTTCCGCATCAAGGTCGAAGTGGAGGGCAAACAGGCGCGGCTTGTCGGCGAGGTAGAAAACGACGTCGAACGCCAACTGGCCGAACATGTTGCCTTGGCCACCCGGGGCATCGAGCAGGTGGATAACCAGCTGCAGGTCAATGCCCAGTTGGTGGAGCGCCCGCTGGAGCTGCGTGCCTACGCCCAGCGCCTGGAGGATGCCACCCTGGCAGCAGTGATTCGTGCACGGCTGTTGTGGAGCCGTACCACTGAGAAAGCGCCTATAGAAGTCCAGAGCAGTGAAGGCGTGGTGACGCTTCGCGGCAGGGTCGACAGTGTCGAGGCCAAGGAACTGGCGGGTGTGGTGGCACGGACCACCGATGGAGTGCACCTGGTCAACAACCTTGTCAGCCTTGATACAGCTGCCATGGCCAAGGCCAGGGAAACCCCGGTCGGGGCGCCAACCGGGCCGCAACCCAGTGATAGCTGGATCGTCGACAAGATCCAGAACAGCTACCGCTTCAGTCGCAATCTGGATGGCCTGAACCTCAAGGTAGCCAGTGAAGAAGGCATGGTGCGGCTGTCGGGTGAAGTCGTCAGTGCAGAGCAGAAGACCATCGCCCAGGAGATCGCCCGCCAGATCATCGGCGTGCGCGGGGTGGATGCCGACATGCTCAAAATAGCATCCAAGGTCGAGGGCTGATCGTGCAATTCGCACGAGCGCTTGGGTGCCATCGTGCAGGATACGTCCTCAGGTGCACTACGCCGCTTATGTAAGCTATTGATTTTTAAGGATTTTATTTTATTCGGCAGGCTGGCATGCAGGCTGCAATTACCTGTTCAGGTTTGAACAAAAATTACAGCAGGAGGAGCCGGCATGAATCGCCAATCCGTCAACCGTTCGCAAGTCGCCGCACTGCCCCTGCGCCAGATGCTGACACTCGGCATGGCGCTGCTGCTGACCTTGGCAGCCGGGCTGTTTTATTACAGCTTGCAGACTGCGCGGCTTGCGGATCAGGTAGCGGCGCAGACCGCCCTGCTGGCGCAAATTCAGTCGACCCGTACAAACAATTTCGTCAAGGCAGCCGAGCCGTTGCCTTCTGATACCCACGCCGCGTCGCCGGCCACTCTGGAACATGTCGTGCCTCAGGACCGTTGGGTGTTCTGAGCCGGACTGTTTTGAAAAAGAAAGGAGAAACACCATGCTGAGCTGGGCTATCACTTTCCTCATCATCGCCATTGTCGCTGCCGTTCTGGGCTTCGGTGGTATCGCCGGCGCTGCCACAGGTATTGCGAAGATTCTGTTCATCGTCTTCCTGGTCCTGTTCGTAGCTTCCTTCTTCTTCGGACGCGGTCGAGGTTGAAAATGAGCAGGATGCTCCCGACTGCCCTGGCTGCCGCCCTGCTTCTGGGTGGCAGTGCAGCGGCGATGGCGGCCAATGACGGCCAGGTCCGGGCCGACCAGTTGTTGGGGTCGGACCCTGAGTACCGGCAAGCCTGGCAGGACGCGATCAAAGGCGAGGAACGCCTGCCCGACTGGGTGGTCAACCTGACCGGCAGTGCCGAGCAACAGATGTCTGCCGTTACGGAGGACGGCGACAAATACCTGGTTGGCCCGCTGTGCGAGGCTCAGGAAAAATGTACCTATAAGCGGCTGATCGTGGCGTTCAGCTGGGACAAGGAAGATGCCTACGGCATGCTCGTCGAAGTACCCGAGGGGTTGCCGAGCGACAAGTCGCCTACCCGCCATGCGCAATACCGGTGGCTGGGCGAGCCGGACGACGGCATGAAGGCAATGCTGCAGGAGCAGCTCAAGCGTGACCCGAACTGGTACTGAGCTTTTTCAGGCGGTACGGACGAAAGGTTACGCACTGTCACGTAATAGAAGCTGAACCTTTCTATATTTCAGCCTTCTATGATGCGCCGCCCCGAGGAGGGGCAGCACATGACCAAGGGGCCGGGCTGTTCTGATTGTTACCGGATCGGAGTGGCCTAGGGGTACAGGGAGTGCCTCCAGCAATGGGCCGGGTCAGGAAAGGCGGAATCGGAAGTATCAGGTCGGCGGTGTCATAGGGGCACCTGGCCAGACCTGACTTCCGAGGAGCCATATCGAAACGCCGCTTCCCTTGCGCGTTTTTTCCTCCGAGACACATTTTGTCTTGACCGTACATCAACTTTTTTTCAAATCCCCTGATGCTTGTACAAGTGACATTTCGGCCATTCGGATTGTCGAACAAGCCATCTTCTGTCTCCTTTTCCTACAGTCAAATCTGCCGAAATATGGCGGTTTGGTCTTGTTCGGGATTCCGAACGTTATAAATCAAGCACTTGCGAACCTATCGAGTTGGTCGAAAACGTTATGCATTATGGGCATGGGTCATGCGTTTCCGGCATTAGATTTCCCCCCTTGCCATCGCAATAGTTGCCGCCTTTTTCGCTGGCCTGAGCGCCCTGTCGCTCGCCTGCGGTGTCCTTACATGAAGTCGCCGGATGGATGCATCTGCTGCCCGTGACCTGGCCAACGGCTCTGTTACGCGCCTTTCCATCGGTGCCATGACCACTAGAACAAAGGGTAAAGACATGAAGAAGGCAAAACTGAGCCTCGCCTGGCAGATCGTTATCGGTCTGGTGCTTGGCGTTGCAATCGGCGCGCTGCTGAACCACTTCAGTGCGGAAAAGGCCTGGTGGATCAGTAACGTCCTCCAGCCCGCCGGTGACATCTTCATTCGCCTGATCAAGATGATCGTCGTCCCGATCGTGATTTCGTCTCTGATCGTGGGCATCGCCGGGGTTGGCGATGCGAAGAAACTCGGCAGCATCGGCCTTAAGACCATCCTCTACTTCGAAGTGGTGACCACCATCGCCATCGTTGTGGGCCTGGTGCTGGCCAACCTGTTCCACCCGGGCGCCGGCATCGACATGAGCACCTTGGGTACCGTGGACATCTCCAAGTACCAGGCGACTGCGGCCGAAGTGCAGCATGAGCACGCATTCATCGAAACCCTGCTCAACCTGATCCCGTCGAACATCTTCGCAGCGCTGATGCGTGGCGAAATGCTGCCGATCATCTTCTTCTCGGTGATGTTCGGCCTGGGCCTTTCGAGCTTGCAGGCAGAGCTGCGCGACCCGCTGGTGCGTACCTTCCAGGCCGTTTCGGAAACCATGTTCAAGGTCACTCACATGATCATGAACTACGCCCCGATCGGCGTGTTCGCCCTGATCGCCGTGACCGTGGCCAACTTCGGTTTCAGCTCGCTGCTGCCGCTGGCCAAGCTGGTGCTGCTGGTGTATTTCGCCATCGCCTTCTTCGCCTTCATGGTGCTGGGCCTGGTCGCCCGCCTGTTCGGCTTCTCGGTGATCAAGATCATGCGCATCATGAAAGATGAGCTGATCCTGGCCTACTCCACTTCCAGCTCGGAAACCGTGCTGCCGCGTGTGATCGAGAAGATGGAAAAGTACGGCGCGCCGAAGTCGATCTGCTCGTTCGTGGTACCGACCGGCTACTCCTTCAACCTCGACGGCTCGACCCTGTACCAGAGCATCGCGGCCATCTTCATTGCCCAGCTGTACGGTATCGACCTGTCGTGGAGCCAGCAGCTGCTGCTGGTGCTGACCCTGATGGTCACCTCCAAGGGCATCGCTGGCGTGCCGGGTGTATCGTTCGTGGTGCTGCTGGCTACTCTGGGCAGCGTTGGCATCCCGCTGGAAGGCCTGGCCTTCATCGCCGGTGTCGACCGCATCATGGACATGGCGCGTACTGCGCTGAACGTGATCGGCAACGCCCTGGCGGCACTGGTCATTTCCCGTTGGGAAGGCATGTACGATGCGGCCAAGGGCGAGAAGTACTACGCCTCGCTGATGGCCGACAAGCAGGAAGCTGCGGTGGTTGGCGAAACTGCCAAGCGCTGAGCCTGATGGCTGATTGACCAAGAGCCCCGACTTGTCGGGGCTTTTTGTTGTGCGCCAGGCATGGCGCGTTGCGCGTAAGCGCAACCTGCTTGGCGGTGGTGGCCGAGCGGGTGACTTGGAGGTGAAAGTCCTCTACACACCCGGCAAGGGGAAGTGTTAGCCGGAGGCAAGGGTGTCGCGGGCGACTGCGAATCTGAAGGAAGCCCGAGGCAAAATGCTGGC
>NZ_JABMCN010000153.1:0-7250 GCF_013179515.1 Pseudomonas sp. CM27
GATGCAGGTGAAGACGAACAGCGACAGCGCCACGCTGACGAACACACGGCCCCAGTCACCGACCACAGCGGCCAGCGAGTTCTGGGTCAGGACAATGCCGTCGCCTTCGAAGCCTGGGGTGTAGAAGCCCGACAGCAAGATCAGCAGTGCGGTGCAGGTGCAGATCAAGAAGGTGTCGAGGAACACGCTGAAGGCCTGGACCACGCCCTGCGCGCCCGGGTGCTTCACTGCCGCCACGGCGGCGACGTTAGGCGCGCTACCCAGGCCGGCTTCGTTGGCGAACACACCACGCTTAACGCCCATGACGATGGCGCTGCCAAGCAGGCCGCCAAACGCTGGATCAAGGCCGAAGGCGCTCTTGAAGATGGTTTCCAGCATGGCAGGCACGTGCTCGATCTGGGTGCCGATCACGTACAGGGTCACGCCGATGTAGGCAAGGGTCTTGACCGGTACCAGCAGGTCGGAAACCGCAGCGATGCGTTTGATGCCGCCGATGAAGGTGACGGCCAGCAGCACGGCCAGGACGATACCGGTGTGGCTTGGGTCGAAGGCAAAGGCGTTCTGCAGCGAGTGGGTCACGGTGTACGACTGCAGGCCGATGAAGGCAAAGCCGTAAGTGACCAGCAGCAGCACCGAGAACACGATGGCCATGCTTTTCAGCTTCAGGCCGTGCTGGATGTAGTAGGCCGGGCCACCACGGTACAGGCCGTCGCCGTCGGCGCGTTTGTAGACCTGGGCCAGGGTGCATTCGAAGAAGCTGCTGGCCATGCCGACCAGCGCAGTGACCCACATCCAGAACACCGCGCCTGGGCCACCCAGGGTCACGGCAATGCCGACACCGGCGATGTTACCCGCGCCCACGCGACCGGCCAGGCTCAGCATCAGGGCCTGGAAAGAGCTCAGCTGGCCTGCCTGGCCACGCAGCGATTCCTTGAATACGGTGAACATGTGGGCGAAATGGCGGAACTGTACGAACCGGGAACGGATGGTGAAGTAACCGCCGAGACCGACGATCAGCACGATGAGGAGTTTCCCGGAAAGGAAATCGTTGAGTGCTTCGAGCATTGGAAAATGACCTCGATTCTTATTCTTCGCATGGAAAGACCAGCGGACGGCAGGCGCACCGCTATTCGTTGGGGCGCATGGTTGGCCATGACAAGAGTGGTTACAATTTCGCGGATTGCTCTGACTTGATGCGACTTGATGCTACAATGGCGCCATTCGCGTCACCTGGGTTCCGCACATGAGCGATCATTTCGCTACCAACCTCAAGCTGGCTTGCAGCCACTACCGCTCTATCTCCGAAGTTTGCCGGCAGCTGTCGATCAACCGCGCGCAGTTCAACAAGTACCTGAGCGGCCAGAGCCGCCCGACGGCTTTCAACCTGAAGCGCATCGGCGATTTCTTCGGTGTCGAGGATTACGAGCTGAACCTGCCGGCCGAGCAGTTCGCCCGGTTGATCGGCGCCCGCGTGTCGACCCTGGCCGATCAGCCCAGCGACCCCATCAGCGAGCTGTTCCGACCGCTGCATGAACACGCGGGCAATTTGTCGCGCTATTGCGGTTACTACTTCGAGTATTCCAACTGCATGTCGGTACCCGGCACCATCCTCGTCTCGCTGGTGCATCTGTGGGAGGAACGCGGCCGTTTCCTGTTCGAACGTCAGGAGCGGCAGGAGCGCTCCAGCGCAGCCGACCAGCATGCCGAAGTACGTTGCCGCTACCTGGGTGCGGCTTTCCAGTTGCAGGACCGGGTGTTCCTCATCGACTACGAGTCGCTCACCTTCAACGAAATGAGCCAGACCATCCTCATTCCCAGCTTCAAAAGCCGTATTACCCGCCTCAACGGCCTGAAGGCCGGGGTATCCAGCGGCGACCGGCGCAACCCGGCCTGTACCCGGGTGGTGTGGGAATATCTGGGAGAGGAGATCAACCGCATCAATGCCTATCGACAGGTAAAGCTGTACCAGCCGGATGATCCGCGCATAGATGACGATGTACGCGAGCGGCTGAGCGTGGGGCCGTTGCGTAACAGTTTGTTCGAGATTGAATAGGGATATTGCCGGAACCGGCCTCTTCGCGGGTACGCTGATACAGAAATAGTGGGCTACCTGCAGGAGCGGGCTTGCTCGCGATCAGGTCAGTACAGGGAACTCAATAAACCCTGTGGTTGGACTTCCCGTATCGGAAACCGCAAAATGCCCCTTTCATTCATTAACCTCTTCCGGATCTGCTGACTCTATGCGTATGCGCCTAATGCTGTTGGGTGGTGGCAATGCCCTCGGGCAAGCGCTGATTCGTCTTGGGGCCGAGGAGGACATCGCTTTCCTGGCGCCGCGCCCGCCCGAGAATGGCTGGGCCCCGGCCAGCCTCACTCAGCTGCTCGATGATCACCGCCCCGATGCCGTGGTCAACCTGGCTTATTACTTCGACTGGTTCCAGGCCGAGTCGGTCAGCGAGCAGCGCCTGGCTCAGCAGGAGCGGGCGGTGGAGCGGCTGGCAGAACTGTGCCAGCACCACCAGATCACCCTGATCCAGCCGTCCAGCTATCGCGTGTTCGACGGTTCGCGGGCCACGGCCTACAGCGAAAAAGACGAACCAGTGCCGCTCGGCCTGCGTGGCCAGGCGCTGTGGCGTATCGAGCAGAGCGTGCGCGCGGCTTGCCCGCAGCATGTGCTTCTGCGCTTTGGCTGGCTGCTCGACGAAAGCATCGACGGTGCCCTCGGCCGCTTCCTGACCCGCGCCGAGCAGCCGCAAGAGCTGCTGCTGGCCGATGACCGGCGTGGCAACCCGACACCGGTCGACGATGCCGCGCGGGTGATCCTGTCGGTGCTCAAGCAGCTCGACTGTAGCGCGCCGCTGTGGGGCACCTACCATTACGCCGGCAACGAGGCGACCACGCCGCTGGCGCTGGGCCAGGCGATACTTACCGAGGCCGGGCATTACCGCCAGCTGGCTGTGCAGGCACCGACGCCGCAGGCGCATGCGGCGCGCCCGGATGCCAGCGAAGAGCCACAGCACGCAGTACTGGCTTGCAAGAAAATTCTTCATACCTTCGGTATCAAGCCGCGCGCCTGGCGCGCCGGCCTGCCGCCCTTACTGGACCGGTTCTATCGCCATGGCTGACGCCCCCATCCTGATCACCGGCGGTGCCGGCTTCATTGGCTCCCACCTGTGCGATGCGTTGTTGGACAAAGGCTACGCCGTACGCATTCTCGACGACCTGTCCACCGGCCGGCGGGCCAACCTGCAGCTCGACCACCCCCGGCTGCAACTGATCGAAGGTGATGTCGCCGATGCAGCGCTGGTCACCCAAGCCGCGGCTGGCTGCCGTGCCGTGGTGCACCTGGCAGCAGTGGCCTCGGTGCAGGCCTCGGTCGAGGACCCGGTACGCACCCACCAAAGCAACTTCATCGGCACCCTCAACGTGTGCGAAGCCATGCGCGTGCATGGGCTGCGCCGGGTACTGTTCGCCTCCAGCGCGGCGGTGTACGGCAACAATGGCGAGGGCGAGTCGATTGCCGAAGACACGCCCAAGGCGCCGTTGACCCCGTATGCCGTGGACAAGCTGGCCAGTGAGCAGTACCTGGACTTCTACCGCCGTCAGCATGGCCTGGAGCCGGTGGTGTTTCGCTTCTTCAACATCTTCGGGCCGCGTCAGGATCCGTCCTCGCCGTATTCCGGGGTTATCAGCATTTTCGCCGAGCGCGCAGTGCAGGGCTCGCCGATCACCGTGTTTGGCGATGGCGAGCAGACCCGCGATTTCCTCTACGTGGGCGACCTGGTGCAGGTGATGGTGCAGGCGCTGGAGCAGCCTCAGGTGCAGGAGGGGGCGGTGAATATCGGCCTCAACCAGGCCACTTCGCTGAACCAGTTGCTGGCCGCGCTGGAGAAGGTGGTTGGCAGTTTGCCTGCGGTCAGCTACGCCGCAGCGCGTTCGGGTGACATTCGCCATTCGCGGGCGGACAACCAGCGTTTGCTGGCGCGGTTCGATTTTCCGCAGGCGACGCCGATGGTCGAGGGTTTGGCGCGGCTTTTGGGTAAAAGCTGATATCCATTGCGGGCGCTCTGCGCCCCAACCGCCGGCAAGCCAGCTCCCACAAGATCCAGTAATCGCAAGATCAACGCGGTACCTGTGGGAGCTGGCTTGCCGGCGATGGGCTGCAAAGCAGCCCCATGATCACCCATGCCGCACAACTCTGCGCAGGCAATCCTCGGCATTCAAAACCCGCCCGTCCTGGCCGCGCACCTGCAACGTCTCAAGCCCGTGGCCGCTAGCCGCTTCCACCAACTCCGATCGCACCTCGCCCGCCTCGAACAGAAACTTCTCCCCCCACTGCCGCAAGCTAACCACCACCGGAAACACCGAGCGGCCTTTCCCGGTCAGCACATATTCCTTGTAAGCGCTGCCATCCGAAGCCGGCTGCATCTCCAGCAACCCACTCTCCACCAACAGCTTGAGCCGCGTGGCGAGGATGTTCTTCGCCAACCCCAGGTTCTTCTGAAACTCACTGAAGCGCCGCAGGCCATCGAAGGCATCGCGCAGGATCATCAGCGCCCAGCGGTCACCCAGTACCTCCAGGGCCCGGGCCACGGGGCATTGCGCATTGTTTTCGTCGAGCATGGAGTCGGCCTGCCGTGGTTATCTGGTTGCAGATTAAAACTACATTTGCTAAATAGCCAGCATGTGGTTTCAATTCGAAACCAGTTTTCGAGGCCAGCCGATGACCCCTTCGCAGACACGCTGGATAACCCTTCTGCTGGCCATCACCAGCGCCATGGCCGTGGCGACGGTGTATTTCGCCCAGCCGTTACTCGAATCGATGGCCGCCGAGCTGGGGGTGGCGCAGCAGCAGATCGGCTGGGTGGTCGGCGCGACCCAGGCGGGCTACGCCTTTGGGCTGTTGCTGATAGTGCCGCTGGGCGACCTCATCGACCGCAAGCGCCTGATCCTTGGCCAGTTGCTGTTCTCTGCCGTGGCTCTGGTCGGGGTGGGTATGGCGCCGAACTGGTCCGTGTTGCTGTTGGCCCTGGCTAGTACCGGGCTGATGGCAGTGATGGTGCAGGTGATGGTCGCGCATGCCGCGAGCATGGCCGCACCCGGCCAGCAAGGGCGGGCGGTTGGGACCGTGACCAGTGGCGTGGTGCTGGGGATTCTGTTAGCGCGCCTGGTCTCGGGCGGGCTGGCTGATGTGGCCGGCTGGCGCAGCGTATACCTGGTTGCAGCTGGGCTGCTGATGCTTATGGCCCTGGTGTTGTGGCGCACCTTGCCGAGCGGGCAGCGCATGGCGCACGGGCCTGGCTACCGGGCCTTGATCGCTGCCCAGTTCAGCTTGTACCGGCACGACCGGCTGCTGCGTCAGCGCGGGTTGTTCGGTGTGTTGATCTTCGCGGCGTTCAGCGTGCTGTGGAGTGCCATGGTCATGCCCTTGAGTGCTGCGCCGTTGGCACTGAGCCATACCGAGATCGGCCTGTTCGGCCTGGCAGGTGTTGCAGGCACATTGGCGGCGGCGCGCGCCGGTCGCCTGGCCGACCAGGGGCTGGGCGAGCGCAGCACCGGGCTGGCGCTGGCGCTGCTGGTACTGTCCTGGCTGCCCACGGCATTCGTCGAGCATTCACTGATTGCCTTCGTGCTGGGGGTGCTGATGCTGGACTTCGCCGTGCAGGCGGTGCACGTGACCAACCAGAGCATATTGCTGGCCGGGCGTGGCGTGATGGCCAGCCGCTTGATTGGCGCCTACATGTGCTGCTATTCGCTGGGCAGTGGCTTGGGGGCGGTGCTGGCGGGCTGGGTGTACGCCCATTGGGGTTGGGCTGCGGTATGCGGGCTTGGCATGGCGATCAGTGCGTTCGCACTGGGGTATTGGCTATGGCTGCAACGGGCGAGGGCGGCCGAGGCCGCCCTGCAGTGCTCAGGTCAGAACTTGTAGCCCAGGCCGACCATGTAGACCCACGGGTCGACTTCCACGTCGACCTTGGTCTTGCTGTAGCCCAAGGCGGTCGGGCCGTTGACGCTGGCCTTGGTATCGATATCGACGTACCAGACCGAGGCGTTCACCAGCAGGTTGTCAGTGATCATGTAGTCCATGCCCAGCTGACCGGCGATACCGACCGAGTCCTGCAGCTTCAGGTTGCTGAAACCCTGTTGCTTGCGGCTGCTGCTGAGGTCTTCATCGAAGAACAGGGTGTAGTTGATGCCGACGCCGGCATACGGCTGGAACCGGGAGTTCGGCTCCATCGGGTAGTACTGCAACGACAAGGTCGGTGGCAGCTGCTTGATGTTCGCCAGCTTGCCATCCAGGCCGCCGCCCAGGCCCTTGACGCCGACGGTGTGCTTGAACGGCGTGGCGGCGAGCAGTTCCAGGCCGATGTGGTCGGTGAGCATGTAGGCGAAAGTCAGCCCCAGCTGGGTGTCGCTGTCCAGGGTAGCCTTGGTGCCCGATACCTTGTTGCCGTCGAATTTCAGGTCGCCGCTGCTCTCGTTGGGGGCAGTGGTGATGGCGCCGGCGCGGACGATGACATCGCCCGCCTGGTGGGCGTGGGCAACAGGGGCAGCGAGCGCCAGGGCCGCGAGGGCGGCGCCGAGCAAGGACTTGTTCATGGGAGCTCCCAAAGGACGTGAGTAATCGAGTAGTCCAATGGTACGGAGCCGTCTAAACCGATTGTTTGACCCAGCTCAAAAGAAGCGTCCGCAAGAGTTCGAAGTGGTTCTCATTTCAGCTCATAAGCGTATATTTTCTCGGCTTCCATCTGGTAACCGGCGTCTGCCAGTTCGCTGCTGGAGGCTCTGACCTGCATCTTTCCCTCGATCCAGTAGGGCTGGTAGAGGTCTTCGACGCGCACACCCATTTCGCTGAAGATATGCACGATCTGGTTCGACGGTGGCGGTGGTACGTGGATGCACGCGCCGTAGTAGGGCACCAGCAGGAACTCGGTGGTGCGGCCCTCTTCGCTGACTTCAAGCGGCACAATGTAGCCGGGCAGTTTGATCTGCTGGCCGTCGAGGCTTTTCACCACTGGCGCGTCGGGGGCTTGCTGGCGCGCTGCGGGGGCGGACTCGGCAAACAGGGCGCTGCTGATTTGCGACAGGTCGTGCAGTGGGGCCAGTTGTGGCGGGATGACCGGGGCGCCTTCGGGGATGAGGGCGGGCCAGTCCAGCTCCTTGGGTTCGGCGGCCCAGGCAGGTATTGCCAGCGAGAGCAGCATGATCAACAGGATTTTTGCTGTCTGCGCTGGCCTCTTCGCGGGTGA
>NZ_JABMCN010000153.1:7347-14293 GCF_013179515.1 Pseudomonas sp. CM27
CGCGGGTTTACCCGCGAAGAAGCGCATGAGGTACTGGATCATTACTGGCTCTCAAAGGTGTATGGACAAACCATCGGCCAGCGACTGCCGATAGGCACGCCACGCCGGCACGCTACCCATCAGCAGCGCAGCCCCGAGGATGATAGCCAGCAAGGTCCATTCATGAGCGCTTGGCAGCGCCAGCGGCAGGTACAAACCATAGTTGGCCTGCACATACCCCTGGGCCAGGGCTATACCGGCATACAGCAAGCCTAGCCCGGCGAGGATGCCGACCGCTGCCAGCGACAGCGCCTCCAGTACCAGCAAACCGGCGATATGCCACGGCCGTGCGCCCACGGAGCGCAATATCGCCATCTCCCGGCGGCGCTCGTTGAGGCTGGTGAGAATCGCCGTAAGCATGCCGATCAACCCGGTCAGCACCACGAACAGCGAAACCACGAACAGCGCCTGTTCCGCGGTGCCCATCAGGCTCCACAGCTCTTGCAGTGCCACCCCGGGCAAAATGGCCAGCAACGGCTCGTTGCGGTACTCGTTGATTTCGCGCTGCAGGCTGAAGGTTGCGATCTTGTTGTTCAGCCCAAGCATGAACGCGGTGATGGCGGCAGGCTGCAGGTCCATCGTGCGCGCCTGCTCGGCACTGATCCGCCCGGCACCACGGGCCGGCACACCGTTATGCCAGTCGATATGGATGGCCTCCATGCCACCCAGGCCGATGTGCAGGGTACGATCGACCGGGGTGCCGGTGCGTTTGAGCACACCGACCACGGTGAACGGCTTGTTGTCATGCTTGACCAGGCTGATCGCCGCAACGCCGTGGGCCAGCACCAGCTTGTCGCCCAGCTTGTAGTGCAAGGCGTCGGCCACTTCGGCACCCAGCACCACTTCGAACGGGTCGTTGGCAAAGGCGCGGCCCTGGCTCAATTCCAGGTGTTGGCGGCGGCCGTACTGGTAATGGCCGAAGTAGTCGCCAGTGGTGCCCATCACCCGGTAACCGCGGTGCGAGTCGCCCAGCGAAATGGGGATTGCCCACTTTACCCGCGGGTCCCTGGCATAGTGCTGATAGCTGTCCCAGCGAATGTTGTTGGTGGCGTTGCCGATGCGAAATACCGAATACAGCAGCAGGTTCACCGAACCCGAACGGGCGCCGACGATCAGGTCGGTGCCGCTGATGGTGCTGGCAAAGCTGGCACGCGCCTCGGTGCGCACGCGCTCGACTGCCAGCAGCAGGCACACCGACAAGGCGATGGCAAAGGCGGTGAGAAATGCAGTGAAGCGGCGGTTGGCCAGGCTGGCCAGGGCAAGGCGGAGCAGGTACATCATGCCTCCCGGGGCGTGGCGGCGCGGTTCAGTTGGGCCAGCGACAGGTGGCGGTCGAACAGCGGCGCCAGGCTCTGGTCATGGCTGACGAACAGCAGGCTGGCGCCAGCGGCGCGGCATTCGTCGAACAGCAGGCCAATGAACGCTTCGCGGGTGTCGGCATCCAGTGCCGAGGTCGGCTCGTCGGCAATCACCAGCTCGGGCTGGCCGATCAGTGCACGGGCAGCGGCGACCCGCTGCTGCTGGCCGATCGACAAGCTGTCGGCACGGCGCGTGAGCAGGGCAGGGTCACCCAGGCCCAGGTGCGCCAGCAGCGTGCTGGCTGCCTGGTCGACACTGCCGTGGCGCTGCACGGCGCGGGCCTTGCGGGTGTGCGAGAAGCGGCAGGGTAGCTCGACGTTTTCGCGTACCGACAGGAACGGCAGCAGGTTGAACTGCTGGAAGATGTAGCCCGTGTGATCGACCCGAAAGCGGTCGCGGGCACCTTGGCCCAGGCTGCCAAGGTCCTGGCCGAGCAGTTGTATACGGCCCTGCCCCGGCACATTCACCCCGCCCAGCAGGCCCAGCAATGTGGTTTTGCCACTGCCGCTGGGGCCCTTGAGGAACAGTGCTTCACCGGCGTCCAGGTGAAACGCCGGAATATCCAGCAGCGGCGGCTGGCCTGGCCAGGCGAACATCAGGTCATGCAGTTCGATCAACGGCTGGCTCATTCAGAAGACGACCGCAGCCTTGGCCGGCGTCGCTTCCACGCCTTTCTGGCCATTGGGGCCGATCAGTTGCACGTTGATCTTCTGCGTGGCCGGGAAGGCTTTGAACAGCGGCGCGAGGTCCACCTGGGTGAGTTTTTCGGGGTTGGCGCAGGTCAGCTGGTAGTGGGCGCCGATGTCGCTGTGCTGGTGGCCGTGCTCATGCGCGTCGCCATCGTCGTCGGCTTTCGCGGTGTCGCCGAACAGCGGGCTTTCCAGCGCTTGTTGGTCTTCTTTGCAGCCGGCAGTGGCAGGCAGGCCGAACAGCTGCAGGGGTTTTTCCAGCTGCTGGCGTACGGCGGCGACCTTGGCCTTGTCGGCATCGCTGCTGGCGGCATGTTCGAAACCGACCAGGTTCATGGCCGGGCTGTCCAGCTCCAGCTCCAGGGTGTTGCCATCAAGCACGGCGTTGAGCTTGGCAACGCCATGCTCGTGGGCGCCGAGGGTGCCATGCGCATGGTCATGATCATGCTCGTCGTGGGCATGGGCTACGGCCAGTGGCAGCAAGGCGAAGGGCAGGGCGAGCAGCAGGCGACGCATGGATGGCTCCGGAGCGGGCTGAAAGATGTAGTTATGTTATAACAAGATTTATTCGCGCCGCCAGTCTGTGTGGCGCAGGTTTCATGTTGGGGTAGCATGGCTGCATTGACCTTGCTCAAGGAACGCATCGTGAGAATTCGTGGACAGATTGGTGAATGGCCGGTGGACCTGACCATCGAGCTGGCGCCTGAAGAGTGGGCGCAACTTGGGCGGCAGGTCGGGGTGCCGGCGGTGGCGCAGGCCGCAGCCCCGGCAGCTGTTGCGGCGGCGCGTTCGGACGACGGGCAGTGGACCGCGGCGCGTGATGTGCTGCGTTTGGCAGGGCAGATGAGCGGGCCGGAATTGCTGGACCGTCTGGAAGGGCTGGCGGGGAGTACGGCGGCAGGCAAGCGGCTGCTGGTGCGCTTGCGGCATAGCAGTGAGGTGAAGGTGGAAAGTGGCGTGGATTCGCCGGTTTATCACTGGGTGGGGTGATGGTTTCAGAATCATGGGGCCGCAAGGCGGCCCCATGATTATCAGAACATCAGCGCCGACAGCTTGCGACGATAAACCCCAACTAACGGGTGATCCCCACCCAGCAACTCGAACACCTGCAGCATCGCCTTCTGCGGCAGCCCGTTCTCATAGCCACGATTACGCTGGAACAGCTTCAGCAGCCCATCCAGCGCCGCTTCGTACTGCTGCCGCGCCAGCTGCTGGATGCTCAACTGGTAAGCCGCTTCGTCATCCTGCGGGTTCTGCGCCAGGCGGCTCTTCAGGTCTGCCACTTCCGGCAGGCTCGCGGCCTGGCGCAGGAAGGTCAGCTGCGCCTTGGCACCGGCCAGTGCTGCCTTGTGCTCATCGGTCTTGACCGCGTCCAGCACCACTTGCGCTTCACCCAGCTCACCACGCTCGGCCAGGCAACGGGCGTACAGGATCAACGCCTCGGCATTGCTGTTGTCTTCACCCAGCAGCACCTGCAACAGCGCTTCGGCCTCGGCAAAACGGCTTTCGGCAAACAACGCCTTGGCCTGTTCCAGCGGCGATGCAGTGGGGGCGGGGGGCAGTTGCACGTGGGGTTCGAGCATGGCGCGAATGGCGGATTCCGGCTGCGCACCGGCAAAACCGTCCACCGGCTGGCCGTCCTTGAACAGCACCACGGTCGGCAGGCTGCGGATGCCGAACTGGGCAACTACCTGTTGCTCCACATCGCAATTGATCTTGGCCAGCAGCAGCTCGCCCTGGTAACCCTCGGCGATCTTCGCCAGCAAGGGCATCAGCGCCTTGCACGGTGCGCACCACTCGGCCCAGAAGTCCACCAGCACCGGCTTGTGGAAGGAGTTCTCGATCACCAGTTGCTGGAAGTTGGCATCGGTGGCGTCGAAAATGTACGGCGTGTCTTGGGTCATCGCGACTCTCGCAAACTCGTGGATGGCACCACTATAAGGTGTCGCGGCTGGCGTGGTACAGGCTGACCCGGCGGAATTCGTGTGGCTCGGCCAGGTCGGGCAGGGTCAGTGCTTCGAGCACGCCCAGTTGCTGGTACTGCGGGTGGCTGAAGTCACGCACCCGCGAGTCGGCCACCAGCGCCTGGCGGCCGCGACCGAGAAAGGCATCGAGCAGCGGCAGGTTGGCGCGGTCGTACAGCACATCGGCTACCAGGATCAGGTCGAAGCGGTCGGCCTCGGCAAAAAAATCGCTGCTGTAAGCCAGTTCCACACCGTTGAGCGCGGCATTCGCACGGCAGGCATCCAGGGCCAGCGGGTCGAGGTCGCAGGCGACCACTTCCAGCGCACCGGCGCGGGCCGCGGCAATGCCAGCGATGCCGGAGCCGGCGCCAAAGTCCAGCACCCGCTTGCCGGCCACCCACTCCGGGCGCTCGGCCAGGTAACGGGCCATGGCCAGGCCACTGGCCCAGCAGAAGCTCCAGTAGGGCGGCTCTTCAAGAATGCGCCGGGTTTCTTCGCTGCTGAAGGCGCGGTCCATGTTCTGGTCATCGATCAGCCACAGCTTCAGGTCACAGCCGGGCAGCTCGCTGACCACCAGCCGCGCTTCGCCGATCAGGCCGCTGAGGGCCTGTTGCAGGGCCAGCGGTGCCACTATGGCGCCTTCTCGAAACGCAGCGGGCCGGTGGCCTGGGTCTGGGCCTGGGTTATGCGCACCGGTGGCAGGTGCATGATCAGCTGGCCGGAGCTGCTGGCGCGGCCACGCAGCTCGACCCGGGCCCCGGCCGGAAAGGCCTCAGGGTTGAAGCGCAGGTGGTAGGGCAGGGCCTGGCCGGTGCCCGTCAGGTTGCTGCTGGCCAGCAGGCGTTGCGGGCGGTCACGTTCGTCGATGACCAGCAAGGCCAGCTCCACGTTGGCGCCGGCCGGGATTTCCAGCAGGGTACCGCTGAGTTCGCGCTGGTAGGCCGGCAACGGGCCCAATACTTCGGCCTGCTTGGCCGACCGGGCGGGGGTGGGTGCTGCGGGGGTATCGGTCTTCGGCCTGTCGCTGCCGCAGGCGGCAAGCAGGGCGGCGCAGCACAGCACGACGAGCGCTCGGTAGTGCATGGGGTAGTCCTTCACGGGCAGATTTCCCTTGGATGTTAACCCCTTTGGCTTGTCTTGCCAGTGGGATGCGCTACCATGGCCCTCCCTTTTTTTGTTGCCTGCCACCATGCACTGTCCCTTTTGCGGTGCCAACGACACCAAGGTCATCGACTCTCGTCTCGTCGCCGAGGGCGAGCAGGTGCGCCGCCGCCGCGAATGCGTGGCCTGTGGCGAGCGCTTCACCACCTTCGAAACTGCCGAGCTGGTGCTACCGCGGCTGATCAAGCAGGACGGCACCCGCCAGCCCTTCGACGAAGACAAACTGCGCGCCGGCATGCAACGGGCACTGGAAAAACGCCCGGTCAGCGTCGAGCGCCTGGAAGCGGCACTGGCGCACATCAAGAGCCGCCTGCGGGCCACCGGCGAGCGCGAAGTCAAATCGCTGGTGGTGGGTGAAATGGTCATGGCCGAGCTGCGCAAGCTCGACGAAGTGGCCTACATCCGCTTTGCCTCCGTCTACCGGCGCTTCCAGGACCTTGACGAGTTCCGCGAAGAAATCGACCGCCTGGCTCGCGAGCCGGCCAAAGAGTGAACATGCCCAGCCAAGCTGCCATCCTCGACGCCCACTACATGGCCCGCGCGCTGGAGCTGGCGCGCAGAGGCCTGTATACCACCCACCCGAATCCGCGCGTAGGCTGCGTGATCGTGCGCGATGGCCAGGTGGTGGGCGAAGGCTGGCACCTGCGCGCCGGCGAGCCGCATGCCGAAGTGCATGCCCTGCGCCAGGCCGGTGAACTTGCCCGCGGCGCCTGCGCCTACGTCACCCTGGAGCCGTGCAGTCATCATGGCCGCACACCGCCGTGCGCCGAGGCGCTGGTCAAGGCCGGCGTGGCGCGGGTCGTTGCAGCCATGCAGGACCCCAACCCGCAGGTGGCGGGGCAGGGCCTGCGGCGCCTGGCCGAGGTCGGCATCGAAGTCGCCAGCGGCGTGTTCGAAGCCGAGGCCCGGGCACTCAATCCGGGCTTCCTCAAGCGCATGGAGCACGGCCTGCCGTTCGTGCGGGCCAAGCTGGCCATGAGCCTGGACGGTCGCACCGCCATGGCCAGTGGTGAAAGCCAGTGGATCACCGGCCCGGCCGCCCGCTCGGCGGTGCAGCGCCTGCGCGCCCGGTCCAGCGTGGTGCTGACCAGCGCCTCCAGCGTGCTGGCCGACAACGCGCGCATGACCGTGCGTGGCACGGAGCTTGGGCTGGACGCCGAAACCACCCGCCTGGCACTTAGCCGCACACCGCTGCGCGTGCTGGTCGATGGCCGCTTGCGCCTGCCACTGGATGCGCCGTTCTTCCAGGCCGGCCCGGCTCTGGTGGTGTGCGCTGTCGCGGATGACCCGCGCTATGCCGCTGCCGGCCACGAACTGCTCAGCCTGCCGGGTGACAATGGCCAGGTTGACTTGCCGGCGCTGCTGCAGGCCCTGGCGAGGCGCGGGGTCAATGAAATCCTGCTGGAAGCCGGTGCCGGCCTGGTCGGTGCCTTTGCCAGGCTGGGCCTGATAGATGAGTACCAGCTGTTCGTCGCCGGCACCTTCCTCGGTTCCCACGCCCGCCCGCTGCTGGACTGGCCGCTGGAGAAGATGAGCGAAGCCCCGCGGCTGAAAATTACCGAAATGCGCGCAGTGGGCGATGACTGGCGGGTCACGGCCATGCCCCTACCTGCGTCCGGCGTATAATGCCGGGCTTGCCCCGCGCAAACCGTTTTTGAGGAAGACCCCATGTTCACCGGCATCATCGAATCCATCGGCACCATTCGCAGCCTCACCCCCAAGGGCGGTGACGTG
>NZ_JABMCN010000154.1 GCF_013179515.1 Pseudomonas sp. CM27
TGGAGCTGGCTTGCCGGCGATGGGGCGCGAAGCGGCCCCAAGTCATTTTTGGCCATTAGGCGCCGAACGGCGCTACACTCTGCACCCCCGACCGATACGGCCAACACGAGGCTCCTGCATGCAGTATCGCGACTTGCGCGACTTCATCCGTGGCCTGGAACAGCGCGGCGAGCTCAAGCGCATCCAGGTTCCGATTTCCCCCGTCCTGGAAATGACCGAGGTCTGCGACCGCACCCTGCGTGCCAAGGGCCCGGCATTATTGTTCGAAAAGCCCACCGGCTTTGACATCCCGGTGCTGGGCAACCTGTTCGGCACCCCGGAGCGCGTGGCCATGGGCATGGGCGCGGAGTCGGTCGAAGAGCTGCGCGAAATCGGCAAGCTGCTGGCATTCCTCAAGGAGCCCGAGCCGCCGAAGGGCCTGAAGGATGCCTGGTCGAAGCTGCCGATCTTCAAGAAGGTCGTGTCGATGGCGCCGAAAGTGGTCAAGGACGCGGTGTGCCAGGAGGTAGTGGTCGAGGGTGATGACGTCGACCTCGGCGCATTGCCGATCCAGCACTGCTGGCCGGGCGACGTAGCTCCGCTGATCACCTGGGGCCTTACCGTTACCCGCGGGCCGAACAAGGACCGGCAGAACCTGGGCATCTACCGCCAGCAGGTCATCGGCCGCAACAAGGTCATCATGCGCTGGCTCAGCCACCGTGGCGGCGCTCTGGATTACCGCGAGTGGTGCGAAAAGAACCCCGGCCAGCCGTTCCCGGTCGCCGTGGCCCTGGGCGCTGACCCGGCGACCATTCTCGGTGCCGTGACGCCAGTACCGGACACCCTCTCCGAATATGCCTTTGCCGGCCTGCTGCGCGGCAACCGTACCGAACTGGTCAAGTGCCGTGGCAGCAACCTGCAGGTACCGGCCACCGCGGAAATCATCCTGGAAGGCGTGATCCACCCGGGTGAAATGGCCCCGGAGGGCCCGTACGGCGACCATACCGGCTACTACAACGAAGTCGACAGTTTCCCGGTGTTCACCGTGGAGCGCATCACCCATCGGCACAAGCCGATCTACCACAGCACCTACACCGGCCGGCCGCCGGATGAGCCGGCGATTCTCGGCGTGGCGCTGAACGAAGTGTTCGTGCCGATACTGCAGAAGCAGTTTCCGGAAATCACCGACTTCTACCTGCCGCCGGAAGGCTGCTCGTACCGCATGGCGGTGGTGACCATGAAGAAGCAGTACCCAGGGCACGCCAAGCGCGTGATGCTGGGTGTGTGGTCGTTCCTGCGACAGTTCATGTACACCAAGTTCGTTATTGTCACCGATGACGATATCAACGCCCGCGACTGGAACGATGTGATCTGGGCCATTACCACGCGCATGGACCCCAAGCGTGATACGGTAATGATCGACAACACTCCGATCGACTACCTGGACTTCGCGTCGCCGGTATCGGGGCTGGGGTCGAAGATGGGCCTGGACGCCACGCACAAGTGGCCGGGCGAGACTACACGCGAATGGGGGCGGGTCATCGTCAAGGACGAAGCCGTTACCCGCCGTATCGATGACTTGTGGGATCAGTTGGGAATAGATTGATGCAGGTAACGTTGCAGCCGTCCGGGGCGGTGCTGGCGCTCGAACCCGGGGAACGGATCCTGGATGGAGCGCGGCGGCTGGGCTATGACTGCCCGAACAGCTGCCGCAATGGCAATTGCCATGTCTGCGCCGCATTGTTGGTCGAAGGCCGGGTACGCCAGGACGGCGTAGTTCGTGACCATGGCGAGTTGTTTACCTGCATTGCCGAACCGCTGGAGGACTGCGTGTTGCTCTGGGATGGTGTGCTCGCCCTGGGCGAGCTGCCAGTGCGCAAGCTGGCGTGCAGCGTCAGTGAGTGCGTCGACGTCGGCGGCGACGTCTGGCGTGTGCGCCTGCGCGCACCTGCCGGCAAGCCGCTGCGCTACCACGCCGGGCAGTACCTGATGATCGAGCGCGAGGGTGGCAAGCCCGCGGCTTTCTCGCTGGCTTCCGCGCCCCACGCCGGGCGCGAGCTGGAGCTGCACGTGCTGGCGCGTGAAGCGAGTGCGCTGCAACTGATCGACCAGCTCAGGCGCGATGGCCTGGCGCGTATCGAAATGCCGTTTGGCGACACCCACCTGGCCGAGTTGCCGGATGGGCCGCTGGTGCTGATCGCTGCAGGCACCGGGATGGGGCAGATGCACAGCCTGCTGGAGCATTGCCGCTCGCAGGGTTTCAAGCACCCGGTACACCTGTACTGGGGCGTGCGCCGGCCTGAGGATTTCTACCAGATCGAGCATTGGGATGAGTGGCAGCGCCTGCCCAACCTGTTCCTGCACCAGGTGGTCAGCGACCTGTGCGGCTGGGAAGGCCGGTGCGGCATGCTGCACGAGGCGGTCTGCGAGGATATTGCCGACCTCAACACCGTGCATGTGTACGCCAGCGGCTCGCCCAACATGATCTACGCCACCCTCGACGCCCTGGTCGAAGCCGGCATGGATGCGCACCGCATGCGTGCGGATGTGTTTGCCTACGCACCGCGCGGTTAATAACCGAAGTTTGAACAAGTGGGTATAAGGCGGTAATTGTTACCGCCTTGGCCAATAAGTTTCGCAGTCCCCGAAACAGTATTTTCCAGTCGTCGGAACCGCCAATGAAACACTGGCGCCAGGTCTTGAGTATTTCGCCATTTCTGGCCTATGGTTACAGCAAGCGCCCTTGGCGCAGCGGCCCAGAGCCGCAACGCAAGCGCATTTCGCTAGATCTGTAGTTCACAGGGATAATGGCGGCAGCTTATGTCGGCACTTGAAAACATGTCCTGGGAAGTTTCATATCCTCCGACACTCGACTTCGGTCAGCAACATACTCACGAACAGTTGTTCAATTCCATGAAGACGACCATGTCGCACCATCAAGGCGGGCCGGTGTGGCTGTTCGCTTATGGTTCCTTGATCTGGCGCCCGGAGTGCAATTCGGTCGAGCGTCAACGCGCGCGGGTGCATGGTTATCACCGTGGCTTGTACCTGTGGTCACATGAACATCGCGGCACCCCGGAAATCCCCGGCCTGGTGTTCGGCCTGGATCGAGGGGGGTCCTGCAGTGGCTTCGCCTACCGGCTGGACGAAAGCAATCTCGACGACTCGCTGATGGCACTGTGGCTGCGCGAGATGCCGTACCCGGCGTACCGGCCGCACTGGCTCAGCTGCCGGTTGGGCGATGGCAGCAAGGTGCAGGCGCTCGGCTTTGTGCTGGAGCGGCACTTGCCGTGTTATGCCGGCGACCTGCCGGATACCTTGCTCAGCCAGATCCTGGCCAGCGCCAAAGGGCGCTACGGCAGCACGCGCGACTATGTAGAGCAGACCTTGAATGCCCTGCGCAGCCACCAGATGCCCGATCGCAACCTGGAGGCACGCTTCAGGCGCTGCCATAACCTGCGCGAGGTTTGATCAGCCTGTCCCGGCCTTTTCGCGGGTGAACCCGCTCCCACAGGTACTGCACAGCCCTTGTGGGAGCGGGTTCACCCGCGAAGAGGCCGGAGCTGTCGATAAAAAAATCAAATTTACCTGGCCAGTACCACCAACTTGCCCACAGCCCGCCGCTGCCCCAGCTGTTCGATTGCAGCCCCAGCCTCGGCCAGTGGATAAGTCTGCGAAACCAGCGGCTTCAGCTTGCCCTCGGCATGCCAGGCAAACAGTTGCCGGAAGTTGGCCGCGTTATCCTCCGGCTGGCGCTGGGCAAACGCCCCCCAGAACACCCCCACCACCGCCGCGCCCTTGAGCAGCACCAGGTTGGCCGCCAGTTGGGGAATGCTGCCGCTGGCAAAGCCCACCACCAGTAGCCGGCCATTCCAGGCCAGCCCGCGCACTGCCTGCTCGAACAGCTCGCCACCGACCGGGTCGTAGATCACATCGACGCCCTGGCCTCCAGTCAGGCGCTTGAGCTCTTCGCGCAGGCTGGCCTGGCTGTAGTCGATCAGCTCATCCGCCCCGGCTGCCTTGGCCACAGCCAGCTTCTCGGCACTGCTGGCCGCTGCGATCACCCGCGCGCCCATGGCCTTGCCGATTTCCACCGCCGCCAAACCGACGCCACCGGATGCGCCCATTACCAGCAGGGTTTCGCCAGCCTGCAACCGAGCGCGCTGGCGCAAGGCATGCATCGAGGTGCCATAGGTCATGCCGAACGCCGCAGCGGTGGTGAAATCCATGCTCTCCGGGATCGGCAGCACATTGTAGAACGGTACCGCCACCTGCTCGGCGAACGCGCCCCAGCCGGTAAGCGCCATCACCCGGTCACCTACCTTGAACGCGCCCGCTTTTTCCCCGACCGCAGCCACCACGCCTGCCGCTTCGCCGCCGGGGGAGAATGGCAACTGGGGTTGGAACTGATACTTCCCTTCGATGATCAGGGTGTCCGGGAAGTTGACCCCGGCCGCCTGCACGTCCAGCAGGATCTCGTTTTTCTTCGGCACCGGGCTGGCCACCTCCTCCAGCGTCAGGTCGCGCGCCGGGCCCAGGGTTTTGCACAACACAGCTTTCATCGGGGCTATTCCTTTGCGGGTAATGGCCGATAAGTGTAGGAGGGCCACCTGCCGGGTCAACGAGCATGCCCCGCCCTGATGGGCCGGCATAAGCCCGGGCTTGGGTTTGAGCGAAGTGCTGGGTAAGCTGGCGCCAATTGTATTGAGGAGCGAATTCGTGAAAGCGTGGATCTTGATGGTGCTGGCGCTGTTGCTGCCGGCTGCGGCCATGGCCGAGGAAGCCAAGGAAGGGGCGCCCAAGGTCGCCTACATCACCCTGAGCCCGCCCTTTGTCGGCAACTATGCCCTCGACGGCGGCCCACGGCTGCGCGTGTACAAGGCCGACGTCGCCTTGCGCGTGACCGGTGACGAAGCGGCCAAGGCGGTGAAATTTCACGAACCCCTGATCCGCAACCAGTTGGTAGCCTTGTTCACCCAGCAGACCGTGGACAGCATGAGCAACGTCGAGGCCAAGGAGCACCTGCGCCAGGAGGCCCTGAAGCAGGTGCAGCAGGTGCTGGAAGCAGAAGAGGGCAAGCCGATCGTTGAAGACCTGTTGTTCAACAACCTGATTGTGCAGTGAACCGTGAATATCCAGCAACAGTGCCGTCTGTTGTCAGTGATACGCATGGTGGTCGATAATCAGCGCGTTCCCGAAAGGGGCTTGCAAGACTCTGCGGATCCTGGTCCAACCAGCAATCACAGAGCCGGGCAGGTGTATGGCGGTGACAAGCCGAGCTGTCTGTGAGTAGGGCGCCGAAAGGCGCCCTTTGTCTTTGTGCCACCAGATATACCCGTTTCAACGTAGCCGGCGTCGAGTCTTCAGGAAGCCAAGCTACGCCGAAACCGGGCCAGCGCCACGCTGAAGAACACCAGGCCGATCAAGGCCAGTGCCAGAATATCCGGCCACACCACCGCCCAGCCGGCGTCGCGGAACAGGATCGCGGCGCCCAGGCTCACGAAGTGCGTCGACGGCGACCCCTGCATCACCCACTGCAGCCACTGCGGCATGCTGTCCAGCGGCGTGCTGCCGCCGGACAGCAACAGCATCGGGATGATCACCGGGATCGCCAGCAGGCCGAACTGTGGCGTTGAACGCGCCAGGGTGGCGAGGAAGATACCCAGCGCGGTACCGGCGAACAGGTACAGCGCAGTCACGGCCAGGAACAGCCCCATCGAGCCGGACAGCGGTACGCCCAGCGCCCCCTTCACCACCACCACCAGCGAAATCCAGGTGCAGATCACCACCACCAGTGCGTTGCTGCCGATCTTCGCCAGCATGATCTCCAGCGCGGTCAGCGGCAGCACCAGCAGGTGATCGAGGGTGCCGTGCTCACGCTCACGCAGCAGCGCGGTGCCGGTGAGGATGATCGCCAGGATGGTGATGTTGTTGACGATCTGGATCACTGCCAGGAACCAGCCGCCCTCCAGGTTGGGGTTGAACAGGGCCTTGGCGTTGATCAGCACCGGGCTCTGGGTGTTGGTCCGTTGGCTGTAGTCGAGCAGTTCGCGTTCGAAGATCCGGCCGATATAGCCCGCGCCCATGAATGCCTGGCTCATGGCGGTGGCATCGACGTTGATCTGCAGCTCTGGCGAGTGCCCCGCCAGCAGGTCGCTCTGGAAGTTGACCGGTATGTTGATGACGAAGGTGTACTGGCCGCTGTCCATGGCCTGGTCCAGGTGCCCGGCAGGCAGTGGCACGGCGGTCTGGAACTCCGGCGGCTGCAGGGCTTCGGCGAGCTTGCGCGAAAGCTGGCTGTGGTCTTCGTCCACCACGGCGACGCTGGCGTTGTGCACGCCGATCACCGAGCCGGCTGCGGGCATGTAGATGGCCACGCTGAAGGCGTACAGCAGAAACAGCAGCAGTACGCTGTCATGGCGCAGGCTGGTCAGTTCTTTCAGGCCCAGGCGCAGGGTGTGGTTCAGGCGCGACATGTCAGGCCTCCTGCTTCTTCAGCATGGCCAGGCTCAGGCCGATAAACACGGCAAAGAAGCTGAGCAGGATCAGGCACTGCGGCCACAGCTCGCGCAGGCCCAGCGCCTTGGTGAAGGTGCCGACCGCGATGTCGAGGAAATACCCCGCCGGGAACAACTGGCCCATTACTGCCGCCGCGCCGTCCAGCGACGAGCGCGGCACGATCAGGCCGGAAAACTGGATGGTCGGCAGGCTGGTGATGATCATGGTGCCCAGAATGGCCGCGATCTGCGTGCGGGTGAAGGCCGAGATCAGCAGGCCCAGGCTGGTGGTTGCCAGCAGGTAGGCCACGCCGCCACAGGCCAGGGCCAGCATGCTGCCCTTGAGCGGTACGGCGAACAGCCATCGGTTCATTGCAACCAGCAGGGCCAGGTTGACCAGGCTTACGGCCAGGTAGGGCAATTGCTTGCCCAGCAGGAATTCCAGGCGGGTGAGGGGTGTGGCGTAGAAATTGGTGATGGAGCCGAGTTCTTTCTCGCGGACGATGCCGAGCGCCGTGAGCATGGCGGGTATGAAGGCCAGGATCAGCGCCATCACACCGGGGCCGATGGCGTTCACGCTGACCACGTCCTGGTTGTAGCGCAAGCGTGTTTCCAGGCGCACCGGGGCCTGGCGTGGCTGAGGCTGTGGGCTGGCGTTGGCCAATTGCTCAAGGTTGGCCTGGTGCACGGCTTCGACGTAGTTGCGGCTGGTTTCGGCGCGGAACGGCATGCCGCCATCGAGCCAGGCTGCCACCACCGGTTGGCGCCCGGCGTACAGGTCGCGGCCAAAGCCGGGCGGGATCTCCAGGGCCAGCTTGATTTCCGAACGCTGCAGCCTCTGGTGCATGTCGCGGCTGTCGCGGATAGCCGGCTGCTCTGCAAAATAGCGCGAGCCGCGGAAGGCTTCGAGGTAGGCCCGGCTTTGCGGGCTCTGGTCCTGATCATGTACGGCGAACGCGAGGTTTTCCACATCCAGTGAAATGCCGTAGCCGAAAATCACCATCATGAACAGTGCACCCAGCAGGGCAAAGGCCAGCCGCACCTTGTCGCGCAGCAACTCCTTGCCCTCGCGGCTGGCCACCGCCAGCAGCCGGCGCAAGCTGAAGCCCCGGCGCAGGGGGGGCGCGGCCGTGGCAGCCTGCTCCAGCACGGTATTGCCGGTGGCTTGTGGCGCGAGGTCCTGGGCTTGTTCCAGGCAGCGCACGAACGCGTCTTCCAGGGTGCTGCCCTGGTACTGGCGTTGCAGGGCGTCAGGCGTGTCGCAGGCCAGTACCCGGCCGGCGTGCATCAGCGAAATGCGGTCACAGCGCTGGGCCTCGTTCATGAAGTGTGTGGAGAGGAAGATGGTCACGCCCTGTTCGCGCGACAGCTCGACCAGCAGGCGCCAGAAGTCATCTCGGGCAGCCGGGTCGACGCCGGAGGTTGGCTCATCGAGGATCAGCACTTCAGGCCGGTGCAGCACCGCGACCGCCAGTGAAAGACGCTGGCGCAGGCCAAGGGGCAGGGCAGCGGACGGTTGCTCGGCGATGCCGGCGAGGTCGAAGCGTTCGATCAGCTCATCGATGCGCTGGGCGCTCTCGGCCTTGGGCAGGTCGAACAGGCGGGCATGCAAGGCCAGGTTCTGCCGGGTGCTGAGTTCGCCATACAGCGAGAAGCTCTGCGACATGAAACCGACCCGCTTGCGCGTGGCCAGGTCACTGGCGTCCACCGGGCGGCCCAGCAGGCTGGCGCTACCCTCGCTGGCCGGCATCAGGCCGGTGAGCACTTTCATGGTGGTGGTCTTGCCGCAGCCGTTGGACCCCAGGAAGCCGAAGATCTCCCCGCGGCCGATGGCGAAGCTGACCTTGTTCACCGCAGTGAAGTCGCCAAAGCGCAGGGTCAGGTCGTGGGCCTCGATGGCGATCGGGCCATCGGTGGCCGGGCGCGGCGGGATGACCAGCGGCGGGTGTAGCGCCTTGCCCGCGCCCTGGTAGTGGGTGAAGGCGTCGTCGAGCTTGCCGCTGGGGGTGACCGCGGCAAGTTCGTGGCTGGGGCCTGCGGCCAGCAGGCGGCCGCCATCGAGCATCAGGCAATGTTCGAACTGCTGCGCTTCTTCCATGTAGGCGGTAGCCACCAGCAAGGTCAGCTGCGGGCGCTGCGCGCGCACCTGTTCCACCAGTTCCCAGAATCGCCGCCGCGACAGCGGGTCGACGCCGGTGGTGGGCTCGTCGAGGATCAGCAGGTCCGGCTCGTGGATCAGCGCGCAGCACAGGCCCAGCTTCTGCTTCATGCCGCCCGACAGCTTCCCGGCCGGGCGCTCGGCAAAGCGCAGCAGGTCGGTGGCTTGCAGCAGGTTGGCCATGCGCTGCTCGCACTCGCTGCGGCCCAGGCCGAACAGGGTAGCGAAAAAGCGGATGTTCTCGCTGATCGACAGTTCCGGGTACAGGTTGTTGCCCAGCCCTTGCGGCATGAACGCGACTTTCGGGTACAGCGCCGCGCGGTGGCGCCGCTGGCGGATTGAGCCACCCAGCACTTGCAGTTCGCCGGCTTGCAGGCGTTTTACCCCGGCGATCAACCCCAGCAGGGTCGATTTGCCTGCCCCGTCCGGGCCGATCAGCGCGCAGCGGGTGCCTGCAGGCAGGCCGAAGCCGAGGGTATGCAGGGCGACCTGGTCGCCGTACTGGTGGCGGATGCCCTCGGCCAGCAGTGCCGGGGCGCTCATTGCAGGTTAGCCGGCCAGTCCACCTCGGCCGTGCGTACATAGCCGGCCCCCGGCATGCCCGGCTTGGCCTGCGGTACGGCACCGGGGTCGCTCAGCCGCAGCTTCACCCGAAACACCAGCTTCTGCCGCTCGTCGCGGGTTTCCACCTGCTTCGGGGTGAATTGTGCCTTGGCCGCGACAAATGCCACCTTGGCCGGCAGGGCGCGCTCTGGCAGGGCATCGAGCACAATCCGCGCCTGGTCGCCGACGGTCAGCTGGCCGCTGGTGGAGGCGGGCAGATAGAGGTTCATGTACTGGTCGCTCGGGTCGATCAGCATCAGCACACGACCCCCGGCACCCAGTACCTCGCCGGGTTCGGCCAGGCGCAGTTGAATGATGCCGTTGATTGGCGCGCGCAGGCTGCTGTCGTCGATTTCGCTGGTCAGCTGGGCGACCTGGGCTTCGGCGGCGCCGATGGCCGCCTTGATCGCGGCCAGTTGGGCGCGGGCAGCGACCACGCCAGCGTTGGCCGTATCGAAGCGCGCCTGCTGCTGGTCGAGCAGTTGCTGGCTGGCGTATTTGCGCTGGAAGATTTCGCGCACGCGCTTGAGCTCTTGGCTGGCCAGCAGCAATTCACTTTGCCGCAGTTGCACGCTGGCCTGGGCGGCGGCGTAGTTTTCCCGGGCGCGGAGCACTTCGGCTTCGGCCTGGGTGCGTTGGGCCTCCATGGTGCGGGTGTCGATACGGGCAAGTAGCTGGCCGCAGGTTACGCTATCGCCCTCATCGACCAGTACTTCGGCCAGGCGGCCGGGGATTTTACTGGCGATCTGCACCTCGGTGGCTTCGAGGCGGCCGTTGCCCATGCTCAGGCCTTCGGGCAGCTGGTCGTGGAGCGACTTCCAGTACCCCAGCCCTCCGGCTGCCACGAGCAGGGCGAGCAGCGCGGTGGCGAAGATTCGGGGGGCGTATCGGCTCATCGTTGTGCATCCTTGCGCATGTCCACAGGGGATCATGGACTGCGGGCATGGATGGCGTATTGATGTCGGTCAAGGCGGTGAGTGCGGGTGATGCTCGGCTTGTCGGCGATCAGCCCCGGCACGGCTCCAACGACCCTGGCCCCGATTTCACCGCAACGCGACGACCACCGCCCACTGTTCGGCCGTTACCGGCATCACCGACAGCCGGCTGCCCTTTTGCACCAGCGGCAATTCCGCCAGGCCAGCCTGCTGTTTCAGCCAGCCCAGCTCCAGCACCCGCGGGAACGTTTGCACATGGGCCACATCCACCGCGCTCCACGGGTTCTTGTCGGGGGTGGCCTTGGCATCGTGATAGTGGCTCTGCGGGTCCAGGGCTGTCGGGTCCGGGTAAGCAGCGCGAGTGATTCTGGCAATACCGGCGATCCCGGGCTGTGGGCAACTGGAGTGATAGAAGAAAAACTCGTCACCAACGCTCATCGCCCGCAGAAAATTGCGTGCCTGGTAGTTGCGCACGCCGTCCCAGCGCGTTTCACCCAGCCGGCCAAGGGCTTCGATAGAGAGCTCGTCGGGCTCGGATTTCATTAGCCAGTAGGCCATGGATGCTGCTCCTGAAAAGGTTTGAAATAACCTGTTGCACGAAACCGACAGCCGGTTGGCGTCAAGGTTTGCGTGTGGGCGCAGGTTGTCGGAAAATGCGCCCCGTTTAAAGCGCGATGCGCCGGCGGTACCCAGAATATCGCCGAGTACAGAACAGTTTGCCTGGGGGGCAATCTTCAATGAATCAACGTAAAAAGCCGGATCTGCTGTGGATCCTGGTGTTCATCTTCGGCCTGGGTGTGGTCACTACCGGTTATGCGCAAGGATTCTGGGAGCGCAAGCTGGACGACGCCTATCAGATGCCGGTCGACGCCAGCCAGCCACACCGTTGATACTCCCGCTGGCGCCGCTCAACGCGGTGCCAGGTACCAGTCACGGTCCGACACCGTGCCCTGCAGCGGTACGTCCCAGCTGGCCTGCGCCAGCCGTTCGACCTTCTGGCATTCATGCGCCAGCCCCAGCAGCAAAGGTTTCTTCCAGGTCTGGCGACGTGCCTGGTAGGCCAGGCTGCGATCGTAGAAACCACCGCCCATACCCAAGCGACCACCCACTTCGTCGAAGCCGACCAGCGGTAGCAGGATCAGGTCCAGCGCCCAGATCGGGCGCTGGCGCTTGCGGTCGGTAACCGGCTCGGGGATACCAAAGCGGTTGGGCTTCAGCTTCTCGCCATGCTCGAAGCGCTGGAACACCATGCGCGTACGCGGCCAGGCATGCAGCACCGGCAGGTAGGTGCGCTTGCCGCGGCGCTGGGCTTCGCGCATCAGCAGGCAGGGGTCGATTTCGCCGTCGTTGGGCAGGTACAGGGCAATGTGCCGGGCGCGGCGGAACAGCGGGTGCTGCGCCAGTTGGCGGTACAGACCAAGGGTGGCCTGGCGTTGCTGGGCAGGGCTGAGGGCGCGGCGGGCATTGCGGAGCAGGCGACGGAGCTGGGGACGTGTGAGCGGCGCGGTGTCGGTCATGGCACGATCAATCCCGGATGTGCTGGCCGACAGTGTCGGCCAAAACGAATTGCCCGCCGAGGGGGCGGGCAAGGAATTCAGGCTCCCCGATAAGACCGCTATCGGTGTAGCCCTTGAACCCGAAAGTTCAAGGTGGAGATTGCAGGGGGCGTTAAGGCTTTCCGTCGGGCGGACATGCACACCGGCCCCAGCGTGCAACCCCCGTGGTTGTGCGTATCGGCTCAGGGACATAACCGACTGGCGCATCCACCAGGGAGTGGCGCCAGTATACCAATCTCAGCCGATTTTGGTATCCGTGTCGTCGGACAAAGCCTTGTCGACCCGATCCAGCAGGTCGCGCACCTGTTCACGGTTGGTGTTGCTGACCGGCGCATCGGCCCGGTCTTCCTGGCGGTGGAGCATTTCGTGGGTGATGTTCAAGGCGGCCATCACCGCAATGCGGTCAGCGCCAATCACCTTGCCGCTGCTGCGGATTTCGCGCATCTTGCCGTCCAGGTAGCGCGCGGCGCTGACCAGGTTGTTGCGCTCTTCCGGCGGGCAGATGATCGAGTATTCCTTGTCGAGGATCTGCACGGTGACGCTATTGCTTGAACTCATGAGTCTTGCTCCAGAGCCTTGAGGCGTAAAATCATCGACTCGACTTTGCGCTTGGCGATCTCGTTCTTTTCGATGAGGTGGGCGCGCTCTTCGCGCCAGGATTTTTCCTGAGCTACTAGGAGTGCATTTTGCCGTTTTAGTTGCTCGACGCGCTCGATCAGCAACTCGAATCGGCTCATCAGTGCCTGCAGGTCGTTCTCTTGCGTAGGTTGCACTCGATTCGCTCCGTCGTTCAGTCACCTGGCGATGATGCCTCTCCCTGGGCGGCGACGGCCAGTGCCGATGGTCTTGGCGCGCCTGCCGGTGCTAGGATACAAGGTCTCCATTCTAGTCATTGCGCCGTCTGGCGCCTAGCAGACCATGCCCAATACCCAATCGCCCTACATCGCCTTCGCCATGCTGCTTTCCAGCAATGGCCACCCTGTCACCCCTGCCGAACTGCACGGCCTGCTGATCGGCCGCAGCTGCGCCGGTGCCGGCTTCGATGCCGATGCCTGGCTGGCCGATGCTGCCCAGCTGCTGGAAAACGAACCCGGTGACGCCGTGCGCAACGCCCTCATCGGCCTGCAGGAAATGGTCAAGGGCGAGCTGACCAGCGACGACATGGCGATCGTCCTGCTGCTGCCTACCGATGACGCCGCACTGACCGACCGCGCCACCGCGCTGGGCCAGTGGTGCCAGGGCTTCATTACCGGTTTCGGCCTGAACGCCGGCGGCAAGGACTTGTCCGACGAGGCCAAGGACGTGCTGCAGGACCTGGTGGCCATTTCCCAGGTGCAGGAAGCCCTCGAAGAATCCGAAGACGGCGAGAGCGACTACATGGAGGTCATGGAATACCTGCGCGTGGCGCCCCTGCTGCTGTTCTCCGAGCTGGCCAAGCCGGCCGCACCCGCGCCCAAGCCATCGCTGCACTGATCAACCGGGGGTAGTCTGCCCATGAGCCACATTCCCAAGGCCGAGTATGCCCGTCGGCGCAAGGCGCTGATGGCGCAGATGGTCCCCAACAGTATTGCCATCCTGCCCGCCGCCGCCGTTGCCATCCGCAACCGCGACGTCGAGCATGTGTACCGCCAGGACAGCGATTTCCAGTACCTCAGCGGCTTCCCGGAGCCGGAGGCGGTGATTGCGCTGATCCCCGGGCGCGAACACGGCGAATACGTGCTGTTCTGCCGTGAACGCAACCCTGAGCGCGAGCTGTGGGACGGCCTGCGGGCCGGCCAGGAAGGCGCGGTGCGCGATTTTGGCGCCGACGATGCCTTCCCCATCACCGATATCGACGAAATCCTGCCGGGCCTGATCGAAGGCCGCGAGCGGGTCTACAGCGCGATGGGCAGCAACCCCGAGTTCGACCGTCGGCTGATGGACTGGATCAATGTGATCCGCTCCAAAGCGCGTCTGGGCGCGCAGCCGCCGAACGAATTCGTTGCGCTGAATCACCTGCTGCACGACATGCGCCTGTATAAATCGGCGGCGGAAGTGAAGGTGATGCGCGCAGCTGCAGATATTTCTGCGCGTGCCCATGTGCGGGCCATGCAGGCCTGCCGTGCCGGGCTGCACGAGTACAGCCTCGAAGCCGAGCTGGACTACGAGTTCCGCAAGGGCGGGGCGAAGATGCCGGCCTACGGCTCGATCGTCGCGGCCGGGCGCAATGGCTGCATCCTGCATTACCAGCAGAACGACGCCCTGCTCAAGGACGGTGACCTGGTGCTGATCGACGCTGGCTGCGAAATCGATTGTTATGCCAGTGACATCACCCGCACCTTCCCGGTCAGCGGGCGGTTTTCGCCGGAGCAGAAGGCCATCTACGAGCTGGTACTCAAGGC
>NZ_JABMCN010000155.1 GCF_013179515.1 Pseudomonas sp. CM27
CCTGGCAAGCGCGAGAGCAGGGCGCCCAGGGCAGCATGCCGGTCGCCCCCGGTAGCCGCCCTGGCTGGTTGTTTGCCGCGCCCATGGCGCTGGACGAAGCCGGCTACCAGGTGCAGGGGCAGGCCGAACGCATCGAATCGGGTTGGTGGGATGGCGCTGACGTGCGCCGCGACTACTACCGCATCGAAACCCGTGACGGCCTGCGCGGCTGGGCCTACCGCGACCTGAGCCAGGCCGGGCCGCTGTGGCTGCAGGGCTGGTTCGCATGAACACCCAGGGTTATGCCGAGCTGCACTGCCTGTCCAATTTCAGCTTTCAGCGCGGTGCCTCCAGCGCTGACGAGTTGTTCCGGCGTGCGCGTGAGCAAGGCTATCAGGCCCTGGCGATCACTGACGAATGCACCCTGGCGGGCATCGTCAGGGCCTGGCAGGCCGCCAAGGAGCATCAGCTGCAACTGATCGTGGGCAGCGAGGTGCAATTGCAGGACGGCCCCAAGCTGGTGCTGCTGGTGGAGAACCTGGTCGGCTATCAAAACCTCTGCGCCCTGATCACCCGGGCCCGGCGGCGGGCGCCAAAGGGTGAGTACCAATTATTCCGTGACGACGTGCTGCACCATCATCAAGGCTTGCTTGCCCTGTGGGTGGCCGATGACAGCGGCGATACCGCTGCTGGCCAGTGGCTGCGCAGCGTGTTCGATAACCGCCTGTGGCTGGCCGTGCACCTGCACCGGGGCAGTGACGATGCCTTGCGCCTGCAGCATTCGCTCGCCATGGCGACCAGGCTGGGTATCGGCGCGGTGGCCTGCGGCGACGTGCACATGCATGTGCGTGGCCGGCGTGCGCTGCAGGACTGCATGGCTGCCATCCGCCAGCATTGTCAGGTGGCCGAGGCCGGGCGCTTTCTGTTTGCCAATGGCGAGCGGCATCTGCGCAGCCAGGCACAACTGGGCGAGCTGTACCCCGGCGACCTGCTGGCCGAGACGCTCGCCATCGCCGAGCGCTGCCGGTTCGACCTGAGCGAGTTGCACTACCAGTACCCGCGCGAATTGGTGCCTCAAGGCCATACACCAGCGACCTGGCTGAGTGAGTTGTGCGAACAAGGCTTGCCGTTACGCTGGCCGGGCGGGCCAAGCCGCAAAGTGCGGGATGTGCTGGCCAAGGAGCTGGCGCTGATCGAAGAGCTGGGCTACGAGAGTTATTTTCTGACCGTGCACGACATCGTCGCCTTCGCGCGCAGGGAGGGCATCCTGTGCCAGGGGCGTGGTTCGGCGGCCAACTCGGTGGTGTGTTTCGTGCTGGGCATCACCGAACTCGACCCCATGGAGCACCGCCTGCTGTTCGAGCGCTTCCTGTCACGCGAGCGCAACGAGCCGCCCGATATCGATGTGGACTTCGAGCATGACCGGCGCGAAGAAGTGATCCAGTACGTGTTCCGCCGTTATGGCCGACACCGCGCGGCGCTCACTGCGGTGGTGAACACCTATCATGCTGCGGGTGCTGTGCGGGATGTGGCGCGGGTGCTAGGGTTGCCCGCCGACCAGGTGGATGCCCTGGCCAAATGCTGTGGCCGCTGGAGCGACCGTATTCCCGATGCGCAGCGCCTGGCTGAAGCCGGTTTCGAGGCCGGCAGCCCTTCGCTGCGGCGGGTGCTGGTGCTGGCCGGTGAGCTGATCGGCTTCCCCCGGCACCTGTCGCAGCACCCGGGTGGTTTTGTCATCTCGCAGCAACCGCTGGACCAGCTGGTGCCGGTTGAAAATGCCGCGATGGCAGAGCGCACGGTCATCCAGTGGGACAAGGATGACCTGGACATGGTCGGCCTGCTCAAGGTCGATGTGCTGGCGCTGGGCATGCTCAGCGCCCTGCGCCGTTGCTTCGACCTGCTCCAGCGCCATCGCGGTCGGCACCTGACCCTGGCCACCATCCCCAGCGAAGACCCGGCCACCTACGCCATGATCAGCCGCGCCGAAACCATGGGCGTGTTCCAGATCGAGTCACGCGCGCAGATGGCCATGCTGCCCCGGCTGCAGCCCAACACGTTCTACGACCTGGTCATCGAGGTAGCCATCGTCCGCCCGGGGCCGATCCAGGGTGACATGGTGCACCCGTACCTGCGCCGGCGTCTCAAACAGGAGCCGGTGACGTACCCTTCGCCGCAGCTCAAGGAAGTCTTCGAGCGGACCCTGGGGGTGCCGCTGTTTCAGGAACAGGTGATGGAACTGGCAATGGTCGCAGCCGACTACAGCCCCGGTGAAGCCGACCAGCTGCGCCGCAGCATGGCGGCCTGGAAGCGTCACGGCGGCCTGGAACCGCACCGCGAGCGGTTGGTGCAGGGCATGCTGCGCAATGGTTACGACCTGGCGTTTGCCGAGCGCATCTTCGAACAGATCAAGGGCTTTGGCAGCTATGGCTTCCCGGAGTCCCACGCCGCCAGCTTTGCCTTGCTGTGTTATGCCAGCAGCTGGCTGAAGTGCCATGAGCCGGCGATATTCACCTGTGCGCTGGTCAATAGCTGGCCGATGGGTTTCTACAGCCCCGACCAGTTGCTGCAAGAAGCGCGACGGCAAGGCATCGAGGTTCGGCCGGTTGATGTCTGCCACAGTGAGTGGGACTGCACCCTCGAGCCGGATACCCAAGGCGTCCTGGCCATTCGCATGGGCATGCGCCTGGTGCGAGGGCTGGCTGAGGCCGATGCCAGGCGCCTGGAGCAGGCGAGGGCGCAGCGACCCTGGCGCGATGTCGAAGACCTGTGCCGGCGCGCGGGGCTTGATTCGCGTGCCCGTGCGCGCCTGGCCGATGGCGGGGCACTGCGTGCCTTGGCCAGCGACCGCCACCAGGCACGCTGGCAGGTGGCAGCGGTGCAGGCACAACTGCCTTTGTTCGCTGAGGTTGAGGCTTTGCCTGAAACGCCAGTGCAGCTGCCAGTGCCCTCGGTGGCCGAGGACCTGGTGGCCGATTACCAGACCTTGGGTACCACGCTGGGGCCGCATCCGTTGGCCTTGCTGCGCACACGGCTGCGGGCGCTGGGCTGTCGCAGTTCGAGTGAGCTGGAGGGTGTCGAGCATGGCGACAGCATTGCCGTGGCCGGGCTGGTGGTCGGCCGGCAGCGGCCGCAGACTGCCAGTGGCGTGACATTTGTCACGCTTGAAGATGAGCACGGGATGATCAACGTGGTGGTGTGGCGCGACCTGGCCGAGCGGCAGCGGCGGGCGCTGGTAGGGTCACAGTTGCTCAAGGTCAGCGGGCGGCTGGAGCAGGAAAATGGCGTGCGTCACCTGATTGCCCGGCGGCTGGAGGATGTGACTTTGCTGTTGCAGGGGCTGGATGTGCGCAGTCGGGATTTTCATTGAGTATGTCCGCTTGCACAGGGATCGCATCAAGGCTGACAGGCGCTGAAAATGCTGTGGCGAAAACTGCCAGCCCTGATGCAACCAGCCAAAGCTCATAGAATCTCCCCCAGATCACACCATCGCCAGCCGCTGCTTGCGCGTCGGCGCCGGAAACGCCCGGTCGATCGCCCGCAGGTCTTCGCTGGTCAAACTCAGCGCACCCGCCGCCGCATTCAGGCGCACATGCTCGGGCGTGACAGCCTTGGGAATGGCGATTACCCCGCTATGACGGGTTACCCAGGCCAGGCTGACCTGGGCCGGTGTCGCACCATGGCGCTCGGCAATCTGCGTCAGCACCGGGCTTTGCAACAAGCGCCCGGCCTGCGCCAGCGGGCAGTAGGCCATGGTCGGCAGCGCGCGCTTTTCGCACCACGGCAGCAGGTCGAACTCGATGCCGCGCTCGGCCGGGTTGTACAGCACCTGGTTGGTAGCGCAATCGAGATTGTCCAGCTCACGCAGGTCATCGACATCGAAATTGGACACCCCCCAGCGCCTGATCTTGCCTTGCTCGCGCAAGCGCTCGAAGGCCTCGACGGTTTCATCCAGCGGGTGCTGGCCACGCCAGTGCAACAGGTACAGGTCGATGCAGTCGGTGCCCAGGCGCTTCAGGCTGCGCTCGCAGGCGGCCGCCATGCCGCTGCGGCTGGCATTGTGCGGGTAGACCTTGCTGACCAGGAACACCTGGTCGCGGCGCCCGGCAATGGCCTGGCCAACCACGGTTTCTGCACCGCCTTCGGCATACATTTCGGCGGTGTCGATCAAGGTCAGCCCCAGCTCGATGCCCTGCTGCAGGGCCGCCACCTCGGCAGCCTCGCGGCCTGGGTCTTCGCCCATGTACCAGGTGCCTTGACCGATAACCGGAACGTTCGAACCTGCCAGTTTCACGTAACGCATGTCACCTCCGGGATGTGGGTATTGGAAAGCAGTACTTCAAGCAATGCTTGCGCTGCAGTGGACAGCTTGTGCTCGCTGAGGGCGATCACGCCGATACGCCGCTCGACGGTGGGCTCGACCAGGGTCACGCAGCGTGCGCCCAGCTCCTGCATCTGGTTGATGCACAGCGCGGGCACGGCACTGACCCCCAGGCCGCTGGCAACCATGCGGCCGATGGTCGCCAACTGATGGCTCTCGAACGCTACCGTGAGCTTGCCGTGGCAGGCAGCCACGTTCTGCTCCATCAGCAAGCGTACGGCTGATGGGCGCTGCAACGCCACAAAGTCTTCGGCCATCAGCTGCGTCCAGCTGACCTGGGGCAGCAGCGCCAACGGTGAATCGGCGGGCACCACGGCGACGAAGCGGTCCATGTACAACGGATAGAAGCTCAGCCCGTCGATGTTGTCCGGCTCGAAGCCGATGCCCAGTTCGACGCGGCGGTGGCGCACCAGTTCCTGTACCTGTTCGTTGATCACGTCATGCACGGTGACATTGACCTTGGGGTAGCGTTGCCGAAATACCTTCAGCGATTGCGGCAGCAAGTTGCCGGCAAAGGCCGGCATGGCCGCTACCGACACCCGGCCCAGCTGCAGGGTGAAACGCTGGCGCAGCATTTCTTCGGTGTCGTCCCAGTCGGCCAGCAGGCGCCTGGCCAGTGGCAGCAGCACTTCGCCTTCGGCGGTCAGGCTGACGCTGCGCGTGGTACGGCTGAGCAGGGCGCCGCCAAGGTTTTCTTCCAGTGCCTTGATGGTCAGGCTCAAGGCCGGTTGGGAGACATGCAGGTGCTCACCCGCCTGGGCGAAGCTCTGGTACTTGGCCACGGTGACAAAGGCACGCAGTTGCTTGACGTTCATGACAGGCCTACAGTTTGTTTTGTAAAAGTTATCAATCGATGATTAAAACAAAATTAACAAATCAGTCGCTTGCGGTGAAGATGTCTACACACGCTCACCGACAGCATCGTCGGTTCAACAACTACAAAAGGCGGATCAGCATGGCCGGACTGGACAAGCGCGTTGCAACCTACGAACAGGCCCTTGAAGGCTTGACCGACAACATGACGGTACTGGCCGGTGGCTTCGGCCTGTGCGGCATTCCGGAAAACCTCATCAGTGAAATCAGGCGGCGTGGCGTCAAGGGCCTTACGGTGGTTTCCAACAACTGCGGCGTCGACGGCTTTGGCCTCGGTGTGCTGCTGGAGGACCGGCAGATCCGCAAGATGGTGGCGTCCTATGTGGGCGAAAACGCCGAGTTCGAACGCCAGCTGCTCAGCGGTGAACTGGAAGTCGAGCTGACCCCGCAGGGCACCCTCGCCGAGAAGATGCGCGCCGGCGGTGCCGGTATCCCGGCCTTCTATACGGCGACCGGTTACGGCACCCCGGTTGCCGATGGCAAGGAAGTGCGCGAGTTCAAGGGCCGCAAGTACATCCTCGAAGAATCCATCACCGGTGACTTCGCCATCGTCAAGGGCTGGAAGGCCGACCATTACGGCAACGTGGTGTACCGCAACACCGCGCAAAACTTCAACCCGCTGGCGGCCACCGCCGGCAAGATCACCGTGGTCGAAGTGGAAGAGATCGTCGAACCCGGCGTGCTGCTGCCCAGCGAAATCCATACCCCGGGCATCTTCGTCGACCGCGTCATCGTCGGCACCTTCGAAAAGCGTATCGAAAAGCGCACCGTCAAGGCCTGAGCGCCATCACCAGAACAACAAAGAGATCCTGACCATGGCACTGACCCGCGAACAGATGGCACAACGCGTTGCCCGTGAACTGAAGGACGGCTACTACGTCAACCTGGGCATCGGCATTCCGACCCTGGTGGCCAACTACGTGCCCGCCGACATGGATGTAATGCTGCAATCTGAAAACGGCCTGCTCGGCATGGGCGAGTTCCCTACCGAAAGCACGCTCGACCCCGACATGATCAACGCCGGCAAGCAGACCGTCACTGCCCGCCGTGGCGCCTCGATCTTCGATTCGGCGCAGTCGTTCGCCATGATTCGTGGCGGCCACGTCGACCTCACCGTGCTGGGCGCTTTCGAGGTGGACGTGCAAGGCAACATCGCCTCGTGGATGATCCCCGGCAAGCTGGTCAAGGGCATGGGCGGTGCCATGGACCTGGTGGCCGGCGCCGACAACATCATCGTCACCATGACCCACGCCTCGAAAGACGGCGAGTCCAAGTTGCTGGCGCAGTGCAGCCTGCCGCTGACCGGTGCCGGCTGCATCCGCAAGGTGTTGACCGACCTGGCCTACCTGGAAATCGAAGACGGCGCCTTCATCCTGCGCGAGACCGCACCTGGGGTGAGCGTCGAGGAAATCATCGAGAAAACCGCCGGCAAGCTGATCGTGCCGGATGATGTCAAGGAAATGACCTTCTAAGCATCACCTCAATCCCTGTGGGAGCGGGTTTACCCGCGAATGCGGCGGTGAATTTACCGAAGCATTCGCGGGTGAACCCGCTCCCACAGGGATTTTGCGTTATTCGGCAAAACTGCCCCCTCATAAAACCAATAAAAGGAATTGCCCTGTGGCCGCTGAAATCCAAGACAGCCGTTCCGCCCGCTTTGCCTTGCGCTGTTCCAACTGGGCCGAACGCTGGTTCCCCGATTCCTGGGTGTTCGCCGCATTGGCGGTACTGCTGGTGTGCCTCGGTGCCCTGGCAATGGGCGCCAAACCCACCGACACGGCCAAGGCCTTCGGCGATGGCTTCTGGAGCCTGATCCCGTTCACCATGCAGATGGCCTTTGTGGTCATCGGCGGCTATGTGGTGGCCAGCTCGCCGCCCGCCGCGCGGCTTATCGACCGCTTGGCGCGCATCCCCGGCAATGGTCGCTCGGCCGTATGCTGGGTGGCGCTGATCTCGATGCTGGCGTCGCTGCTCAACTGGGGCTTGTCGCTGGTATTCGGCGGGCTGCTGGTACGCGCCCTGGCGCGGCGCACCGAGCTGAAAATGGACTACCGTGCCGCCGGTGCGGCAGCCTACCTGGGCCTGGGCGCCGTATGGGCGCTGGGGCTGTCATCCTCGGCGGCGCAGCTGCAGGCCAACCCGGCCAGCCTGCCACCGTCGATCCTGTCGATCACCGGGGTCATTCCCTTTACCGAAACCATCTTCCTGTGGCAGTCGGGCGTCATGCTGGCAGCGCTGATCGTGGTCTCGCTGGTGATTGCCTATGCCACGGCGCCAGGCCCGAACAGTGCGCGCAGCGCCGAGGACTGCGGTATCGACCCCAGCTTCACCGCGCCTCCTGCGCCCCAGCGCACCCGCCCGGGTGAGTGGCTGGAGCACAGCCCGATCCTGATCCTGTTGCTGGTGGCACTGGCTGCGGGCTGGCTGTACCAGGAGTTCGCGACCAAGCCGGCGATTACTGCGATTTCCGGGCTGAACACCTACAACCTGTTGTTCATCATGCTTGGTGCCTTGCTGCACTGGCGCCCGCGCAGTTTTCTTGACGCTGTGGCGCGTGCGGTGCCGACCACAACGGGCGTATTGATCCAGTTCCCGTTGTATGGCTCGATCGCTGCCATCCTCACCCAGGTGAAGGGCGTCGATGAACAGACCCTGGCCCATCACATCTCGCTGTTCTTCACCCAGATTGCCACCCATGACACCTATGCCTTGTTGATGGGCGTGTACTCGGCGGTGCTGGGCTTCTTCATCCCTTCGGGCGGCGGCAAGTGGATCATCGAGGCGCCTTACGTGATGCTGGTGGCCAATGACCTGCAGTATCACCTGGGCTGGGCGGTGCAGATCTACAACGCTGCCGAAGCCTTGCCGAACCTGATCAACCCGTTCTACATGCTGCCGCTGCTGGGCGTGCTGGGGCTCAAGGCGCGTGACCTGATCGGGTTTTCGTTCGTGCAGTTGCTGGTGCATGCGCCATTGGTGCTGGTGTTGCTGTGGGCCTTGGGCACGACGCTGCAGTATGCGCCACCGGTAATGCCGTAACCGCTGCGCGGTTGAGCCCGCGCCCAAGGTTTGGCGCCGGGCTCAACACGCGTATCATGGCTGGCTTCGCCTGGGAGCCCCGCGCCACATGTCTATCCGATTGAAACTGCTGCGAAAGAAACTGGGCATGACCCTGGAACTGCTGGCCGAGAAAACCGGCATGACCAAAAGCTACCTGTCCAAGGTCGAGCGCGGCCTGAACACGCCGTCGATCGCCGCCGCCTTGAAGTTGGCGCGGGCGCTGAACGTCAACGTCGAAGAACTGTTCGCCGAAGAACAGCACGGCCAGAGCCGTTACAGCCTGGTGCGCAGTGGCCAGCGCCAGGCCCTGGTCGGGGATGGGCAGGGCCCTGGCTACGCGGCGCTCACCAACCAGGTGGGGCAGCGCAGCCTGTTGCCGTTCCTGATCCAGCCACCGTCAGAATTCAGTGACCCCACGTTCAAGGAGCACCAGGGCGAGGAGTTTCTGTTCGTGCACGCCGGTCAGGTGGAGGTGGACTTCATGAACGAGCGGGTGCTGCTGGAGCAGGGCGATGCCCTGCATTTCGACGCGCAAACACCGCACCGCCTACGCTCGGTGGGGGCGCTGCCGGCACAGTTGCTGGTCGTGGTACACCACGGGGAAGCATAAAATGCCGGGGGGTCGCAGTGCGGCCTCAGCGCCAGTGCCGGCTATCTCATCGGTGAAACGCTACAGCGAACATCCCCACCCGCCTGCGCATATTCTGCATGTCGATATTTTGACGAACTCGCCTATCACCCATTGAATTTTATTATGGTGTCGGATCATTGACGTAGTGTCACTGTGCCCATAAGCTCAATTCAACAGCAATACAACTCCCGCCACACCGCGCCAATAACTCATTGATTTTCCTCTTTAAAGGAAGGGCGTATGCGCACGACTCTGATTATCAAATCGATGTTTCTGATGGTGCTTCTGAGTGGCGCGGCTCGCGCGGCGGATTCGTATATAAACCAAAACAGTATCATTCCTGTTTCAACCGCAGTCTGGTTCTTTGCTTTTGCAGTTGTCGGTTTTGTGGCCGTGGCCAACCGTAGAAAGATCTGAACCTGATTGCACGCTGGAGGGTTGATCACCCCGCCGTCGGCTTGTCAATTCCCCAACCGTTGCTATATTCCCTGTAGCCCGTGAACGTCCACGGTTGCAGGCAGCGCAGGGTAGCTGCGCAGCGTCAAGGTAAGGGCCTGCAGAAAGGTCCAGGCCATCGCGGCAGCAGTCCGTCGCGAAGCGGAGCGAGAGTTGGTGTGTTGTTCTCATTCAGTGCTCTTTGTCGGGCCATTTGGCCGGAGGGACCCTCATGATGCGTTCAATGTTTGCCGCGTTCTGCATGCTGGCGGCGTGGTCCGGTGTGACCAATGCCGATCAGTCCGGTGCTACCTACCTGCTCAGCCCTGGCGATGTGGTGATGGTTTCGGTATGGCAGGAAGACAGCCTGCGTCAAGAAGCCACCGTACTTCCCGATGGCAGCATCACCTTCCCACTGGCCGGGCGCATCAATGTCGCCGGGCTGGATGTGACCGCAGTTGAAAAACAAGTTGCCAGCAAACTCGAAAAATTCCTCCCCGACCCGAATGTCAGCGTTGTCGTCAAGAGCATTGCCGGCAACCTGGTGTATGTCCAAGGCAAAGTGATCAAGCCCGGACCGGTACAAATGGCAGGCCCGACCGCCGTGCTGCAGGCCCTGAGCATGTCGGGCGGCCTGGACAAGTTTGCTGACGAAAGCGATATCAAGGTGGTCCGCGGCACTGGCACTTCCCAAAAGATCCTGCCCGTGCGATATAAGGACCTGGTGTCTGGGCGGGACATGTCCACCAACATCCAACTTCAGGCTGGCGATACGCTGGTCGTTCCTTGATCTTGCCTTTAATAAGAACACTTAATGCCTCTTCTAAGAACAACTCGCATTGCGACGGCAATCCTGGTATTGCCGTTCACGGACGCGGTCCTGGCGGCAAATTGGCAGTCTACGGTGGTGGTACCGACATCCGTTGAATACGACAGCAACCCGTTGTTGCTGTCGTCGGGGGAGAAAGGTGTAACGCGCACGATCATCGCGCCCGATTACACCCTGATCGGCACCTTCGACCGTGACGAATTGAGGTTGGGGCTGGGCATGCATGTATTGCGCTCATCCGACACGGATATCGTCGATGACCGTGAAGACCCCGACATCAGCCTGGGCTGGCAACGCACCACCGAACGCGGGCGTTTCGGCCTGCTGGCGCGTTACAACGAGAGCTCGACGCTGTCGGGGACGGTGCTGGACACGGGGGTGATCACCACCGACGGTACGCAGAAGCTGTACACGCTGACCGGCAACTGGAGCCAGGCAGTCACTGAGCGCAGCACCCTGAGCAACGAAACCACCTACAACCGTGCCCGTTACGACATCAGTACCCTGACGGGCTACGAAGAACTGGCAAACGTATTCACCTGGACCTATGCCTGGAGCGAGCGCGCCGATGTGTATGCCCGCTTTGGCGCCCGGCGCTACGAGCCCGAGCAGGACCTGACCGCGACGGCCTCCAACAGCTACACGCCCGCAGTTGGCATCAAGTACCAGCTGGCTGCAGGCTTGAGTGCCGATGCCCACGTTGGCGTCAATGAAGTGTCGGGTGACGACGGCGGGCGGCGCGGGGAGGGCGGGGTTTCGCTGCTGTACACCGGTGTGCGCTCCGATGCCAGCTTCACGGCTGAGCGCAGCACGGTGGCCAGCGCCGAAGGCGGCTTCGCCGAGCTGGACCAGGTACGCGGTGTGTGGAGTTACGCGGTGGGCGAGCTGACCCGGGTGGGCGCGGACGCCGCCTGGCAAGACAGCAAGGGGCAGTCGCCCAACACGCTACAGACGTACAGCGTATGGGCCAGCCGCCAGTTTTCGCCGTACTGGGACCTGCGCCTGTCGCTGATGTACAAGGAACGGCAGCAGGACCACGAAGCCGATGCAACCGCGACGATCGTTGGTCTGACGTTGACGTACAGGTATCCCGACATCTGAACTTCAGGCAGGTGGCCCCATGAAGTCTGACTACGAACTCTCGATCAGAGATTACATCGCCATTATCAAGGACAGGGCCCTGGTGTTAGGGGTGAGTGCCGTAGTCATTCTTGCCGCGACCGTGGCGGTCGCGTTGATGGTGCCGCCGATCTACCAGTCGACCGGCACCATCCTGGTGGAATCACAGCAGATTTCGCCCGAGCTGGTGTCGACCAACACCACCAGTTTTGCCGATGAGCGCATCGAGGTGATTCGCCAGCGGGTGATGACCCGCGAAAACCTGCTGCGCATCATCGACAAGTACAGCCTGTTCGCCGACAAGCGCCTCAGCGAAAGCGACAAGATCGACCAGATGCGCAATGCCATCGTGGTCGAAACCCTCACCACCTTTGTGCGCGGGCGCGGCGAAGCGACCGTTGCCTTCAATGTGTCCTTCGAGCACAAGCAGGCGCAAGTGGCCAAGGAAGTCGCCGACGAGCTGGTGACACTGTTCCTTAACGAAAACCTCAAGCAGCGCACCGAACGGGCCAACGAAACCACCGAATTCCTTACCCAGGAGGCGAACAAGCTGGGCGCCGAACTGGCCAGCCTGGAAAACCAGCTGGCCGATTTCAAGCAGGCCCATGCCAACGCCTTGCCGGAGCACCAGACCCTGCGCATGAACATGCTGTCGCGCTCGGAGCTGGAGTTCCGCGAGGTCGACCGTGACTACAAGGCGGCCCAGGAAGAACTGCGTTACCTGGAGCTGGAACTGTCTGCCGCCAACGCCGGGCTAGGCACCAAGGCCACAGAAGGCAGCAAGCCTGCCAGTGCCGACCAGCCGCAGGACCTGCCCAGCCTGAAGGCCGAATACGCGCGGCTGCTGAGCCGCTACAAGGACGCCCACCCGGACGTGGTCGCGGTCAAGCGCAAGATCGATGCATTTCAGGCCACCGGTGGCCGCACTGCAGTGGCCTCCACGGTCAGCCTCGACGTCGCCCGGGTACGTGCCAAGATGAGCGCTGCCCAGGAGCGAATCAGTTCGCTGGCCGAGCAGAAGCGCGAATTGACCCGCAAGATGGAAGGCTACGAGGCCGAGATCCTCGAGGCGCCGCAAGTGGAGCGTGGCCTGGTGACCTTGATGCGTGACCATGACAACGCCCGCAAGAAGTACGAAGAAATCCGCGCCAAGGAAATGGGCGCGAAGATTACCGAAAGCCTGGAACAGGAGAACAAGGCTGAACGCTTTGTACTGCTGGAGCCACCGCTGATGCCCGAGAAACCGATCAAGCCGAACCGCAAGAAGATCGCCGCACTGGGCCTGGTGCTGGCACCGGCCGGTGGCGGCGCACTGGTGATGCTGCTGGAGATGCTCAACCAGCGCGTGCGCGGCGTCGGGGCCCTGGAAAGCCTGCTGGGCAAGCGGGTGCTGGTAGCGCTGCCCTACATCGATACCCGCGCCGACGTGGCCAGGCGCAAGCGCTGGCGCAACTGGCTGATTCTGGCGGCACTGGCGCTGGCGGCTATCATGATAGTGCTGGTACACATGTTCTACATGCCACTGGATGTGCTGTTGTTCAAGGCCATGTCTCGGTTTGCATAGGGAAAGCAGTGATGGACAGGATCAAGCCGGTTGTAGGCAACACGATTCACCAGGTTACCCCGGGCACTCCCCAGGTTGTCTCAGCCCCCCCCGGCACGGCCCTGGCCGAGGTGCCTGGCCAGTTCGACTACGTGAACACCAAGGTGGTGTCGCTGCGCGCAGACCACCTGGAGCGCAACCGCATCGTCGCCTATAACAAGAACTCCAACATGAACGGGCCGATCGACCTGCTGCGCACGCAGGTGCTCAGGATCATGGAGGAGAACGGTTGGCGTACCCTGGGCATCACCTCGCCAACCCCTGAGGCGGGCAAGACGGTGCTGGCAATCAACCTGGCCATGAGTATCGCCCACTACACCACCAGGACCGCATTGCTGGTGGACTTCGACCTGCGTCGGCCCAAGGTTGGCAGCACGCTGGGCCTGCCGATGGAGCAGGCACTGAACGAGTTTCTGAGCGACAAGGCTGACTTGCAGGATTGCCTGGTCAACCCGACCCTGCCGCGTTTTGTGGTGCTGCCGACGCGGGTGCCGGTGCCGTTGTCGACCGAGATGCTGTCCTCGCCGAAAGTGCACAACCTGATCGGCGACTTGCGCAACCGTTACGAGTCGCGCATCTGCATTTTCGATTTGCCACCGTTGCTCAGCTCGGACGACGCGATCACCGTGATACCCAAGTTCGATTGTGTATTGCTGGTGGTCGCCAACGGCATGAACAACAAGAAGGAAATCGAGGACTGCCTGCATCACCTGGCCACGGTGAACCTGGTCGGTACGGTGTTGAACAAGGCCGACGAGCAGCCGCGCACCTATTACTGAGGCTTCCTCCATCGCCGGCAAGCCAGCTCCCACCCAGACCGCATCGAATTCAAGCCATGCGCCGTACTTGTGGGAGCCTGGCTTGCCGGCGATGGGCCGCAAAGCGGCCCCAATTGCTTACTGACTGGCATTGCGCAAAGCGCCCCCAAAATGTCAGCCCTGGCACTTGCTCCACGGATACTGCAATTCCCACTCCCAGGCATGGCGCACAATTTCCTCCAGTGATGCAAACTCCGGCCGCCAACCCAGCACATCGATTGCCTTGCTCGCATCTGCCACCAACCGCGGCGGGTCGCCGGCGCGACGCGGCGCGTCGAGGGTATTGATCTGCCGGCCAGTCACCGACCGGGCGGTATCGATCACCTGCTGCACCGAGAACCCCAGGCCATTGC
>NZ_JABMCN010000156.1 GCF_013179515.1 Pseudomonas sp. CM27
GCCGTTCTACGCGATCCTGCGTGCTGTGCCTGACAAGTTGATGGGCGTTATCGCCATGGGTGCGGCCATCGCCGTACTGTTCGTTTTGCCCTGGCTCGACCGCAGCCCGGTGCGCTCCATGCGTTACAAGGGCTGGATCAGCAAGACCTTCCTGCTGGTGTTCTGTGTGGCCTTCGTCATCCTCGGCGTGCTGGGCGTACTGGCGCCGACACCTGGGCGCACCTTGCTGTCGCAAGTGTGCACGGTGTTGTACTTCGCCTACTTCCTGTTGATGCCGTTCTACACAAGGCTCGAGAAGACCAAACCGGTTCCGGAAAGGGTGACTGGCTGATGAAAAAGTTGATTGCAGTATTTTTGCTGGCAGTGATGCCTGCCTTTTCCTTTGCTGCCGAACATGGCCTGGAGCTGGACAAGGCCGATATCGACCTGACCGACAAGGCCGCCATGCAGGACGGTGCGCGTACCTTTGCCAACTATTGCATGGGTTGCCACAGCGCCAAGTTCCAGCGCTACGAGCGGGTGGCCGATGATCTGGGGATCCCTCACGAGCTGATGCTCGAGAAACTGGTGTTCACCGGTGCCAAGATTGGTGATCACATGCAGATCGGCATGAAGCCCAGCGACGCCAAGACCTGGTTTGGTGCTGCGCCACCTGACCTGACCCTGGTGGCCCGGGTGCGCGGTACCGACTGGCTGTACACCTACCTGCGCAGCTTCTACGAGGACCCGTCGCGGCCTTATGGGGTGAACAACAAGGTGTTCCCTAACGTCGGCATGCCCAACGTGCTGGTCGGCCTGCAGGGTAACCAGGTGGTTGGCTGCAAGCAGGTGCAGACCGTGGTCGATGGCAAGAAGCAATTCGACCCGCTGACCGGCAGCCCATTGACCCATGAGGCCTGCGACCAGCTGACCATCACGCCGAATTCCGGTACTCTGACGACCGAGCAGTTCGACGAGAAGGTCAAGAACCTGGTGACCTTCCTGGCCTATTCGGCCAACCCGGTAAAACTGGAAAGCCAGCGCATTGGTACCTACGTGTTGCTGTACCTGGCTTTCTTCTTCGTATTCGCCTATTTGCTCAAGCGGGAATACTGGAAGGACGTGCACTGATCACGCAGTAGTTTCTGGTTGTTGAACGCGCCCGCGGGGCCCTGGCAAAACTGCCAGGGCCCCGCGGGCGCGTTTTCATTTACAGTTTCACGAGCATCCCGTGCGAGGAGGCGTTACATGGGCGCGACCAACCGGTTAGCCTGCTATTCCGATCCCGCTGATCATTATTCTCATCGGGTACGCCTCGTTCTGGCCGAGAAAGGTGTCAGTGTGCAGGTCATCGATGTCGACCCTGCGCGCATGCCGCCCAAGCTGGCTGAAGTGAACCCTTATGGCAGCGTGCCGACCTTGGTCGATCGCGACCTGGCGTTGTATGAGTCGACCGTGGTGATGGAGTACCTCGACGAGCGTTACCCGCACCCGCCGCTGATGCCTGTTTACCCCGTGGCGCGGGGCAATACGCGTTTGCTGATGCACCGCATCCAGCGCGACTGGTGTGCCTTGGCAGATACCGTGCTCGACCCTCGCAGCAGCGAGCCCGCGCGTGCCGAGGCACGCAAGGCCTTGCGCGAGAGCCTTACCGGGGTCTCGCCGCTGTTCAATGAGTTCGCCTGCTTCATGAGCGACGAGCAAAGCCTGGTCGATTGTTGTCTACTGCCCATCCTCTGGCGTTTGCCGGTAATGGCTATCGAATTGCCGCGGCCGGCCAAGCCGCTGCTGGATTACATGGAGCGGCAGTTTGCCCGCGAGCCTTTCGAGGCCAGCCTGTCCTCCGTAGAACGTGAAATGCGCAAGCTTTAAGGAGCCCGTTGATGAACTCCAGTCGCCCCTATCTGGTTAAAGCACTGTACGAGTGGATCGTCGACAACGATTGCACGCCCCATATGCTGGTCAATGCCGAATACCCCAAGGTGCAGGTGCCGGACGGTTTCGCCAGTGATGGCCAGATCGTCCTGAATATCTCGCCCAGCGCCGTGCGCAGCCTGCACATGGACAACGACGCCGTCAGCTTCGAGGGCCGCTTCGGTGGCGTGGCTCACTCGCTGTTCGTGCCGGTGTCCGCGATTCTGGGTATTTATGCCCGCGAGAATGGCCAAGGCATGGTCTTCGAGCTCGAGCCGTCGCTGATGGAAGGTGAAGATGACCTGGAAGACGATGCTGTTCAGCCAGATGACGATGGCCCGCCAGAAGGTGGCGGTCAGCCGCCGCGCCCGAGTGGCCGGCCAAGCCTGAAGGTGGTCAAGTAACAAAAAAAAGGCGATCCAACCGGATCGCCTTTTTCTTTGCTGCACGTTCAGGGTTACAGGTCGCTGATGGTGCGTACCTGGTCCTTGTTGATGCGGGTGCGCTTGCCGTCGAGTTGCTGGAACTCGTAGAAGCCGGTGGCACGCTCGTACTTAGGAGCGTCGACAGCCTGGATTTCACGCCCATCGTTGAGAATGATCAGGCTTGGGGTGGAGCAGCCGGCCAGTGTGGCGAAGGCGCCAGACAGCAGGGCAGGCAGCAGAAGCTTTTTCATGCGGTGTTTCCTGGATTTCTGAAAAGAGAGGCTGAGCAATCAGTCGATGTACTCGAACAGCTTGACGATCTTCTGCACGCCCGACACACCCTGCACCACGGCGGTGGCCGAGTTGGCCTCTTGCTGGGTCACCAGGCCGAGCAGGTAGACGATACCGTTCTCGGTGATCACCTTGATGCGCGAGCTGGGCACGGCATTGTCGGTCAGCATCTGGGTCTTGATCTTGGTGGTCAGCCAGGCGTCGTTGTTGCGTGCCAGGATGGAGGAGGGCTGCATCACCTGCAGCTCGTTGTGCACTTTCTTGACCCGTTGTACCTGGCCGGCGGTCTGCTCGGCGAGGCTCTTGAGCTCGGCGCGAGGGGTTTGCCCGGCCAGCAGCACGATACCGTTGTAGCTGCTGACGACGATGTGCGAGCCCTTGTCCAGGTCGGGGTTGGCCTTGGCGATGTTGACCGCAGCCTTGGTCTCGATCAGCGAATCGTCGATCTTGCTGCCGATGGTGCGCGTACCGCGATCATCGTCGATCGGCGAATTGCGGGTAGAGGTGAGTACCGAGCTGCAACCGGTGACGCTCAGGCAAAGGGTCAAGGCCATCAGGCCGAGGCGCATAGGGGTCATTCTTCACTCCCGAACAGTTGGCTGTCGATCAGATCGCACAGGCAGTGGATCGCCAGCAGGTGGACTTCCTGGATGCGCGCGGTAACGGTCGAAGGCACGCGGATTTCCACGTCCTCGGGCAGCAGTAGCGAAGCCATGCCGCCGCCGTCGCGACCCGTCAATGCTACGACAATCATTTCGCGGTCATGTGCGGCCTGGATCGCCTGGATCACGTTGGCCGAGTTGCCGCTGGTGGAGATCGCCAGCAGTACGTCGCCGGGTTGGCCCAGCGCGCGAATCTGCTTGGAAAAGACTTCGTTGTAGCTGTAGTCGTTGGCGATCGAGGTCAGGGTCGAGCTGTCTGTGGTCAGCGCGATGGCCGGCAGGCTCGGGCGTTCGCGCTCGAAGCGGTTGAGCAGCTCCGACGAAAAGTGCTGCGCATCGCCGGCCGAGCCGCCGTTGCCGCAGGCGAGCATCTTGCCCTCGTTGAGCAGCGCATTGACCATGACCAGGCTGGCCTGCTCGATGTGCGGTGCCAGGATGTCCATTGCCTGTTGCTTGGTATCGATGCTGGCCTGGAACAGCCGGCGGATTCGGGATTGCATGTCCATCTGGTGACCTTAAAGGGGGCGGTGGCCGGTGCGGCGCGCAACAACGACCAGCCCGCGATACATAGAGCAAAAAAAACGAAGTGGGTTCAGCATTCGAAGGCGTTTTTCAGCCATTGAAGCGGTCTGCCTGCATGGTGGCTGCCCTGCAAGGCGACTACGTCGAAGCGGCAGGGGTGGTTGCCCCAATGGGGCTCCTTCTGCAGGAAAAGGCTGGCGGCGAGCACCAGCCTTTTCTGCTTGCGCCCGTCGATACTGTCGAGGGCGCCACCGAAGGCCGCGTGCAACCGGTAGCGGACTTCGACAAATACTACTGTATCGGCGTCGAGCATGACCAGATCAAGCTCACCGCCTTTGCATCGCCAGTTGCGTGCCAGCAGCTGCAGGCCGTGCCCCTGAAGGTACTCAAGGGCCTGGGTCTCTGCTGCCTGCCCGGCGCTGGTCGGCGATGCTGCTGCCATCAGCGCGGGGTGTCAGGCAGGCGCTTGACCTGGCCGCCGGCGAACTCGGCCCATGGCAGCTGGCGCTCGACGCGCTGGTTGGGGTTGATGCTCAAGCTGCCCGACAGGCCCAAAATGCGGTTGTCCGGCAGCGCTTTCAGCTGGCCCAGGCGTGGCGCCAGGCTGTAGGCATCGACACCCATGGCGTACAGGCGGCCCAGGCTGCCGGCGGCCTGTGGCCACTGCTGCACGACCTGCTGGCGCAGGCTGTTGCTGGTGTCGAGCAGCCACGGCGTTTCGCAGAAGCGGATACCGTTCATGTCGTTGTACTGGTTCACGTCACCGCTGGCGCTGTACAGGTTCGAGGTGGCGTAGACCGGCACGTCACCGGCGTACTGGAAGTTCAAGGTCGGCTTGATCTGCTGCGCCTGTTGCGGGGTCGAGGCAAGGAAGATGAAGTCGATATCCTGGCGGCGCGATGGTTGTGCGGAAATGCTGCCGCCGACCGTGCTTTGCAGGCTTTTGGCTCGGCCTTCGCTCTGGCGCAGCTGGAACAGATCGGCGATCTGCTGGGCCAGGGCAACTGGTTGGGCGATGCGCTGGGCGGCGAGCAGGGTGCCGCCATTACCTTCCCAGTCCTGGCGGAAGGCGGCCAGCACGCGGTCACCCCATTCGCCGCTCGGCACCAGGGCTACCGCGCGAACCATGCCGTCGGCGCGGGCGCGGCGGGATACCTCGCGGGCCTCGTCTTCGGCAGCCAGGCCGAACTGGAACAGCTGCGGCGGGGCTTTCTGCCCAGCGTCAGCGTAGTTCAGTGCCAGGGTGGTGATCGGCAGTTGCGGTTTGGCGGCCAGTTGCTTCACCAGTGGTTTTTCCAGTGGGCCAATGACCAGTTGCACGCCAGCGGCCTGGGCCTGGCGATAGAAGTCGTCGAGCGAGCCGATGCGCGAGCTGTCGAACAACTGCACCGCAGGTGCTGCCTGGCCGGCTTGCTGGGCCTGGAAGTGGGCGGCCATGAAGCCGTCACGCAAGGCGCGGGCAACCCCGGCCAGCGGGCCTTCCTGAGGCAGTAGCAGGGCGATTTTGGTCAGCGGCTGGCTGGCCAGTTCCTTGAGCTTGGTCAGGGCTGTCGGCAGTTGCTTGGCGGCAGGGTGGTCCGGGTGCTGTTTCACCCAGTCCTCGATAGCCGCCTGCTGCTGTTCCAGGGTGCCGGCACTTTTCACGGCGAAGGCCAGGCTGGTCCAGCCAGCCAGGGTCTGGTCGTTGCCAGGTTGCTGCAGTTGCTCTGCCGGCAGCGAGGCGACCAGGGCCCAGATGGCGTCGTTGTTGGCGCTGGCGGCCTGGCCGCTGAGCAGCGGGCCCAGCAGCATGCGCTGTTGCGCGGCAGGCAGCGCCTGGCCGTCGGCTTCGAGGGCGGCGGCGTGCACGCTGTAGGTACGCACTTGCTGCGCTTCAGGCAGCTCGGCAACGCGCTGCAGGCTGGGGTGGGCCAGGGCAGTCAAGGCTGCCTTGGGCTGGTTGCGGCTCATGGCCAGCTCGGCCGCCAGGGTGCTGGCGAACACTTGCTGGGCCGGCTTGAGCGTGTCCATCGGGACCTGCTCGAGGATGCGCGCGGCGCGCGGGAAGTCCTTCTGCTTGTAGGCCAGGTCGGCCGCGCTCAGGCGCAGCAGCGCAGCGTCTTCTGCAGACTTGCTGGAAGCAGCCTTTTCCAGCAACTGCTCGATGCTGGCGTCCGGGGTGCGCGGCAGTTCGCCCAGGCTGGATGAGGGCGAGCTGGCGCAGGCCGCCAGCAAGGCAGCGAGGCAGAGGGCTGTGAGCAGCCGCAGGCAAGCGATCATGTAAAGGTCCTGTTACTCGATCAAGTTGGCCGGCAATTGTACCCAAGCACTGGCCGGGGCGCGATGTTGCTGTGTCGATCCTTCACTATAGGTGGCCTGGCGCCGATCGCTGGCGAAGTTCTTTGCGCCCTGTTACGGGCGCTCGGGCTACAATGGCGCCTTTGATCCGAATGACAGGTGTGCGCAGTGACTGATGTGGCAGGGGCTTCGAAATCCGCGGTGGGGACGCTGTATGTGGTGGCAACCCCCATCGGCAACCTTGACGACATGAGCGCCCGGGCGCTGAAGGTGCTGGCGGACGTGGCGCTGATCGCCGCCGAAGACACCCGTCATTCGGTCCGCCTGCTGCAGCACTTCGGTATCGACACGCCGCTGGCAGCGTGCCATGAGCACAACGAGCGTGACGAGGGCGGGCGTTTTCTTACCAAACTGCTGGCCGGCGAGAATGTGGCGCTGGTCTCCGATGCCGGCACGCCGCTGATCTCCGACCCCGGCTACCACCTGGTACGCCAGGCGCGGGCCGCAGGGGTGAGCGTGGTGCCGGTGCCGGGTGCCTGCGCCTTGATCGCCGCGCTGTCGGCCGCCGGCCTGCCGTCGGACCGCTTCATTTTCGAAGGCTTCCTGCCGGCCAAGACTGCGGGGCGCCGGGCGCGTCTGGAGCAGGTAAAGGAAGAGCCGCGCACGCTGATCTTCTATGAGGCGCCGCACCGCATCCTGGAATGCCTTGAAGACATGGAGGCCGTCTTTGGTGGTGATCGCCCGGCCTTGCTCGCGCGCGAACTGACCAAGACATTCGAGACCCTCAAGGGTCTGCCCCTGGCTGAGCTGCGTGCCTTCGTTGCCGGTGACAGCAATCAGCAGCGCGGTGAGTGCGTGGTGCTGGTGGGTGGCTGGAGTGCACCTGAAGGCGAACAGGCCATCAGCGTCGAAGCGCAGCGGGTGCTCGATTTGCTTCTGGCCGAGTTGCCGCTCAAGCGCGCGGCGGCGCTTGCCGCTGAAATTACCGGGGTAAGGAAGAATCTGTTGTATCAACTTGCCCTGGAAAAACAGAAAGCCGAATAGTGGCAGTTTGATATAAATGCCGGTATCACTTGTTCTTGGGCGCGTGTGCCGTTAACCTTGTCGGCGGAGAGTCGATCGGACAGTCGCTGCCGTCTTTTGTTCCGCAAAAGGCGGGGGAGGAAAGTCCGGGCTCCATAGGGCAGAGTGCCAGGTAACGCCTGGGAGGCGCGAGCCTACGGAAAGTGCCACAGAAAATAACCGCCTAAGCACTTCGGTGCCGGTAAGGGTGAAAAGGTGCGGTAAGAGCGCACCGCACGGCTGGCAACAGTTCGTGGCTAGGTAAACCCCACTCGGAGCAAGACCAAATAGGGTTCCATCAGGCGTGGCCCGCGTCGGAACCGGGTAGGTTGCTAGAGGCGTCCAGTGATGGCCGTCGTAGAGGAATGACTGTCCTCGACAAAACCCGGCTTACAGATCGACTCTCCACCTTTCCTTCCCTGCTGTAATCGTCAGCAGCGCCCTCTGGTAAGACCGAAAAAATCTTACTCTTGATAAATCACTTTAACTTCGAACTCCATCTGCTTGCGTGGGTTTGATTTTTATCGCGTTTTTTTCCCATTGGTATTCCTTCCACATTCCTTTATCGCGCTAAATCTCGGTCCTGTAAGACTTTTCCTCATGAACGTGCCTTGACGGTGCTGCGGGCGGATTCCTATAGTGTGCGCAAGTGGCAGAAAGTGGGATGAAGTGGGTTTTCTGACACAAAAAAGCTACCATTGTGGGGAATCGCAGCCGTGTTCCGCGGAGCCAACGCCGTCAGCCTCGATGCCAAGGGCCGTCTCGCCATGCCGAGCCGGTACCGTGACGAGCTCGATTCGCGTTGCAATGGCCAGCTGATCGTGACCATTGATGCTGTGGATCCCTGCTTGTGTGTTTATCCCCTCGACGAGTGGGAACAGATAGAAGCCAAGTTGCGTGCCTTGCCATCGTTGCGTGAGGAAAACCGCCGCCTGCAGCGTTTGCTGATCGGTAATGCGGTTGACCTGGAGCTCGATGGCAGTGGGCGTTTCCTGGTACCGCCCCGTTTGCGGGAGTACGCCAAGCTCGACAAGAAGGCGATGCTTGTGGGGCAACTGAACAAATTCCAGCTGTGGGACGAAGATGCCTGGAACGCGGTTTCGGCAGCCGATCTTGCAGCTATCCAACAACCGGGCGCCATGCCCGACGAATTGCGTGACCTGATCCTGTGACCATAGATAGCGGCTTCAACCACATCACCGTCCTGCTCGACGAAGCTGTCGAGGCATTGGCCCTGCGCGCCGACGGTTGCTATCTGGACGGCACCTTTGGCCGTGGCGGACACAGCCGGCTGATCCTCAGCAAGCTCGGGCCGCAAGGGCGGCTGCTGGGCTTCGACAAAGATCCACAGGCGATTGCCACAGGGCAAGCGCTGGCGGCCGAAGACGGCCGCTTTGTCATTGTGCAGCGCAGCTTTGCCGAGCTGGGCGCGGAAGTGGCCGAGCGTGGCTTGCACGGCAAGGTCAGCGGCGTATTGCTGGACCTGGGCGTGTCTTCGCCGCAGCTGGATGACCCCGAGCGCGGCTTCAGCTTCCTCAATGATGGCCCGCTGGACATGCGCATGAACCCGGGGCAGGGCATCAGTGCCGCCGAGTTCATTGCCACTGCGCCGGTCGAGGAAATCGCTCGCGTGTTCAAGGAGTACGGTGAAGAGCGCTTTGCCGGCCGCATGGCGCGTGCCGTGGTCGAGCGCCGCGAAAAGCAGCCGTTCACCCGTACCGCCGACCTGGCGGAAGTGCTCAAGGTCGCCAACCCTGCCTGGGAGAAAGGCAAGAACCCGGCTACCCGCGCCTTCCAGGGCCTGCGCATCCACGTCAACAACGAGTTGGGCGACCTCGAGGCCGGTCTTGAGGCCGCCCTGGATGCGCTCGAGATTGGCGGCCGCCTGGCAGTGATCAGCTTCCACTCGCTGGAAGACCGCATCGTCAAACTGTTCATGCGCAAGCTGGTGAAGGGCGAGGCCGACAACCTGCCGCGCAACCTGCCGGTTCAGCACAAGGCCTTCGAACCGAAAGTAAAGCTCATCGGCAAAGCCCAGTTCGCCTCCGAAGCCGAGCTCAAGGCCAACCCGCGGTCGCGTAGCGCCGTCATGCGTGTGGCGGAGAAGCTGCGGTGAGCAGGCTCTTTGCCAAACCCTTGCCAGGCGGAAGCTTCCTGATGCTCCTGCTGTTCGTCGGCGTGCTGGTTTCGGCCATCGCGGTGTCCTACAGCGCGCACTGGAACCGCCAGCTGCTCAATACCCTGTATGGTGAATTGAGCGAGCGTGACAAGGCCCAGGCCGAATGGGGCCGGTTGATCCTGGAGCAAAGCACCTGGACCGCCGCCAGCCGCATCGAGAGCCTGGCTTCCGAGCAACTGAAGATGCGCGTGCCTTCGGCTGACGAAGTACGGATGGTGGCGCCATGATGAAACTCGAAGGCGCACTCTACCCGTGGCGCTTCCGCGTGGTGATCGGCCTGCTGGCGATCATGGTCGGTGCCATCTGCTGGCGCATCATCGACCTGCAAGTGGTCGACCGTGCCTTCCTCAAGGGCCAGGGCGATGCGCGCAGCTTGCGGCATATCCCCATCCCGGCACACCGTGGCCTGATCACCGACCGCAACGGTGAGCCACTGGCCGTGAGTACCCCGGTCACCACCTTGTGGGCCAACCCCAAGGAAATGCAGGCGTCCCGCGAACGCTGGCCGCAGTTGGCCGCCGCGCTGGGGCAGAACCCGCAGCAGCTGACCGAGCGCCTGACCCAGCAGGCCAGTAAAGAGTTCATCTACCTGGTGCGTGGCCTGACCCCGGAGCAGGGCCAGCACGTGCTCGACCTGAAAGTGCCGGGCGTGTATGGCCTGGAAGAATTCCGCCGTTTCTACCCGGCCGGTGATGTCACCGCGCACATGGTCGGCTTCACCGACCTCGACGACCACGGTCGCGAAGGGGTGGAACTGGCCTATGACGAATGGCTGGCCGGCGTGCCCGGCAAGCGGCAGGTGATCAAGGACCGGCGCGGCCGGCTGATCAAGGACATCCAGGTCACGAAGAACGCCAAGGCCGGCAAGACCTTGGCGTTGTCGATAGACCTGCGCCTGCAGTACCTGGCCACCCGCGAGCTGCGCAACGCCATTGCCGAACAGGACGCCAAGGCCGGCAGCCTGGTGATCATGGACGTCAAGACCGGTGAAGTGCTGGCGATGGTCAACCAGCCCACCTACAACCCCAACAACCGCCGCAGCATGTTCCCGGCGGCGATGCGCAACCGGGCGATCATCGACGTGTTCGAGCCGGGCTCCACGGTCAAGCCGATCTCCATGAGCGCGGCGCTGCAGAGTGGCCGCTGGAAAACCACCGACAAGGTCGAGGTTTACCCGGGCAGCCTGCAGATCGGCCGCTACACCATCAAGGACGTGTCGCGCAGCGAGGGCCCGATCCTCGACCTGACCGGCATCCTGATCAACTCCAGTAACGTCGGCATGAGCAAGATCGCCTTCGACATTGGCGGCGAGGCCATTTACCGGGTGATGTCCCAGGTTGGCCTGGGCCAGTACACCGGCCTGGGCTTCCCGGGTGAGCGTGTCGGCAACCTGCCCAACCACCGTGAGTGGCGCAAGGCCGAGACCGCCACCCTGTCCTATGGCTACGGTCTGTCGGTAACCGCCCTGCAGCTGGTGCATGCCTACGCGGCACTGGCCAACGACGGCAAGATGGTGCCGCTGTCGATCCTCAAGGTCGACAAGGCCCCGGAGGCCGTTCAGGCGATCCCGAAGGAAACCGCCGAAACCGTCCAGGGCATGCTGCAGCAGGTGATCGAAGCGCCGCGCGGCGTGTTCCGCGCCCAGGTGCCGTTCTATCACGTGGCCGGCAAGTCCGGTACTGCGCGCAAGGCCACGGTGGGCTCCAAGGGCTACACCGAAAACGCCTACCGCTCGCTGTTCGCCGGGTTCGGGCCGATGAGCGACCCGCGCTACGCCATCGTCGTGGTGATCGACGAGCCAGGCAAGGGCGGCTACTTCGGTGGCCTGGTTTCGGCACCGGTGTTCAGCAAGGTCATGTCCGGCACCCTGCGCCTGATGAACGTGCCGCCAGACAACCTGCCGCCACCAACCGAACAACCGCAAGTCAATGCAGCAGCCGCCAAGGGAGGGCGTGGATGATGACAATGCCATTAAGCAAACTTTTCGCCCACGCCAGCCGCGACCCGCTGATCCGTGAACTCACCCTGGACAGCCGCAATGTGCGCCCGGGTGACCTGTTCCTGGCCGTGCCGGGTGCCAAGGTCGATGGCCGCGAGCACATTGCCGATGCCCTGGCCCGTGGCGCTGCCGCCGTGGCCTACGAAGAGCAGGGCGCCAACGTGCTGCCGCTGACCGATGTGGCGTTGATCCCGGTCAAGGGCCTGATCGCCCAGCTTTCGGATATCGCCGGGCGTTTCTATGGCGAACCGAGCCGCCAGCTGAACCTGATCGGCGTCACCGGCACCAACGGCAAGACCAGCGTCACCCAGCTGGTGGCCCAGGCGCTGGACCTGCTGGGCCAGCGTTGCGGCCTGATCGGCACCCTGGGCACCGGCTTTTACGGCGAGCTGCAAAGCGGTCGCCTGACCACGCCGGACCCGATCGCGGTGCAGTCGACCCTGTACGACCTGAGAAAAGCCGGCGCCAAGGCCGTGGCGATGGAGGTGTCCTCGCATGCCCTGGAGCAGGGCCGGGTGGCGGCGCTGGAATTCGATATCGCGGTGATGACCAACCTGTCGCGTGATCATCTGGACTACCACGGCAGCATGCAGGCCTACGAGGCTGCCAAGGCCAAGCTGTTCGCCTGGCGCAGCCTGCGTTGCCAGGTGGTGAACCTGGATGACGATTTTGGCCGTCGCCTGGCACAAGCTTTTGCCCGTCGCCCGAGTACCGATCATATCGAGACCCGGCTGCTCAGCTATAGCCTGGAAAACCCGGACGCCTCGCTGTACTGCCACACGGCGAAGTTCAGTGACGGTGGCGTGTGCGCCACACTGGTCACCGGCCAGGGCGAGCGGACCCTGCGCAGCCAGCTGCTGGGCCGCTTCAATCTCAGCAACGTACTGGCTGCCGTGGCGACCCTGCTGGCGCTGGATTATGCGCTGGACGAGATCCTCAAGGTGATCCCGCAACTGCAGGGGCCGGTGGGTCGCATGCAGCGCCTGGGTGGCGGTGACAAGCCGTTGGTGGTGGTCGACTACGCGCACACCCCTGACGCGCTCGAGAAAGTGCTCGAAGCCCTGCGCCCGCACGCCCACGGCAAGCTGCTGTGCCTGTTCGGCTGCGGCGGCGACCGTGACCGCGGCAAGCGCCCGCTGATGGCCGAGGTGGCCGAGCGCCTGGCCGACCGCGTGCTGGTCACCGATGACAACCCGCGCAGCGAAGACCCGCTGCGCATCTTCGACGACATACGCCCCGGTTTCACCAAGCCTGACGACGTCGAGTTCGTCGCCGGCCGTGGCGACGCCATTGCACACCTGATTGCTTCTGCTGGCGCCAATGATGTGATCGTGCTGGCCGGCAAGGGACACGAGGATTACCAGGAGATCAATGGCGAGCGCCATGATTTTTCCGACCTGACCGAAGCCGAGAAGGCACTTGCCGCCTGGGAGGCTCCACATGCTTAAGCCGATGTCGCTCAGCCAGCTGACCGCAGCACTGGATGCTCAGCAAATCGGTGCCGATGCCACATTCACCGGTGTCAGCATCGACAGCCGCAGCGTCGGCACCGGGCAACTGTTTGTCGCCTTGGCCGGCCCGCGTTTCGATGGCCATGACTACCTGGCTGATGTCAAAGCCAAAGGTGCAGTAGCTGCCCTGGTCGAGCGTGAAGTAGCCGACGTCGACCTGCCGCAATTGCTGGTCAAGGATTGCCGGTTGGCACTGGGTCAGCTGGGCGCCCTGAACCGCGCCGGTTTCGACAAGCCGGTGGTGGCCATTACCGGTTCCAGTGGCAAGACCACGGTCAAGGAGATGCTCGCCAGCATCCTGCGTACCCGGGGCCTTGTGCACGCCACCCGCGGCAACCTCAACAACGATCTTGGCGCGCCGCTTACCCTGCTGGAAATCGCTCCGGAGCACAGCGCCGCGGTGATCGAGCTGGGCGCTTCGCGCATTGGCGAAATCCGTTACACCGTCGGCCTGACCAAGCCTCAGGTTGTCATCATCAACAACGCCGGTACTGCCCACGTAGGCGAGTTCGGTGGCCCGGAGAAGATCGTCGAGGCCAAGGGCGAGATCCTCGAAGGCCTGGGCGAGGGCGGTATCGCCGTGCTCAATCTGGACGACAAGGCTTTTGCCACCTGGAAGGCCCGTGCCGGGTCGCACCAGGTCATCACTTTTGCTCGCAGCAACGAGCGGGCCGATTTCTACGCCACACGCATCGGTCGCGATGCCCGTGGTTGCCCATCGTTCACGCTGCACGGCGCCGGTGAAACGGTCGATGTGCAACTGAATGTGCTGGGTGAGCACAATGTCAGCAACGCCCTGGCGGCGGCTGCAGCTGCCCACGCCGTTGGTCTGAGCCTGAGCGGCATCGCCGCCGGCCTGGCGGCCGTGCAACCGGTCAAGGGCCGCACCGTGGCGCAGATTGCGGCAAACGGCGTGCGCGTGATCGACGACAGTTACAACGCAAATCCCACCTCGATGTGCGCAGCCATTGATATACTCGCCGGCTTTTCCGGACGCACCGTCCTGGTGCTTGGGGATATCGGCGAACTGGGGCAATGGGCGGAAGAAGGCCACCGTCAGGTGGGTGACTACGCGCGTGGCAAGGTAGACGCCCTGTACGCAGTGGGTTCCAACATGA
>NZ_JABMCN010000157.1 GCF_013179515.1 Pseudomonas sp. CM27
TTGTCGCTGGAAGTGGGGCGCATTATAAGGGGATTCGAAAGGGCGTCAACCTTTAATTTCAAGAAAGTGAAATATACGGGGAAAAGACCATATCAAGACCGCCAGGTGCCCGCCACAACCCCCTTGCACCACCCAACCACCTTTGCGCACTATACTGCGCACACCCCCAAGCCCGCCCAAGGATTCCCCCACCTAAATGAACACCCAGCCCCGCAGCCTGGCCGCTACCCTCTTCCCGATCGGCCTGCTGCTCATCGCCATGGCCTCGATCCAGACCGGCGCCTCCCTGGCCAAAAGCATGTTCCCCATCATCGGCGCTCAAGGCACCACCACCCTGCGCCTGATCTTCGCCAGCATCATCATGCTGTTGATCCTGCGGCCATGGCGAGTGCGCATGACTGCCAGCGCACTGCGCAATGTCATCATCTATGGCATGGCCCTGGGCGGCATGAACTTCCTCTTCTATATGGCGCTGCAAACCGTACCGATCGGTATCGCCGTTGCGCTGGAGTTCACCGGCCCGCTGGCAGTGGCGATCTTTTCCTCGCGGCGGGCGATCGACTTCGTGTGGATCGGCCTGGCCATCGCCGGCCTGCTGCTGTTGCTGCCAGCAGGCCACAGCGGCCAGGCACTCGACCCGGTGGGCGCGGCCTACGCCCTGGGCGCTGGTGTCTGCTGGGCGCTGTACATCCTGTTCGGGCAGCGTGCCGGCGCCGAACACGGCATCCAGACTGCGGCGCTAGGGGTAGTGGTCGCCGCCCTGTTCGTCGCCCCCATCGGTATTGTCCACGCCGGCGCCGCACTCCTGACGCCCGCCGTGATCCCGATGGCGATTGGAGTCGCAATACTCTCCACCGCCCTGCCCTACAGCCTGGAAATGGTTGCCCTTACGCGCATTCCGGCGCGCACCTTCGGCACCCTGATGAGTATCGAACCGGCGTTCGGTGCGCTGTCCGGGCTGCTGTTCCTCGGCGAGGTGCTGACGGTTACCCAGTGGCTGGCGATTCTGGCAATCATTACCGCCTCGGTCGGTACGACCCTGTCCATGCGCAAGGAGCCGAGCCCGGCCATCGCCGCAGACTGATATGAGAAATATTTTCATTTGAGACGGGAATAGTGATTGAAGCGACCCGTCTCGCTGATTAAGCTGTCACAGAATCATCATCTTTACGCTATCTACTGAGCCGACCACGGACGCTGGGGAACTTTCAGGAAGATTCGAAGCGATAACGACAGGGCCAGACACTGGACCGCCCTGCATTTAAGGACAGGAATGAAACGTATTTTGCTCATCCTGGCCATCTTGGCAATTGCTGGATGTGCCGCCACGGCCAAGACTGAGGTCAAACGCGGGAAGAAGGGGCTGCATATCAATTGCTCTGGCCTCTCCTCCTCATGGGACAAGTGCTACAGCAAGGCCGCGAGTTCGTGCAGCGCACGAGGCTACAGGGTCATCGCCCGCTCAGGTGACACCGACGAAGAGCAGGGTGACTACCTGTTCGGGATCAACCCGGCGGGCTACACCAGCCGCAGCATGATCGTCGTCTGCAAGTAGCAACAGGGCAGCGCTGAAGCTGCCCTTTTAATTTGCTCCTTAGAGGGGTGCGGTACGCGCCTCCAGCCAGGCCAGCGCTTCGCCATTGAGCAGGGGCGCCAGGCGCTCGCGCACCGTGGAGTGATAGTCGTTCAACCACTGCAGCTCTTCCTCGGCCAGCAACTTGGGCAGCAAGCAGCGGGTGTCGATCGGGCACAGCGTCAATGTCTCGAATTTCAGGAAGTCGCCGAAGGCACTCTTGCCCGCCTCACGGTTGACTACCAGGTTTTCGATGCGCACGCCCCACTGGCCGGGGCGATACGTGCCCGGTTCGATCGAGCTGATCATGCCCGCCTGCATCGCGGTCTGCGGCGTGGCTGCCGCCTGGTAGGCAATCACTTGCGGCCCCTCATGAACGTTCATGAAATAGCCCACCCCATGCCCCGTGCCGTGACCATAATCGACCTGGTCAGCCCACAGCGGAGCCCGGGCGATGGCATCGAGCAACGGCGACAGCACCCCGCGCGGGAAGCTGGCGCGCGACAACGCGATCATGCCCTTGAGTACGCGCGTGCAATCCTGCTTCTGTTCAAGGCTGGGCTCGCCCACCGGCACCATGCGGGTGATGTCGGTGGTACCCCCCAGGTATTGCCCACCCGAATCGATCAGCAGCAAACCATCGCCCTCGATGACCGCATGTGCGTGCTCGGTGGCACGGTAATGCGGCATCGCGCCATTGCCATTGAAAGCGGCGATGGTCGAGAAGCTCAACGAAACGAAACCTGGGCGGCGTGCACGCGCAGCGCTCAGTTGCTCGTCGATGGTCAACTCGGTGATGACTTCCCGCCCCAGGCTGGCCTCGAACCAGGCGAAGAATTCGCATAGGGCAGCGCCGTCCTGCTCCATCACCTGACGAATGTGCACCAGGTCTTCGCCACCTTTGCATGACTTGCTCAGGGTAGTGGGGTTGACCCCCTCGACCAGCTCCACCTCTGCAGGCAGGTTATCCAGCAAGCCGCAGGTGACCCGCGCCGGATCCACCAACAGCCGGCCGCTGGCCGGTACCGCACCCAGCGCCTGGCCTGCTTCGTTATAGTCGCGCACCTCGATGCCGTCGGCCGCCAGCACCTGACGCAGGTGCGCATCGAGCTTGTCCGGGCCGACAAAAAGGATGGCCTGTTGCTGATTAATCAGGGCGAATGCCAAGAACACCGGATTATAGGAGACGTCGCTGCCCCGCAAGTTGAACAGCCAGGCAATGTCATCGAGGGTAGCGATGAAGTGCCAGTCGACCGCCTTGGCGTGCATGTCCTTGCGCAGCTGCGCGAGCTTTTCCGCCCGGCTCACCGTGGCGTGTGGCGGCAAGTGCTGGTACACCGGGTTACCTGGCAGACCCGGGCGCCCTTCCCAGGCCTGCCCAAGCACGTCCTGGTCCGTCACCAGTCGCGCCCCACGGGCCTTGAGCCGTTCGCCCAACTGGCGTGCCGACGCCAGGGCCATGACCGCACCATCCACCGCGACGCTACCCTCCAACTTGACGTTTTCACCCAGCCATTCCAGCGCACCGGGTTTGCCCGGCACAAGCTTCATCAGTTCGATGCCGCTGCCGGCCAGCTCATGCTCCGCCTGCTCCCAATAGCGGCTGTCGACCCACAAGCCGGCAAAGTCAGGGGTGACCACCAGCGTGCCCACGGAGCCGTGAAACCCCGACAGCCACTGGCGCCCCTGCCAGTAACCGGGCAGGTATTCGGAAAGGTGCGGGTCAGCCGAAGGCACCAGCAAGGCATCGATGCCGCCGGCGGCCATGGTCTGGCGCACGCGCGCCAGTCGCTGCGGTACGCTTGGCTCAAGGGTGGTCTGAACGTTCATGCGCTCTCCTGCGGCTACATCACGGTTGGTCCAATGCTCCGATAATGGAACAGCCGCCCAGCCCCTGCAATCACGTCGACCAAGACAAGGCATGTATTGCCCGCCATGCCTTGTGCAATCAGACGCTTCCTACAACCGGGCGAGGACCACCGATCACGTCCTACTGAACTTCCGCAAGATGCCGGCTTCACACGCAGTACATTCACTGCACACAGGCAAATGACCATGCCCAGTGTCTGCAAGCCGAAAACTGCCGTGGTGCTGCTCGACACCCGCGCCAGCACACCCGATCACGAGCGTGCCGTACACCAGAAGCTTGCCGATGGCCTGGCGCGCCTGCTGGGTTGCCCGCACATGAAACCGGCCGACCCGCCAACCGCCGACGACGGCTACTACTACTTGCCCACCGAAACGCTGATCGACCCCCAGCGACAGGCCACCATCGGCATCTGCGACGAGCAGGACCTGTTCGGCGGCGTGGTCACCAGCCCCTATATGGCGACCAAGGCGATCTCCCACCCCCTGCCCGCCAATGCAAGCTTCCCGCCTGGCTGGACCGATGCCTTCGCCCGGCAGGCCAGCGACGCCCTGCTGCGCGGCTATACCGTGTTCAGCAAGGCCGACGCCCGTACCGCTGCTCAGCTGTTGCTGATGGACGGCCCGTTGCGGGTCAAGCCTGTGCTGGCCTGTGCCGGCCGCGGGCAGCAGGTTATCGACAGCGCGGATGCGCTGGAGCCCCTGCTGGCCAGCATGGACGACCAGCAGCTGGCATTGTGGGGACTGGTGCTTGAAGAAGACCTGAGCAAGGTCGAAACCTTCAGTGTCGGCCAGGTGCGCGTTGCCGGCCTGACCTGCAGCTATCACGGTACCCAGCAGCTGACCCACGACCATCAAGGAGCCGAGGTCTATGGCGGCTCGGACCTGGTGGTGGTACGTGGCGACTATCAGGCGCTGCTGCAACTGCCACTGGAAGACCACCTGCGCCTGGCGATCAACCAGGCCATTGCCTACGAGCAGGCTGCCGAGCAGCACTTCCCGGGCTTCATCGCCTCACGCCGCAACTACGACATTGCTCGCGGCCGCGACCCTCAAGGCCACCTGCGCAGCGGTGTACTCGAGCAGTCCTGGCGCCTGGGCGGCGCCAGCAGTGCCGAACTGCTGGCCCTGCAGGCGTTTGCCGACGACCCTGCATTGCAACGAGTGCACGCGTCCACCCATGAAGTGTTCGGTACCCCTGACCTCCCCTCTGATGCCACCCTCTTCTATCAAGGAAACGACAGTGAACTCGGACAACTCAGCAAATTTGCGCGGATTCGCGAGCATGGCCATTCAGAGTGAAACCGTTGAACTGCAAGTTGAAAACGACAGCATCGTTGGCACCCTGGTCAGCCCCGGCAGCCAGATGCCGGGCATTCTCTTCGTGCACGGCTGGGGCGGCAGCCAGCAACGCGACCTGGCCCGTGCCCGGCACATCACCGGGTTGGGTTGCGTATGCATGACCTTCGACCTGCGCGGCCATGAAAAAACCGCAAGCCAGCGGCTGACCGTCACCCGCGAGCAGAACCTGCAGGACCTGATGGTGGCGTACGACCGGCTTGCCGGCCACCCCGCGGTCGATCCGCAGGCGATCGCCATCATCGGCAGCAGCTATGGTGGCTACCTGGCGACTTTGCTGACCCGCGAGCGGTCGGTCAGATGGCTGGCCCTGCGGGTACCCGCCATGTACTGGGACGATGAATGGGATATGCCCAAGCAAACCCTCGACCGGCAACGGCTGAACGCCTACCGCCAGCGACCGCTGGGCCCGGCCGACAACCGTGCGCTGGCGGCCTGTGCCGAATTCAGCGGGGATGTGTTGCTGGTGGAGTCCGAGCAGGACGACTATGTGCCGCACAGCACGCTGATGAGCTACCGTTCGGCTTTCATCAGCGCCCATTCGCTGACCCATCGTATTGTCGACGGTGCCGACCACGCATTGTCCAGCGAGGAGAGCCAGAAGGCCTACAGTTCGATCCTGGCGGCCTGGGTCAGCGAAATGGTCATCGGCGCCCGACTGGACCGCTATCCGCACTATGCACCTTGGTACGCCTGAGGGTTGCCCACCTGGCAATGCAGGCCGCCATCTTCACCCCGTACCAGGCTGCGTACCGCCTGGTACGCGGCAAAGTTGACGCCACGCGCCTGGTGCCGGGCAAGCAGTTCAAGGAACGGCTCCTCGACAAAGCAGGCAGCCGCCGCAGCCCACGTCTGACGCGACTGCCACTGCAGGTACTGGAGTACCCGGCTGCCGTCGTCGCTGGCCTGGATGCTGACACCTTGCAGCCCTTCGCAGCGGTTAGCCAGCGCCTCGCTGCGGGCTACCAGGGCCTGGACCAGGGCGTGCTGGTATATGCTCGGCACTTGGTATTCGATCATCTGTGTGAACCACAGGGCATGAGGGCTTGCCGTCATCAACGGTCTCCTGGTCAAGGACGCATGCAGCGCGATGCACGGCAGGGTAAAACCTCAAGCAAGGTCAAGGTCAAGTGGTTTCCGAGCCCTACCCTGTCACCGCAAACCGCCGCCGGTAATCGCTCGGCGTCAGTCCGGTGATGCGTTGGAACACTTTGCGAAACGCACTTGCGTCCTGGTAACCCACGCCCCAGGCGATCTGCTCGACATTGCGCCGGGTGAATTCCAGCAAGCGACACGCCCGCCCCACCCTGACCTGCTGGCAGTACTCGGTCGGGCGCAAACCCGTGGCTGCCCGAAAGCGCCGCAGGAAGGTGCGTTCCTCCAGCCCGGCGCACGCCGCCATTGCAGCAAGGCCTGCATCCTGCCCGCGATCGCCCTGCAGCCAGTGCTGCACTTTCAGCACAGCCTCGTCGCCGTGGTCCAGGCGCGGGTTGAACACCGCACCAGGTAACGGCGTCGCGACCGGATCGACCGCGAGGTAGCGGGCCGTCTCCCGCGCCACCGTTGCTCCCTGAAACCGTTCCAGCAAACGCAGACCCAGGTCGGTCCAGGCCATCAGCCCGGCCGAAGTGACAATGTCACCGTCATCGAGCAACGGCTGCTGAGCCTCTACCCGCACTTTTGGATAACGCTGGGCGAGTGCATGCACGTAGTTCCAGTGGGTACAGGCCGGGCGGCCATCGAGCAGGCCGCTGGCGGCGATGAAGAACACCCCGATACACACCGACGCCAGCACTGTGCCGCTCGCGTGGAGCTGACACAAAGACGCGCGGTGGCGCTGGAGCAACTCGCCCGGTGGTGCCGATTCCAGGCTTGGCGGAATGATCAGTACGCGCAGGCCCGGTACAACGACTGGCGAGCTATCAACAGCTGGCAACAACTGCCCTGCCGCATCTGCCTGCCAATAGCTGATGCGCACCGGCGGCAAGTCGACGGCGCCCAGCTCGGCAGCAACCCGGTTGGCCACCAGGAACAGGTCGGCCAGGCCATGCACGGCGGCGCGCTGCACGCCGGGATACAACAGCAGGCCAATGTCCAGGTTGGCAGAGGTGTCAGTTTTTGCCCGCATAGTGTCGGTCACGCCAATCGTCAGGTCGGTGCACACAGCCTATAACTAACCTCACACAACGACTACTGCCACAGGAGGCAGCATGAGCAAGCAAGCGCTGATCATCATCGACATCCAGAACGACTACTTCCCGGGCGGCAAGTGGGCCCTGGAGGGTGCCGACCAGGCGGCCGACAATGCCGCCAGGCTGCTGGCAGCGGCGCGCCAGCGCGGTGACCTGGTGGTGCATGTGCGCCACGAGTTCGACAGCGCCGATGCGCCATTCTTCGCGCCTGAGTCGCCTGGCGCGGCCATCCACCCCAAGGTCCAGCCACTGCAGGATGAACCCGTGGTGCTCAAGCACAAGGTGAATGCGTTCCTTGGCACCAACCTCAAGCAGACACTGGACCAGCACGGCGTCGAGGCCCTGACCATCGCCGGCAGCATGAGCCACATGTGCATCGACGCCGCCACCCGGGCCGCGGCCGACCTGGGCTATGAGGTGACCGTGGCGCACGATGCGTGTGCGACGCTGCCGCTGGAGTTCAACGGCAAACAGGTGCCGGCAGCGCAGGTACATGATTCGGCGATGGCGGCGCTGGCGTTTGCCTATGCCAAGGTGGTGAAGACTGACGATTTGATGAAGGACTGACACAGGTCCCGAGTGGCCGATGAGACTCGATCAGATCACAACATTGCGCACGAACCGGACTGCCACCGTCGCATCGTTGCGATAGGCATACCGGCAATTGCTGGGGAACACATGAAACTGCCCCTCAAGCAGGCGAAACTCGATGTCCTCGATGACTAACGTCAGTTGCCCTTCAGCCACGTAGATCTGCTCGCTCCAGCCCTCCGCATCGGCCTCGCTGGAATAGCACTCGCCCGGCGCCAGCGTCCATTCCCAAAGCTCCACCTCGCGGCGGGCCGGGCTGGTGCCGAGCAGCACTGCCCGGCTCTGCGGACACTCGCCGGCCCAGGCCAGTTCGTCGATACGCCCCGGATCACGCTGGTCAGGTGCCTGAATCAACGTACTGAAGGCCACGCCCAAGGCTTCGGCAATCAGGTCAAGAGTGGTCAGGCTGACATTCTTTTCCCCTGCCTCGATGGCCACCAGCATGCGCCTGCTGACCCCGGAGCGTTCGGCCAGCGCCGTCTGGCTCAGGCCGCAAGCGTTACGCAGGCGGCGGACGTTGTGGCTGACATGTTGCAGCACGGATGCGCGGTGCGAAGAATCTTTGTGCACTATATTGCTCACTGGTCGATATTGCGCAGTATACTGCCCACTTTGCGGCGATTGTGCGCCGCCCCCTCCGAGTCCGCAAGAGCATGAGCCAGCCCAGCAACAAGCCGACACCCGCCATTACCTTTCGCCTGAGCAAGGCCGAACTGGTGCTGGTGTTCATCACCATGTTGTGGGGCGGCACTTTCCTGCTGGTGCATAACGTGATGACCGTGAGTGGCCCGATGTTCTTCGTCGGCCTGCGTTTTGCTGCGGCCGCGCTGTTCGTTGGCGTGGTGTCGGCGCGGGCGTTACCCGGGCTGACCTTCACCGAACTGAAGGCCGGCATGCTGATCGGCGTAACCATCATGCTTGGCTATGGCCTGCAGACCATGGGCCTGCAAACCATCAGCAGCAGCCAGTCTGCATTCATTACCGCGCTCTACGTCCCCTTCGTACCACTGCTGCAATGGCTGGTCCTGGGCCGGCGCCCTGGCCTGATGCCCAGCATCGGCATCTGTCTGGCCTTTGTCGGCCTGATGCTGCTGGCCGGCCCGGAAGGCGGCAGCCTGCACTTCAGCGAGGGAGAGATGGTGACGCTGGTCAGCGCGGTGGCCATCGCTGCCGAAATCATCCTGATCAGCCGCTACGCCGGCCAGGTCGATGTGCGCCGGGTGACCGTGGTGCAACTGGCGACTGCCTCGCTGCTGGCATTCCTGATGATCGTACCGACTCAGGAGCGCATTCCCGACTTCTCCTGGCTGCTGCTGGCCAGTGCCGTGGGCCTGGGCGCCATGAGCGCGGTCATACAGGTGGCGATGAACTGGGCGCAGAAGTCGGTCTCACCCACTCGCGCCACCCTCATCTATGCCGGAGAACCGGTGTGGGCCGGGATCGTCGGGCGCCTCGCCGGCGAACGCCTGCCGGGCGTGGCGCTGCTCGGCGGCTTGCTGATCGTGATTGCCGTAGTGGTCAGCGAGCTCAGAATACGCCGCCCACGCGAAGCTGCCGACGCGCGTGAAGTGCAAGCAGAAGGCGAACGCCAGGCCGGGCTGTAAAGCGGTAAACAGCAGCTATGCTTTGTAAAGAAATGTTATAAAAAAACAGCTTGTCACAGCCTCTTTGTAGGATCCTGCGACAGCTTGCGTGTTGGTGATCATCCCCTCGGCACGTATGATCCTTGGCAAACTTCTCAGAATAGAACGCTATGTCATTGATAGTGCTATTGCTTCTGCCGTTCGTGGGCAGTTGCCTGGCAGCCGTGCTGCCGCACAACGCACGTAACGCCGAGTCCGTGCTTGCCGGGCTCGTGGCCCTGGTCGGCACTGTCCAGGTAGCACTGCTGTACCCCCAGGTTGCCGATGGCGGTGTGATTCGCGAAGAATTCCTGTGGCTGCCCAGCCTGGGGCTGAACCTGGTGCTGCGCATGGACGGCTTTGCCTGGCTGTTCTCGTTGCTGGTACTGGGCATCGGTACGCTGGTGTCGCTGTATGCGCGCTACTACATGTCGCCGCAAGACCCGGTACCGCGCTTCTTCGCCTTCTTCCTCGCGTTCATGGGCGCCATGCTGGGCCTGGTGATCTCTGGCAACCTGATTCAGCTGGTGTTCTTCTGGGAGCTCACCAGCCTGTTCTCGTTCCTGCTGATCGGCTACTGGCACCACCGCGCCGACGCCCGCCGCGGCGCCTACATGGCGTTGATGGTGACCGGCGCGGGGGGGTTATGCCTCCTGGTGGGGGCGCTTCTGCTCGGCCATGTGGTCGGCAGCTACGACCTGGACAAGGTCCTGGCTGCCGGCGACACCATCCGCCAGCACGCGCTGTACCCGGTGCTGCTACCGCTTATCCTGCTCGGTGCGCTGACCAAGAGCGCACAGTTTCCCTTCCACTTCTGGCTGCCCCATGCAATGGCAGCGCCTACTCCGGTATCGGCCTATCTGCACTCGGCGACCATGGTCAAGGCCGGGGTGTTCCTGCTGGCACGCCTATGGCCGGTGCTTTCCGGTAGCGAGGAATGGTTCTGGATCGTCGGCGGCGCCGGCGCCCTTACCTTGCTGCTCGGCGCATTCGCGGCGATGTTCCAGAACGACCTCAAGGGCCTGCTGGCCTATTCGACCATCAGCCACCTGGGCCTGATTACCCTGCTGCTTGGCCTGAACAGCCCTCTGGCTGCCGTCGCCGCGGTGTTCCACATTCTCAACCACGCCACCTTCAAAGCCTCGCTGTTCATGGCCGCCGGCATCATCGACCACGAAAGCGGCACCCGTGACATCCGTCGCCTCAGTGGCCTGATACGCCTTGTCCCGTACACCGCCACCCTGGCCATGGTCGCCAGCGCCTCGATGGCCGGCGTGCCATTGATGAACGGCTTTCTGTCGAAAGAAATGTTCTTCGCCGAGACCGTGTTCATCAGCAGCACCGCCTGGGTCGAAGCGACATTGCCGGTGATCGCCACTCTGGCCGGCACCTTCAGCGTCGCCTACGCCTTGCGATTTACCGTCGATGTATTCTTCGGCCCCCCCGCCCAGGACTTGCCCCACACCCCGCACGAGCCGCCGCGCTGGATGCGCGCCCCGGTCGAGCTGCTGGTGCTGACCTGCCTGGTGGTAGGGATATTCCCTGCGCAATCCGTCGGCCCCTTGCTGGCCGCTGCGGCCATGCCGGTAGTCGGCGGCACCTTGCCGGAATACAGCCTGGCCATCTGGCATGGCTGGAATGCCCCGATGATCATGAGCCTGGTAGCCATGAGCGGCGGTATCCTCCTGTACCTGTTGCTGCGCAAGCAGCTACAGCTGGGCCGATTCCCCTATCCACCGCTGATCGGACGGTTCAACGGCAAGCGCCTGTTCGAGCATGGCCAGGTCCTGCTGATGGTAATGGCACGGCGCATAGAGCGCCTGCTCACCACCCGTCGCCTGCAGTCGCAGCTGTTCATGCTGGTGGTAGCCGCATTCCTCGCTGGCCTCACGCCCATGCTCTACAGCGGCCTGACCTGGGGTGAGCGGCCGAAGATTCCGGGTTCGGGGGTGTTCGTCGCGCTGTGGCTGATTGCCATTGCTTGCGCTATCGGTGCCGCTTACCAGGCCAAGTATCACCGTCTGGCAGCACTGATCATGGTCAGCGTTTGCGGCCTTATGACCTGTATCACCTTTGTCTGGTTCTCCGCGCCCGATCTGGCGCTGACCCAACTGGTGGTGGAAGTGGTCACCACCGTACTGATCCTGCTAGGCCTGCGCTGGCTGCCGCGACGTATCGAAGGCGTGTCGCCGCTGCCCGGCAGCCTGGAGCGCGCGCGCATGCGCCGCCTGCGCGACCTGCTGCTGGCGGTGTTGGTGGGTGGTGGCATGGCCGTGCTGTCCTACGCCATGCTGACCCGGCCAACACCCAACGACATTTCCTCGTTCTACCTGAGCCGGGCGCTGCCACAGGGCGGCGGCACCAATGTGGTCAATGTGATGCTGGTGGACTTCCGTGGCTTCGACACCCTTGGTGAAATCACCGTGCTGGTGGCCGTGGCCGTGACGGTGTTTGCCCTGCTGCGGCGCTTCCGCCCACCGAAAGAGAGCATGCAACTGCCGGCACAGCAACGCCAGCTGGCACCGGACGTGGTTACCGACCTGATCAACCCGCGGCATGCCACCGACACCGCGCTGGGCTTCATGATGGTGCCCGCAGTCCTGGTGCGCCTGCTGCTGCCGATCGCCCTGCTGGTGTCGATGTACCTGTTCATGCGCGGCCACAACCAGCCAGGTGGCGGCTTTGTCGCCGGCCTGGTGATGTCGGTGGCGTTCATCCTGCAGTACATGGTGGCCGGCACCCAGTGGGTCGAGGCACAGATGAGCCTGCGGCCGCTGCGCTGGATGGGCACCGGGCTGCTGTGCGCGACCCTGACCGGGGTTGGCGCCATGCTGCTCGGTTACCCGTTCCTCACCACGCACACCGCCCACCTGCACCTGCCGCTGCTCGGCGACGTGCACGTGGCCAGCGCGCTGTTCTTCGATGTCGGCGTGTACACCGTGGTGGTCGGCTCGACGCTGCTGATCCTCACTGCCCTGGCGCACCAGTCGGTGCGTGCCTACCGCCCGGGCACCCCGTCGAAAACCAGCCAAGCAGGAGCCGTCTGATGGAAGAAGTGATTGCAGTCGCCATCGGCGTGCTGGCCGCCTCGGGGGTGTGGTTGATCCTGCGCCCGCGTACCTACCAGGTGATCATGGGCCTGTGCCTGTTGTCGTACGGGGTCAACCTGTTCATCTTCAGCATGGGCAGCCTGTTCATCGGCAAGGAGCCTATCATCAAGGACGGGGTTACCCAGGACCTGCTGCACTACACCGACCCCCTGCCGCAGGCGCTGGTGCTCACTGCCATCGTCATCAGTTTCGCCATGACCGCGCTGTTCCTGGTGGTGTTGCTGGCCTCGCGCGGCTTGACCGGCACCGACCATGTGGACGGTCGGGAGCGTGACGAATGAGCGGCATGAGCCAACTGATCGTCGCGCCTATCCTGCTGCCACTGGTCACCGCAGCCGTCATGTTGCTGCTGGGCGAGAAAAATCGGCAGCTCAAGGCCCGACTGAACCTGCTGTCGACCTTCGCCGGCCTGGGCATCGCAGTCAGCCTGCTGATGTGGGTACGCACCCAGGGCCAGGCAGAGTCGATTGGCGTCTATCTGCCGGGCAACTGGCCGGCCCCATTCGGTATCGTGCTGGTAGTGGACCACCTGTCGGCCCTGCTGCTGACCCTGACCGGCATCATCGGTTTCAGCGCCCTGCTGTTTGCCCGCGCCCGTTGGGACGGCGCCGGGGCCAGTTTCCATGCGCTGTTCCAGATCCAGCTGATGGGCCTGTACGGCGCCTTCCTCACCGCCGACCTGTTCAACCTGTTCGTGTTCTTCGAGGTGCTGCTGGCGGCCTCCTATGGCTTGCTGCTGCACGGCTCGGGCCGCGCCCGGGTCCGCGCCGGCCTGCACTATATCGCTATCAACCTGTTTGCCTCTTCGCTGTTCCTGGTAGGCGCGGCGATGCTGTATGGCGTCACCGGCACCCTGAACATGGCCGACCTGGCACTGAAGATTCCGCTGGTGCCAGAGGCCGACCGTGGCCTGCTGCACGCTGGTGCGGCGATCCTGGCCATGGCATTCCTGGTCAAGGCCGGTATCTGGCCGCTGAACTTCTGGTTGGTGCCTGCATACGCCTCGGCCAGCGCACCGGTGGCCGCCCTGTTCGCCATCATGACCAAGGTCGGCCTGTATGCCGTGCTGCGCCTGTGGACGCTGCTGTTTTCCGGACAGGCCGGGGCCTCGGCCCACTTTGGCGGTGAGTGGCTGGTGTACGGTGGGCTGGTCACCTTGGCGGTAGCGGCCGTTTCGATCCTGGCCGCGCAACGCCTGGAGCGCATGGCGGCCCTCAGTATCCTGGTCTCGGCCGGCACCCTGCTCGGCGCTGTCGGCTTCGCCCAACCGGCGCTGACCGGTGCCGCGCTGTTCTACCTGGTCAACTCGACGCTGGCGCTGTGCGCGCTGTTCCTGCTTGCCGAACTGGTCGAACGCTCACGCTCGGCCAACGAAGTGCCGCTGGAGGACGAGGAAGGCGCCTTGCCGCCGCTGCTGGAATCGCTGCACCCGCCCAAAGGCATCAACCTCGACGATGAACAAAAAGCCGTAATCGGCCAGATCATTCCGTGGACCATGGCCTTCCTTGGCCTCAGCTTCATCGCCTGCGCACTGCTGATCATCGGCATGCCGCCGCTGTCGGGCTTTGTCGGCAAGCTCAACCTGATCAGTGCACTGTTCAACC
>NZ_JABMCN010000158.1 GCF_013179515.1 Pseudomonas sp. CM27
GGCCTTCACCGGGTTGAGCCCATCGTCGCGGTCATCGATCAGTGTCAGCGTCTGTCGCGCAAAGCTGCGCGAACTGTTCACCAGCGCGCCCCACAACGTGCGCGCCTCCCACCAGCGGTTGTAGGCACTGCTGTTGCGGAAACTCACCAGCACCACCAGCGCCGAGCCCAGCAGGGTCAGCGGAATCAGCGGCAGGGTGAACTTGCTGTTGAAGAACAGCATGAAGTCGATGGTGACCAGCACATCCCAGATCAGCAGCCAGAACAGCGACCAGCCGATGTAACCGATGGTCTTCACGACCAGGCGGTACTTGCGGGCGATGATGTCTTTCACGCGGGGTACCTCGGAACGCGGGGGATGCAGGATCGGACGTCGAGGGACTGGCATGGTTCGGTGCTGTTCGTCAGGGTGGTGTTACAGAAGTGTTCAGCAACAGGGCTGGGCCCCTGTAGGAGCGGATTCACCGCGAAGGGGCCGCTAGCCTTGCATCATGATCAGCATTTCGTCCGCGAATTTTGCGGCCCGGCGCTCGACCAGCTCCTGGTCAATGGCGAAGCCAGGAACATGCGGGCCAGCGCCAATTCAGGGTTTTGGTTTGGCAACCACCGCCACATACCCCTTGATAGCCACAGGAGCAGCGGTCTTGGCTTTTTGCGCCAGCTGAAACTGGTAACGCCGCCATTCCTTGTCTATTTCGCTGAACGACATGAACACGCTGATGCGTGCCTTGCCGATGAGGTCGGGGCGCTTGCTGGCGTCGATCTCGCCTTTGGGGATGATCGCAATGTTGATCCCCACCACCGTGCCATCGTCGGCGAACACCGGCCCGCCGGACATGCCTTTGACCACAGGCCCGTCGTGCACCGAGTAGAAGACACTGCCTGGCGTCCCTTCAAGGCGCACCAGCGACGGCAGTGCATGGCCCTTGCCCTGTACCGGCATCATCAGGCTGTTGAAGCCGACCGCCGTTACCCCCTCACCAGGCACATACTGGCGCCACAGCGGGACCTTGGCTGCCTTGTGCTTGAAGAACACCACATCGCCCAGGCCTTCATGGACAACGTGGCGCAGGAAGGGGGTATGTTTGGCGGTTACTGCATAATCCTCGTTCCACTGGATGGCGCTGGCCATCAGCAACATTGGCAGCGGCGGGCCAGATGTCACCAGAAAGGCCTGGCTGTAGACGGGATCTGAAAGGTACGACGTTGGCACTCCATTGCACCCACTAAGCAGCATCATTGCTGCCACACAGGGCGCGATTGTTTTCATGGGTCACACAGGGTGGATAAAAGGGAGCGCAACTATGGCCAAGTGCTATTACGCTATCAATGCTTTCGGAATATATCCGACGAATGAAAGCTTAAGTGTTAATCCCGGTGATGGCCAATAGAGTGCAGATATGCGTGAAGTGCCCGGAGTCATTGGGGCGGCGTCAAGCTGCCGGACTCTGGCGCCTGCGGGGACTTAATTGGATTTGCTTACGCTTGCGGCTTCGGGGCATGTCATGAGAAATCCGATTGAAAACGCTGACCCGGACGGCTACCAGCTGCGCTTTTCTGAACACCTCGGCATGAAGCGTGCCTGAGCCCAGAACATAGATGGGCATAAGCCCGGCGAGCTCACGCGCGCTTGCAAAAAATGCAGACGAAAAAAAACCGACCATAAGGTCGGTTTTTTCCGGATCTTGGTGCCCCGAGGGAGACTCGAACTCCCACTCCTTTCGAAAACGGATTTTGAATCCGCCGCGTCTACCAATTCCGCCATCAGGGCGTGGCGCGCAGTATAGAGAGACGCCGCTGGTCGGTCAATCGGCTTTCATGGTCAATTTTCGCGCATTGGGCTAAACTTCCCGGCCCTGCCGAACCGAACATCATCATGCGCGTCGCCGATTTTTCCTTCGAACTCCCCGATTCCCTGATCGCTCGCCACCCACTGGCCGAGCGCCATGGCAGCCGTCTGCTGGTCCTCGATGGGCCGAGCGGCGCGCTGGCCCATCAGCAATTTCCCGATCTGCTCGACCACCTGCGCCCCGGCGACCTGATGGTGTTCAACAACACCCGGGTGATCCCGGCGCGGTTGTTTGGCCAGAAGGCCTCCGGCGGCAAGCTGGAAGTGCTGGTCGAGCGCGTGCTCGACAGCCACCGGGTGCTGGCCCATGTGCGTGCCAGCAAGGCGCCCAAGGAGGGTGCGGTCATTCTCATCGATGGCGGTGGCGAGGCCGAGATGGTCGCGCGCCATGACACGCTGTTCGAGTTGCGCTTCACCGAAGAGGTGCTGCCATTGCTCGACCGCGTCGGCCATATGCCACTGCCGCCCTACATCGACCGCCCCGATGAGGGCGCCGACCGCGAGCGCTACCAGACCGTGTACGCCGAGCGTGCCGGGGCGGTCGCAGCGCCCACTGCGGGCCTGCACTTTGACGAAGCCTTGCTGGAAAAAATTGCCGCAAAGGGCGTCGAGCGGGCCTTTGTCACCCTGCACGTGGGCGCGGGTACCTTCCAGCCAGTGCGGGTCGACAAGATCGAAGACCACCACATGCATAAAGAGTGGCTCGAAGTGGGCCAGGATGTGGTCGACGCCATCGAGGCCTGCCGTGCCCGTGGCGGCCGCGTGATCGCGGTCGGTACCACCAGCGTGCGGTCGCTGGAAAGCGCAGCGCGCGATGGCGTGCTCAAGGCCTTCAGCGGCGACACCGACATCTTCATCTACCCAGGCCGCCCGTTCCATGTAGTCGACGCCCTGGTCACCAACTTCCACCTGCCGGAGTCCACGCTGCTGATGCTGGTCTCGGCCTTCGCCGGCTACCCCGAGACCATGGCCGCCTACGCGGCGGCGGTCGAGCACGGGTACCGCTTCTTCAGTTACGGTGATGCCATGTTCATCACCCGCAATCCGGCGCCACGCGGGCCCGAGGATCAAGCATGAGTCGCACCTGTCGAATGTCCTTCGAACTGCTGGCCACCGACGGCAAGGCCCGTCGTGGTCGCATCACCTTCCCACGCGGCACCGTGGAAACCCCGGCGTTCATGCCGGTGGGTACCTATGGCACGGTCAAGGGCATGCTGCCGCGCGACATCGAGGCCATCGGCGCCGAGATGATACTGGGCAACACCTTCCACCTGTGGCTGCGCCCGGGCACAGAGGTGATCAAGAAGCACAACGGCCTGCACGACTTCATGCAGTGGAAAGGCCCGATCCTCACCGATTCCGGCGGTTTCCAGGTGTTCAGCCTGGGCGCTATGCGCAAGATCAAGGAAGAGGGCGTGACCTTCGCCTCGCCGGTCGATGGCTCGAAAGTGTTCATGGGCCCGGAAGAGTCGATGCAGGTGCAGCGCGACCTGGGCTCGGACGTGGTGATGATCTTCGACGAATGCACTCCGTACCCGGCTGAGCACGACGTGGCGCGTACCTCCATGGAGCTATCGCTGCGCTGGGCCCAGCGCTCGAAGAACGCCCACGCCGACAACACCGCGGCGCTGTTCGGCATCGTCCAGGGCGGCATGTACCAGGACCTGCGCATGCGCTCGCTGGAAGGCCTGGAAAACATTGGCTTCGACGGCCTGGCCATCGGCGGCCTGTCGGTGGGCGAACCCAAGCACGAAATGATCAAGGTGCTGGATTACCTGCCGGGCCAGATGCCTGCTGACAAACCTCGTTACCTTATGGGGGTAGGCAAACCGGAAGATCTCGTTGAGGGTGTGCGCCGCGGCGTCGACATGTTCGACTGCGTGATGCCTACGCGCAACGCGCGCAACGGCCATCTGTTCGTCGATACAGGGGTGATCAAGATCCGCAACGCGTTCCATCGCCATGATGAATCGCCGCTGGACCCGACCTGTGACTGCTACACCTGCAGCAACTTCTCCCGCGCCTATCTCCATCACCTGGACAAGTGCGGAGAAATGCTGAGCAGCATGCTGAATACCATCCACAACTTGCGCCATTACCAGCGCTTGATGGCCGGTTTACGCGAGGCTATTCAACAGGGTAAATTGGCCGCCTTTGTCGACGCCTTCTACGCCAAGCGCGGGCTGCCTGTGCCGCCCTTGGACTGACTGCCCGCATCCATTATTAGAAAATTACATTAGGAGTGCCCAATGAGCTTCTTCATCCCCGCCGCATACGCGGACGCTGCTGCACCTGCCGCCGGCCCAGCCGGTACCGGTTTCGAGTGGATCTTCCTGGTCGGTTTCCTGGTCATCTTCTACCTGATGATCTGGCGCCCGCAGGCCAAGCGTGCCAAAGAGCAGAAAAACCTGATGAGCAACTTGCAGAAAGGTGACGAAGTTGTCACCAACGGCGGCATCGCCGGCAAGATCGTCAAGGTTTCCGATGATTTCGTGGTACTGGAAGTGTCCGACACTGTCGAACTGAAGTTCCAGAAGGGTGCCATCGCGGCCACCCTGCCAAAAGGTACGCTCAAGGCTATCTGAGTTACCGGTTTATTTTTCCAGTCGGGGCGCGCAACGCGCCCCGCGTCTTGAACGGGCGGCGTGATGCTGAACAAATACCCTCTGTGGAAATATGCACTGATCGTGCTGGTACTGGTGGTCGGTTTCATTTATTCCGCTCCCAACCTCTACCCGGACGACCCGGCGGTGCAGATCAGCGGTGCCAGCTCGGCGCTGCAGGTGAACCAGGCCGACCTCGATCGCGTCAGCAAGGCGCTGGTCGATGCCAAGATCGCCGTAAAAGGCGCGAGCTTGGGCGAGAAGGGCAGCGGGCTGATCCGCCTGACCAATCAGGAAGACCAGCTGCCAGCCAAGGATGTAGTGCGCAAGGCACTGGGCGATGATTACGTCGTGGCCCTTAACCTGGCCCAGACTACCCCGCAATGGCTGCGCAACCTGGGTGCGAGCCCGATGAAGCTGGGCCTGGACCTGTCCGGTGGTGTGCACTTCCTGCTGGAAGTGGACATGGACAAGGCCATGAGCGCCCGCATGAAAGTCTATGAAGGCGAGGTCAAGACCTTGCTGCGCAAAGAGCGCGTCCGCTACCGCAGCCTGCCTCAGCAGGATGGCGGCATCATGCTGGGCTTCTCTGACGATGCTACCCGCGAACAGGCACGTGCCCTGATCCGCAAGAATTTCAATGATTTCGAGCTGACCACCAGCGACCGCAACGAGCTTGCCGTGCTGCGTCTGGCGCTGACCCAGGCGAAAGTCGCCGAGATCCGCGAGTACTCGATCAAGCAGAACCTCACCACCGTGCGCAACCGCGTGAACGAGCTGGGCGTGGCCGAGCCGCTGGTACAGCGCCAGGGCGCCAACCGCATCGTGGTCGAGCTGCCAGGCGTGCAGGACACTGCCGAAGCCAAGCGTATCCTCGGTAAAACCGCCAACCTGGAGTTCCGTTTCGGTGCCGAGCCGGGCGCGTCCAAGGCCACTACCGAAGTCTTCGAGTTCCGTGAAGGCGGTCGTTCGGCCCCTGTCGAGCGCGGCCTGATCATCACCGGTGACCAGGTTACCGATGCCCAGGCCAGCTTCGACGAGCACGGCCGCCCGCAGGTGAACATCCGCCTGGATGGCCACGGTGGCGAGCTGATGAGCCGCGCAACCCGCAGCAACGTCGGCCGCAGCATGGCGGTGATCTTCATCGAGCAGAAGCCGGTCACCCGTTACGTCAAGCAGACCGTGGGCGGCGTCGAGAAGGACGTTGCCGTACAAAGCTTCCAGGAAGAGAAAAAGATCATCAGCCTGGCGACCATCCAGTCGCCGCTCGGCAGCCAGTTCCGCATCACCGGCCTGAACGGCCAGGGCGAATCGTCGGAGCTGGCCCTGCTGCTGCGTGCCGGCGGCCTGGCCGCACCGATGTACTTCGCTGAAGAACGCACCATTGGCCCAAGCCTGGGTGCCGACAACATCACCAAGGGTATTGATGCGTCGCTGTGGGGCATGCTGTTCGTCTCGCTGTTCATCATCGCCATCTATCGCGCCTTCGGTGTGCTGGCCACCATCGCCCTGGCGGGCAACATGGTGCTGCTGCTGGCGTTGATGTCGCTGCTGGGCGCCACCCTGACCCTGCCGGGTATCGCCGGTATCGTATTGACCATGGGTATGGCGGTGGACGCCAACGTGCTGATCTTCTCGCGTATTCGCGAAGAGATTGCTGCCGGCATGTCGGTGCAGCGCGCCATCCACGAAGGCTTCAACCGCGCCTACTCGGCAATCGTCGACGCCAACCTGACCACCTTGCTGGTCGGCGGCATCCTGTTTGCCATGGGTACCGGCCCGGTCAAAGGCTTTGCGGTCACCATGTCCCTCGGGATTTTCACCTCGATGTTCACTGCCATCATGATGACCCGTGCATTGGTCAACCTGACTTGTGGCGGGCGTGACATCAAGAAGCTGTGGGTTTGAGGGAGCTGCGATGAAAACCATCAATTTCATGGGCGTGCGCAATGTCGCGTTTGCCGTTACTGTGCTCCTCACTGTCCTGGCGCTGTTCAGCTGGTGGCAGAAAGGCCTGAACTTTGGTCTGGACTTCACCGGCGGTACGCTGATCGAGCTGACGTACGAGCGTCCTGCCGACCTCAACGCCGTACGTGCCGAGCTGGTCGAGTCCGGCTTCCACGAGGCGGTGGTGCAGAGCTTCGGCGCGACCACCGACCTGTTGGTGCGCATGCCGGGTGATGACCCGCAGCTGGGCAGCAAGGTGGCGGCAGCACTGGAGAAGGCTGGCGGCGACAACCCGGCCACGCTCAAGCGTGTCGAATTCGTCGGCCCGCAGGTGGGTGAAGAGCTGCGCGACCAGGGTGGCATGGGCATGCTCCTGGCGCTGGGCGGCATCCTGATCTACCTGGCGTTCCGCTTCCAGTGGAAGTTCGCCGTGGGTGCGATCATCTCGCTGATCCACGACGTGGTGGTCACCCTGGGTATCCTGTCGTTCTTCCAGATCACCTTCGACCTGACGGTGTTGGCGGCGGTGCTGGCGATCATCGGCTACTCGCTTAACGACACCATCGTGGTATTCGACCGGGTGCGTGAGAACTTCCGCGTCATGCGCAAGGCCTCGTTGATCGAGAACATCAACATTTCCACTACCCAGACGCTGCTGCGTACCGTTGCCACCTCGGTTTCGACCTTGCTGGCCATTGCGGCGCTGCTGTTCTTCGGTGGTGACAACCTGTTTGGCTTCTCGCTGGCCCTGTTCATCGGCGTCCTGGCCGGTACTTACTCGTCGATCTACATCGCCAACGTGGTACTGATCTGGCTGAACCTGAACAGCGAAGACCTGATCCCGCCGGTAAAGGCTGAGGGTGTGGACGACCGCCCATAAGGGGGTTTCTTACGCCGCTTGGCGATCAAAAAGGCGCGAGTGTTGAACTCGCGCCTTTTTTTTTGCTCCAAGGCAGGGAGAAGGCGGGCTAGCCCCCGCGGGTACGATCAGGAGGTTCATGTGAATAAATCAATGCTGGTAGGTGCTGTGCTGGGTGCTGTCGGTGTCACTGCCGGAGGTGCTGTCGCGACCTACAGCTTGGTGAACAAGGGGCCTGAATACGCCCAGGTCACCGACGTGCAACCGATCAAGCAACAGATCAAGACACCGCGTGAAGTGTGCAAGGACGTAGCCGTGACGCGCCAGGCGCCGGTCAAGGACCAGCACCAGATCGCCGGTACTGTGGTGGGAGCCCTTGCCGGTGGCCTGCTGGGCAACCAGATTGGCGGTGGTACCGGCAAGAAGATCGCTACCGTGGCCGGTGCGGTCGGTGGTGGTTATGCCGGCAACAAGGTGCAGGAGGGCATGCAGCAGCGTGACACCTATACCACCACGCAAACCCGCTGCAATACGGTCAATGACATCAGCGACAAGGTGGTGGGTTACAACGTGAAGTACACCATCGGTGACAAGGTGGGCCAGGTGAAGATGGATCATGAGCCAGGCTCGACCATCCCTGTCGACAAGAATGGCAAGCTGATCCTCAGCGAAGCTGGGCAGTAATGTCGTTGCCTGTACCGGCCTCATCGCCGGCAAGCCAGCTCCCACAGGAAGGCATCTGCTCGCAGGCCTGTGGATAACCTTGTGGGAGCTGGCTTGCCGGCGATGGGGTTGGAACAGGGAATGCAAACCATCAGGCACAAAAAAAGCACCTCGAAAGGGTGCTTTTTTTGTCGGCTATCCGCGCTTAGCGCTTCATGCTTTCTGGCAGGTGCGGCTGGATGGCAGTCAGCACGGCCTTGAAGCACTTGATGTTGCCGGCAACGATGTGGCCCTTCTCAAGGAAGTCATGGCCACCGTTGAAGTCGCTCACCAGACCGCCCGCTTCCTGAATCAGCAGCACGCCAGCTGCCATGTCCCACTCGGACAGGCCCGACTCCCAGAACGCATCGAAACGGCCGGCGGCCACGTAGGCCAGGTCCAGGCTGGCGGAGCCGGCGCGGCGGATGCCGGCGGTCTGGCCAGTCAGGGCGCGGAACATGCCCAGGTAGTTGTCGATATCGGCCATCTGGCTGTCACGGAACGGGAAACCGGTACCCAGCAGGGCGCCTTCCAGGCTGGTGCGCGAGCTGACGCGCAGGCGGCGGCCGTTGAGCTGGGCGCCACGGCCACGGCTGGCGGTGAATTCTTCCTGGCGAACCGGGTCGAGAACAACGGCGTGCTCAAGGCGACCGCGGTATTTGCAGGCGATGCTCACGGCAAAGTGCGGGATACCGCGCAGGAAATTGGTGGTGCCGTCCAGCGGATCGATGATCCACAGGTAGTCCTTGCCTTCTTCGCCGGTGCCCGCGTGCATGCCCGTCTCTTCACCCTGGATGGAGTGGTTCGGGTAGGCCTTGCGCAGCGCGTCGACGATTTTCTGCTCGGCGGCGCGATCAACCTCGGAGACGTAGTCCTTAGCCTCTTTCTCGTCCACCTTGATGGTATCCAGGCGTTCGATGGAGCGGAAAATCAGTTCACTGGCGCTGCGAGCGGCGCGCAGGGCGATATTCAGCATAGGCTGCATGGGCGGGTCACCTGGAGATGTTAAAGAAGAAAGCCGATCATTCTAGCAGAAAACTTTGGCGGCAGAAGTGTCACATTTGCTTTCATGGCGTTACGTCTGTCGGTTCTGTAAGATCGAACGTCCTGATTACTGCCCTTGTGAGCACAACACCTTGCTGCAAAATATTCGTGTTGTTCTGGTCAATACCAGCCACCCCGGCAACATCGGCGGCGCTGCGCGTGCCATGAAAAACATGGGCTTGTCGCGCCTGGTGCTGGTGCAGCCGAAAGAATTCCCCGCCGCGGATGCCAGTGCCCGTGCCTCGGGCGCCGACGATGTGCTGGATAACGCCCAGGTGGTCGACAGCCTCGAACAGGCCCTGGTCGGCTGCAACCTGGTAATGGGCACCAGCGCCCGCGAGCGCAGCATTCCCTGGCCGTTGATCGGCCCGCGCGAGTGCGGCGCCAAGGCGGTGGAGCATGCCAATGGTGGCGAGGAAATCGCCCTGGTGTTCGGGCGCGAACACGCCGGCCTGACCAACGAAGAACTGCAGCGATGTCACTTCCACGTGCACATTCCCTCGAACCCCGACTTCAGCTCGCTGAACCTGGCTGCCGCTGTCCAGGTGCTCTCCTACGAAGTGCGCATGGCCTCGCTGGCCACCGTAGAAGCGCCGGGCAAGGTCGAGAAGGCTGACGCCAGCGAGCTGGCGACCATGGACGAAATGGAGCTGTTCTACGACCACCTGGAAAAAACCCTGGTGGGCATCGGCTTCCTCGACCCCGACAAGCCCAAGCACCTGATGCCGCGCCTGCGCCGGCTGTACGGGCGGGTGGCGGTCGAGCGTACGGAAATGAGCATTTTGCGCGGCATCCTTACCGAGACCCAGAAGGTGGTCCGGGGCGAGCCGCATAAACGGAAGGACTGATCAGATGTTCGAACGCCTGCGTGAAGATATTCAAAGCGTATTCCATCGTGACCCGGCTGCGCGCAATGCTTTCGAGGTGCTTACCTGCTACCCGGGCATGCATGCCATCTGGCTGCACCGCCTGGGCAATGCCCTGTGGAAGCGTGATTTCAAGTGGCTGGCGCGGCTGGTGTCGAACTTCGGCCGCTGGCTGACCGGTATAGAGATCCATCCCGGTGCCACCATCGGTCGGCGTTTCTTCATTGACCATGGCATGGGCATCGTCATCGGCGAAACCGCCGAGATCGGCGATGACGTCACCCTCTATCAGGGTGTGACCCTGGGCGGCACCAGCTGGAACAAAGGCAAGCGCCACCCCACCCTGGAAAACGGCGTGGTGGTAGGGGCGGGGGCCAAGGTGCTGGGCCCGTTCACCGTCGGCGCCGGCGCCAAGATCGGCTCCAACGCGGTGGTGACCAAGGCGGTGCCGGCCGGGGCTACGGCGGTGGGCATCCCGGGGCGGATCATCGTCAAGAGCGAAGACAGCGAGGTGGAGGCCAAGCGCAAGGCCATGGCCGAGAAGATCGGCTTCGATGCCTACGGTGTCAGTGGCGACATGCCTGACCCTGTGGCCCGTGCCATCGGCCAGATGCTCGACCACCTGCAGGCAGTCGACGAGCGGCTGGAGGGTATGTGCGGGGCGCTGACCAAGATGGGCAGTGACTACTGTGCCAAGGAGCTGCCGGCACTGCCGGAAGACGACTTCACCGAGGTTGCCCAGGCCGCCCAGCGCGACACTCAGTCGCATTGATTGCGCCGCGCTGACATCATGGTGACATACGGGGCGTGTGCGCACGCCCCTCGTCTGCTACAATCGCGCCCGCCTCCCGGATGCAAACCCGACTAAAGCAGTAGGTCTAATAGTTGACTTAAATGCTCGGGAATCGCATACTCCGACACATCCCGAAACTCCCGTGGTACCCAATAGCCATGCGACTGACTACCAAAGGCCGATACGCCGTGACTGCCATGCTCGACCTGGCGTTGCACGCGCAGCATGGGCCGGTGTCTTTGGCCGACATTTCCGAGCGCCAGGGCATTTCCCTCTCTTATCTGGAGCAGCTGTTCGCCAAGCTGCGCCGCAGCAGCCTGGTTTCCAGTGTGCGCGGTCCAGGCGGTGGCTATCAGCTGTCGCGGGGCATGGAAACCATCCAGGTGGCCCAGGTCATCGATGCGGTCAATGAATCGGTCGATGCTACCCGCTGCCAGGGGCTTGGGGACTGCCATGCCGGTGATACCTGCCTGACCCACCACCTGTGGTGCGACCTCAGTCAGCAGATCCATGAATTCCTCAGTGGCATCAGCCTGGCCGACCTCGTCAAGCGCCGTGAGGTGCAGGAAGTCGCCCAGCGCCAGGACCTGCGGCGTGTCGCAGGCCGAACCGCCCAGCTGGACAAGATTGAGACGTCCGCCGTCGATTGATCCCCCTGGGACGACGAGCGACGCCACCGCCTGATAGGAGAGACAAATGAAGTTGCCGATCTACCTTGATTACTCCGCGACCACTCCGGTCGACCCACGCGTGGCCCAGAAAATGGCCGACTGCCTGCTGGTCGACGGGAACTTCGGTAACCCGGCTTCGCGCTCCCATGTCTTCGGCTGGAAGGCCGAAGAGGCGGTCGAGAACGGTCGTCGCCAGGTTGCCGAGCTGATCAACGCCGATCCGCGCGAAATCGTCTGGACCAGCGGTGCCACCGAGTCCGACAACCTCGCACTCAAGGGTGTCGCGCACTTCTATCAGACCAAAGGCAAGCACATCATCACCTCCAAGATCGAGCACAAGGCGGTCCTGGATACTGCTCGCCAGCTGGAGCGTGAAGGTTTCGAAGTCACCTACCTCGAGCCAGGCGAAGACGGCATCGTCACCCCGGCCATGGTAGAAGCGGTACTGCGTGACGACACCATTCTGGTCTCGCTGATGCACGTGAACAACGAAGTCGGTTCGATCAACGACATCGCCGCCATCGGTGAGCTGACCCGCTCGCGTGGCGTGCTGTTCCATGTCGACGCCGCGCAGTCGGCCGGCAAGGTCGACATCGACGTGCAAAAGCTGAAAGTCGACCTGATGTCGTTCTCGGCGCACAAGGTCTACGGCCCCAAAGGCATCGGCGCGCTGTACGTCAGCCGCAAGCCGCGTGTACGTCTGGAAGCCATCATTCACGGCGGTGGCCATGAGCGCGGCATGCGTTCGGGCACCCTGCCGACCCACCAGATCGTCGGCATGGGCGAAGCTTTCGCCATTGCCAAGCAGGAAATGGCCGCTGAAAACGTGCGCATCAAGGCCCTGAGCGACCGCTTCTTCAAGCAGGTCTCGGACCTTGAAGAACTGTACGTCAACGGCAGCCAGACCGCCCGTGTACCGCACAACCTGAACCTGAGCTTCAACTACGTCGAAGGCGAGTCGCTGCTGATGTCCTTGAAAGACATCGCCGTATCGTCCGGTTCGGCCTGCACCTCCGCTTCGCTCGAGCCGTCGTATGTACTGCGCGCTCTGGGCCGCAACGACGAACTGGCGCACAGCTCGATCCGCTTCTCCTTCGGCCGCTTCACCACTGAAGAAGAAGTCGACCACGCCGCGCAGGAAGTCTGCAAGGCAGTCAACAAACTGCGCGAACTGTCCCCGCTGTGGGACATGTACAAAGACGGCGTCGACATCTCCAAGATCGAGTGGGCCGCCCACTAAGCAGTCGCCGGCAAGAGCGGCTCCCTGATGAGGAAGGAATTGCACCATGGCATACAGTGAAAAGGTCATCGACCACTACGAAAACCCACGCAACGTCGGCAAGATGAATGCCGAGGACCCGGATGTCGGTACCGGCATGGTCGGTGCTCCAGCGTGCGGTGACGTGATGCGTCTGCAAATCAAGGTCAACGAGCAGGGCGTCATCGAAGACGCCAAGTTCAAGACCTACGGCTGCGGTTCGGCCATCGCTTCCAGCTCCCTTGCCACCGAGTGGATGAAGGGCAAGACCCTGGACGAAGCCGAAACCATCAAGAACACCCAGCTGGCCGAAGAACTGGCGTTGCCGCCGGTCAAGATCCACTGCTCGGTACTCGCCGAGGATGCCATCAAGGCAGCCGTGCGCGATTACAAGCAGAAGAAAGGCTTGATCTAAGTCGCCTGTTGCAAGGTAAGGAGTTCTGATGGCTATCAGCATGACAGAAGCCGCCGCCAACCACATTCGCCGCTCCCTCGATGGGCGCGGCAAGGGTGAAGGCATTCGCCTGGGCGTGCGCACCACCGGTTGCTCGGGCCTGGCCTACGTGCTGGAGTTCGTCGACGAGCTGGCGGACGAAGACACAGTGTTCGAAAACCACGGCGTCAAGGTGATCATCGATCCCAAGAGCCTGGTATACCTCGACGGTACCGAGCTGGACTTCGTCAAGGAAGGGTTGAACGAAGGTTTCAAGTTCAACAACCCCAACGTGCGCGGTGAATGTGGCTGCGGCGAAAGCTTCAACGTTTGAGGCTGGCTGTGGGTACTCCTTGTCATTACGCATTGTTTGACCTCCAGCCAAGCTTCCGCCTGGATCTCGACAAGCTGGCCACTCGCTATCGCGAGCTGGCCCGCGAAGTCCATCCCGACCGCTTTGCCGACGCCTCCGAGCGTGAGCAGCGCGTAGCGCTGGAAAAGTCCGCCGCCCTCAACGACGCCTACCAGACGCTGCGCAGTGCGCCGCGCCGTGCCCGCTACCTGCTGGCCATCAGCGGCCACGAAGTGCCCCAGGAGGTCACGGTCCACGACCCGGACTTCCTGATGCAGCAGATGCAGTGGCGTGAAGAGCTCGAAGAGTTGCAGGACGAAGCCGACCTTGACGGTGTCGGTGTGTTCAAGAAGCGCCTGCGGGTTGCCCAGGACACGCTGAATGAGGACTTTGCCGCCTGCTGGGATGCCCCAGGCGAGCGCGACAAGGCCGAGCGCCTGATGCGCCGCATGCAATTCCTCGACAAGCTCGCCCAAGAAGTGCGCCAGCTGGA
>NZ_JABMCN010000159.1 GCF_013179515.1 Pseudomonas sp. CM27
CCGAACTCAGTAGTGAAACGATGCATCGCCGATGGTAGTGTGGGGTCTCCCCATGTGAGAGTAGGTCATCGTCAAGATTCATTTCGCAAAACCCCTATCTGCGCATGCAGGTAGGGGTTTTGTCTTTCTGCCGCTCAAACATCAGCCGTACGCCGCTCCTACAGCATTCGCGCAACCGAGCCATCATGAAATGTCCGTCATGTATGCCTGCTGCAGCACACCACAGTGCTACGCTCGCGAAAACACTCTGCACGGATAATCACCATGGAAATGAACTGGCACCAGGCCCTCCAAGAAAGCCTGAGCTGGCTGGCGATCGCCTCGTTCATCACCCTTGTCTGCTTCACTGCAGCCGCCACCCTGGCCGTACGTTGCACGCGCTGGGGCAGCCAGTTCTGGCAGCTTGCGGGGCCTTATTTCAGTTTCAGGCGCAGTTGGCGGCCGTTGCTGGTGTTTGTGTTGCTGCTGATACTGACGCTGTTCTCGGTACGCCTGAATGTGCTGTTCTCGTTCTGGTACAACGGCTTCTACAGCGCCTTGCAGGCGCTTGACCAGGCGGCGTTTTGGTACCTTCTCGGGGTGTTCGCGGTCTTGGCCAGCATCCACGTGCTGCGCTCGCTGTTCACGTTCTACGTAAGCCAGGCGTTCAGCATTCACTGGCGGGTCTGGCTTACCAAGCGTCTTACCCGCGACTGGATGCACGGCGATGCCTACTACCGTGGCCAGTTCCTCGCCGAGCCGGTGGATAACCCTGACCAGCGCATCGAGCTGGACGTCAACGCCTTCGTCAACAACTCGGTGACGCTGGCCCTGGGGGCGGTCAGCGCGTTGGTATCGCTGGTGGCGTTTACCGGGATCCTTTGGGGGCTTTCGGCACCGTTGGCGGTGGCCGGGATTGAAATCCCCCGAGCGATGGTGTTTGCCGTTTACCTGTATGTCATCGTCGCCACCTGGATTGCCTTCCGTCTCGGCCGGCCGTTGATCCGCTTGAACTTCCTCAATGAAAAACTCACCGCCAACTTCCGTTACGCGCTGATGCGCCTGCGCGAGAATGCCGAAAACATCGCGTTCTACCAAGGGGCCCAGGTTGAGCGTAGTACGCTGCTGGGCCGCTTTGGCGCGTTGATCATCAATGCCTGGGCGCTGGTATTCCGAAACCTGAAGTTCAGCGGTTTCAACCTGGGCATCAGCCAGGTCGCCGTGGTATTCCCGTTCATTTTGCAGGCGCCACGCTTTTTTAGCGGGGCAATCAAGCTGGGCGATGTCATGCAGACGTCCCAGGCATTCGGCCAGGTGCAGGACTCGTTGTCGTTCTTCCGTGAGTCGTATGATGCTTTTGCCCAGTACCGCGCCACGCTTGACCGTCTCACCGGGTTCCTTGATGCGAACGCGCAGGCGAGCGCCTTGCCGCGTGTCCTCACGCACGAGCAGGCTCATGCCCTGGATATCGCCCGCTTGCAGGTGCTGCGCCCTGATGGGCACGCCCTTATCGCCGACCTGAATCTACGCCTGCACGCCGGTCAGGCGTTGCTGATCAAGGGGCCGTCGGGCAGTGGCAAGACCACGCTGTTGCGTGCGTTGGCGGGCCTCTGGCCGTACGCAGAGGGCCAGGTCAACCGGCCGACGGGTCATCAGGCGATGTTCCTGTCGCAGCGCCCGTACTTGCCGCTGGGTGACTTGCGTACGGTGATTGCCTATCCGGCAGCCAGCAAGGCTGAGGATGCCGCGCGCATGCAGCAGGCGTTGCGCCAGGTCAACCTGGCCCACCTGGCTGAGCGTCTCGACGTCAGTTGCGACTGGTCACATATCCTTTCGGTGGGTGAGCAGCAGCGCCTGGCGTTCGCCCGGGTGCTGTTCAACCGGCCTCAGGTAGTGTTCCTCGACGAGTCCACCTCGGCAATGGATGAAGGGCTCGAGCACACGTTGTATTCGTTGCTGCGCTCGGAAATGCCGGGTGCGTTGCTGGTCAGTGTTGGCCATCGCAGCACACTCGCAGGGTTCCATACACATCGGCTCGAGGTCGATGGGGATGGCGGCTGGTCTTTGCTTGAACAGCGACCCGCATTGGCCTAGCGTACCTTTGTGCGCAACAGCGTCACTCCCAACAGCGTGGCGCTGGCGAACCCTGCGCCGACCAGAAAGGTGGCCTGGAACCCTGCACCGTCCCATAACAACCCGGCTACCACGCTGGCTGCCAGCAGCGCCACACCGGTCAACAGGTTGAACACACCGAAGGCAGTACCGCGAAGGTTGGCGGGTGCACTGTCGGCGATCATCGCCGCGAATATGCCCTGGCTGAAGCCCAGGTGCAGGCCCCAGGCAGCAACCCCCAAGGTCAGCCCGGCCCAGCCCGGCAGCAGGGCCAGCAACAGGTCGGCGGCCATCAGCAACCCCAGCCCGGCCACCAATACACCGCGGCGGCCGACCCGATCGGAAAGGACCCCGGCAGGGTAGGCTGACAGTGAATAGGCCAGGGCCATCAGTACCAGGACCGCCGGCGCCCACAACGGTGCCAGGCCCATGTCCTGGGCGCGTAGCAGCAGGAACGCCTCACTGAAGCGGGCCAGGGTAAACAACGTGGCCAGGCTGATCAGGCGCCAGTAGGCTGGCCCCAGACGGACCAGTTCGCGCAGTGCCAGCGGCGCACGCACCGGCCGTGTCATGGTCGGTGTTTCAGGTTCGCGAACGAAGGCAACGAGAATGTAAACCGCCACGCATGCCGGTATCACCGCCACCCAGAACACCGTCTGGAAATGGCTTGCGGTCAGCCACATCAGCCCTATAGCCAGTAACGGTCCGAGGAAGGCGCCCACAGTGTCGAGCGTCTGCCGCAGGCCGAACGCGGCGCCGCGCAATTCGGCGGGCGTGATATCGGCCACCAGCGCATCGCGCGGCGCGCCACGGATACCTTTGCCGACCCGGTCGACGAAGCGCGCCGCAGTCAGCCACTCCAGGCCGGAGGCCAGGGGAAATACCGGTTTGGTCAGCGCACCGAGGCCATAGCCCACTACCGTGAGCAGCTTGCGTTTGCCCATTCGGTCGCTAAGCGCGCCCGAGAACACCTTGGTGATTGACGCGGTGGCCTCGGCAATGCCTTCGATGACACCCACCGCCAGCACTGATGTGCCGAGCACGGTGACCATGTACAGGGGGAGCAGGGCGTGGATCATCTCCGAGGAGATGTCCATGAACATCGACACGAAACCCAGCGCCCAGACGCTTCGGGGGATCTTGGCCACGCTTCGGGCGGTGCTCGCCGGGCTGCTTTCTTCATTGCTGCGCATCAGGGGTCTCTGAACAGTTGCCACGTTCGAAACTGTAGGTGGCAACGTGCTGGATGCAAATCACCAGGGCCACAGGCCGCCATGCGGCCCATCGTGGTCTGCAGACTGCGATACCCAGCTCGCGGTGGTGCCAAAGGCCGCGCGTTTAGCAAAGTTCCGTTACAAACATGTAAACTTCGTAAATAAGATTTAAACTCATTTGAGAATCCCTATATTTACCATCCCTGTTGGCCGCCAAACTGTGTTTGCGGGGCCGGTGGGCGAAGGGCTCCCGGTTTCCGACAGGGATGTGCCTTTTCGCTCATGATTCGCAGGAGATGTACCCATGCAGTGCAGAACTTCACCCAACAGCCTCGCCCTGGCGTTTGTCGCGCTGGCGTCGCCGGCCATGATGGCCACTGCAGCAGAGGCTGATGAACGGCCCGTGGGTGAGGTGCTGGAGGTACCGGTCGCGGACAATGCTCTGTTGATCCAGGACACCCTTATCACCGCTGAGCGCGAGGCGCGCCAGGCACTGGGCTCTTCGGTCATTACCGCCGAGGACATCAAGCGCCACCCGCCGGCCAATGACCTGTCCGACATCATCCGCCGCGAGCCGGGGGTCAACCTCACCGGTAACAGCGCCAGTGGCGCACGAGGCAACAACCGCCAGATCGACCTGCGCGGCATGGGCCCGGAAAACACCCTGATCCTCATCGACGGCAAGCCGTCCAGCGCGCGCAACGCCGTACGCTATGGCTGGAACGGCGACCGCGACACCCGTGGCGAGACCAACTGGGTACCAGCCGAAGCGGTCGAGCGCATCGAGATCCTGCGTGGCCCGGCGGCCGCGCGCTATGGCTCCGGGGCCATGGGCGGGGTGGTCAACATCATCACCAAGCGCCCCACGGACGAGCTCAAGGGCAGCATCAGCCTGTACACGCAGTTGCCGGAAGACAGCGCCGAGGGTGCCAGCCGCCGTGCCAACTTCAACCTGGGTGGTGGCTTGACCGATAACCTCGGTTTCCGCCTGTACGGCGGCATGGCCAAGACCGACGCCGACGACCTGGACATCAATGCCGGGCACGCGACCAGTGCACTGGTGGCAGGTCGCGAAGGGGTACGCAACAAGGACCTCAACGGGCTGCTGAGCTGGAAGCTGAACGACGAGCACCGGCTCGAAGCCAGCGCTGGCTATAGCCGCCAAGGCAACATCTTTGCCGGCGACACCATGAACAGCAACGGCGGTGGCGACGTTGACTTCGTTTCCAGCCTTTACGGCCATGAAACCAACGTGATGCAGCGCAGTACCTACGACCTGACCCACCTGGGCGATTTCAGCTGGGGTACCAGCAAGACCTCGCTGGCGTATGAATACGTACGCAACTGGCGCCTCAACGAAGGCCTGGCAGGCCGCACCGAAGGCGCCCCGAACGCAGAGGGCGCGGCCATGTCACGCCTGCGCAATACCCGCCTCAGCAGCGAAGTGAACCTGCCGTTCGCCACCGGCAATACCGAGCATGTCCTGACTCTGGGCGGGGAATACCTGTACGAAACCCTCAACGACCAGGGTTCGTTGCGCCCGCAGAGTTCGGACCCTGCCGGCGACGCTGGGCTGGTCGGCTTCGATCGCAGCAGCTCGAAGATGACCGCGCGCAGCTATGCGCTGTTCGCCGAAGACAACATCATCGTCGGCGACACCACCATTACGCCAGGCCTGCGTTTCGACCATCACGAAATGTTCGGCGACAACTTCAGCCCCAGCCTGAACCTGTCGCACAAGTTGACCGAAGCACTGTCGGTCAAAGGCGGTATCGCGCGCGCCTACAAGACCCCGAATCTGTACCAGTCCAACCCCAACTACCTGCTTTACAGCCGCGGCAACGGGTGCAGTGTGCAGCAGACCAACAACGGTGGCTGCTACCTGCAGGGTAACGCCGACCTCAAGCCCGAGATCAGCGTCAACAAGGAAATCGGCCTGCTGTACGACCGCGGCACCTGGCGCACCAGTGCCACCTACTTCCGCAACGACTACAAGAACAAGATCATCGGTGATACCGATGTGCTCTACACCATCGGTACCGGCAGCCGCGTGACCCAATGGGACAACGCCGGCAAGGCGCGGGTGGAGGGCATCGAAGGCAACTTCTTCATCGAGCTGACGCCCACCCTGGACTGGAACACCAACCTGACCTGGATGCTCGACAACGACAACCGCGAGACCGGCGAGCCGCTGTCGGTGATTCCGCAGTACACCGTCAACACCACCCTCGACTGGCGCGCCACCGAGCAGCTGTCGTTCCAGGTGGCGGGTACTTACTTCGGCAAGCAGAAGTCGCCGACCTACAACTACCGTACCCAGGAAAACTACGACCAGGCTGCGCAGCAGGACGTCGAGGCCTACGGCCTGGTGGACGTGAGTGCCGGGTACAAGTTCAACGCCAACTACGACGTACGGGTGGGGGTGAACAATGTGTTCGACAAGCAGATCCTGCGCGGTGGCAACGCCAGCAGCTCGGGTGCCAACACCTATAACCAGCCGGGCAGGGCGGTGTTTGCTGCGCTGAATATCAACTTCTGAGCCAGGGGTCGCTGCGCGGCCCATTCGCGGCTTTATCCGCGAATGGGCCTACACATTGTTCAAGGAAGCGAAATGACTCGATCCCCCGCCTGGCTGCAGATTCTCTCCCGCAGCAGCGCCGCACTGCTCGGCGGCTACGCCCTCAGCTATGCCGCCAGCGCTTGCCTGGCCCGCATCCTGCCGCTGGCTGCCACCGATGCAGTCATTGTCGCGACTCTGCCGGCGTTCCTGTTCTACACCGCCGCGATCCTCTGGGCGTTTGCCTGCCGTGATGCCCTGCGCGCCTGGGCGCCACTGGTGCTGGCGGCGCCCCTGAGCCTGATCGGCTTCTGGCCGCAGGTACTGGAGTGGCTGGCATGAAGAATACCTTCACCCAATCGATGGCCTGGCTGCACACCTGGTCCGGTCTGATCTTCGGCTGGCTGCTGTTCGCCATCTTCGTCACCGGTACCCTGGCGGTGTTCGACAAGGAACTCAACCACTGGATGCAGCCGGAAATCCCGGCCAGCCAGGTGTCGCAGGCCGACGCTGCCGGGCGTGCCATCGCCTACCTGCAGGCCCACGAGCCACAGGCGGCGAACTGGGGCATCAGCCTGCCGAGCGAGCGTTCGCCGGGGTTGCGCGTATCCACCGGCGAACGACGCCACGCTGGCGGGGTACAGCTCGATCCGAACACTGGCGAGGTGGTGGAGGTACGCGACAGCGTCGGCGGCAACTTCTTCTTCCGCTTCCATTTCACCCTCGACCTGCCGCGCAATTGGGGTATCTTCGTGGTCGGCGCACTGGCGTTGGTGATGCTCGCGGCGCTGGTGACCGGCATCGTGGTGCACAAGAAGTTCTTCAAGGAGTTCTTCACCTTCCGGCCGAACAAGGGCCAGCGCTCGTGGCTGGATTTCCACAACGCCAGCGCCGTGCTGTTGCTGCCGTTTCATCTGATGATTACCTACACCGGCCTGGTGATCTTCATGCTCATCTACATCCCTGCGGGGGTGGATGCGTTATTCGCCGGTGACACCCGCGCCTACTTCAAGGCTCAGGGCAATACCCGCCTGGAGCAGCCCCGTGGCCTGGCCAGGCAGCCGGCGGCACTGGTCGATGTGGCGCCGCTGCTAGCCCAGGCCGAGGCGCGGCTGGGCCCGCTGGGCGGCCTGAACATCCGCAACCCTAATACGGCAGCGGCGCGTGTCGAGATCCGCCCCGCGCTTGGCAACCGCATCGCCTTGGCCAAGGGCCAGGCGATGGTCTTCGATGGCATCAGCGGGCAATTGCTGAGCGACGTTCCCGAGTGGCGTGCGGCGCCCCTGACCCAGCGGGTCATGGTCGGCCTGCACTTTGCCCAGTTTGGCGGCTACCCGATGCGCTGGCTGTACTTCATCTGCGGGCTGGTCAGCTGCCTGATGATCGCCAGCGGCCTGGTGCTGTTCTGCGTAAAGCGCGGGCGCAAGTATGCCAATGCCAGTGCCGACGCTTCGGCACGGCGCTGGTACCGGCTGGCCGAGGTGTGCAACGTCGGCTTCGTCAGCGGCCTGTTGTTGGCGTGCGTTGGGCTGCTATGGGCCAGCCGCCTGCTGCCCGTGGAGCTGCTGCAACGGGAAAGCTGGGAGGTGCGGGTATTCTTCGGCGCATGGCTGCTGGGCCTGCTGCATGCCGGCATCAGGCCGGCACGCCAGGCGTGGGTCGAGCAGCTGCTGCTGACGGCATTGCTGTGCATTGGCCTGGGTGTGTTTGGCGGGCTTGAAGATGCGATGCGCCTGGGCGTAGCGGCGTGTGCGCTGGTGCTGGGGGTATTGCTTGGGCTGGTGGCCTGGCGGATAAGCCAGACTCAGCCGGAGGCGTTGAAGGCAACGGCGGGTCGGCAGATGGAGGCTGAAGCATGATGCTGTGGATCACAGGCGGCGTGGTGTTCGCGTACGCTGGCATGCTCGGGCTTTGCCAAGGGCTTGAGCGGCATTACAAGCAGGTATGGAACCGGCCCTGCCCACGTGCCTTGCGTATTGGCTTGCGAGGCGCGGGATGGCTGGCGCTGCTGGCCAGCCTGGTGCTCTGTGCCCAGGCTTGGGGCTGGGCCATGGGGCCGGTGGCCTGGTTTGCAGTGCTGTCTTTGGCGGGGGTGGTGCTGGTGATGCTACTGCCGTACTGGCCGCGGTTGGCGGTGGGGTTGGTGCTGGCGGTGCCGGGATGGGGGTTGGTGTCAGTAGTTGCCTGATCTGCGCTCATCGCGGCCAGCTTCGACATTGCTGCAGCAGCGTGCTAAACCATGCTCCCCCAGCACGCGCGAGAGAATACCGGTGAAAGCCGTCCGCCTGACCCTGATCTGCCATGCCCTGACCCAGGCCCAGAAGACCGGGCGCCTGCACTGTGTGGATGATGGCATCCTGCCGTTGACCGGGGCGCCATGCCTCAACCTGGCAGGCATGCAACTGCTGACGGCCCCAGAGCGCCGGGCCTGCGAGACTGCAGCATGGATGGCCGGGCCGGCGCAGGTCGAGCCGGCATTGGCCGATTGCGACCTGGGGCGTTGGCAGGGTTTGACCTTGAAGCACTTGCAGGCCGAGCAACCGCAGGCGTTGGCCGAGTGGCTGGAAAATCCAGCCAGCGATGTGCACGGCGGCGAGACGTTTGTCGAGCTGCGCCGGCGTCTCGCTGGCTGGTTGGGAGGCTTCGATCAGCCAGGGGAATGGTGTTGCGTCACACACCCTTTGGTCATCCGGGCAGTGCTCATGAACCTGATGGACTGCCCACTTTCAGCCTTCCATGCGATTGACGTACTGCCGCTTTCCCGGTTGCAACTGAGCCGTGCAGGCCGTTGGCGATTGCGCATCGTATAAGGCGCGCTCTGCCTTCAGAAAGCCAGCTTGTAGCCGATCAGCAACAGCATCGCCGCCAGGCACGGGCGAAGCACACGGTCGGAGATGCGCCCGGTGAGGTGGCTGCCCAGATAGATGCCCGGCAGCGAGCCCAGCAGCAGATAGCCCAGCAGCGACCAGTCCATGTTGCCCATGCCCGCATGGCCCAGGCCTGCTACCAGGGTCAGTGGCACGGCGTGGGCGATTTCGGTACCGACCAGGCGGCGGGTGACCAGGAACGGGTACAGCAGGAACAGTGCCACGGTACCGAGTGCGCCTGCACCGATGGAGGTGAGCGTGACCATCACCCCCAGCACCACGCCTGTCAGCACGGTCAGGGTGTTCAGGCTGCGGTCGCTGAGGTGGTAGTGGTCACCGGCATGGCGGTTGGCGAAGGCCTGCAGGCGCGATTTGAACAGGATGGCCAGCGCAGTGAGGATCAGCACCACGGCAAGACCTTGCTTGATAATGGCGTTGAGCGCCGAGGTATCGGTGTGCAGGGTGCTGAGGAACCACAGGGTCAGTGCAGCGGCGGGCACGCTGCCCAGGCTCAGATAGCCGGTGATCTTCCAGTCGATGTTCTTGTGTCGGGCATGCACCCATACGCCGCTGGCTTTGGTGATGGCGGCGTACAACAGGTCGGTGCCGACAGCGGTGGCCGGGCTGATGCCGAACCACAGCAGGATAGGGGTCATCAGCGAGCCGCCACCGACGCCGGTCATGCCGACGATGAAACCCACGACCAGGCCCGCAATGGTGAAACCGAAAGAACCTACATCCATACGCTACTCGACTGCCCAACTTTGCCCGTTATCGGATGCAGCCAGCATATAGATTTTTTTATAGCCAAATAGACTTGTTCGTTATTAGGTTATAACCGCGGCCGATCAGCGATCAGTCATCACCACCATCACGTGGGCAACGCCGCCGTCGTCGCTTTCCGACAGGTAGATGTGCCCCACCTGGCTGTCAAAATACGCCGTCTCCTGTGGCCCGATGCTCACCGCCTCACCGGTCTCGAACTCGATGCGCACACGCCCGCTCAGCACCAGCGCGAACTCCTGACCGGGATGGCGGATAAAATCGTCGAACTGGCCGCGTTCCCTGGCGATGATGCGGGCATAGGCCGGCGTCATGCGCCGTTCGGGAAAGTCGCCGGCAATCGGATAGTAATCATAGGTGCCGGTCGAATAACCCGCCGCTGCCGGCAATGAATCGACCACCACGGTCACCGGCACCGGGGCGCTCACCGTACCGCTGGCGCGTAGTAACTGGGCGATATCGACATTCAGTGCCCGCGCGGCAGCGGCAAGTTTTTCATAGCTGACCGACACCTGCGCCAGTTCCATTTTCGACAAGGTGGACAGCGGCACGCCACTGGCTTCGGACAATTGCTTGAGGGTCATCTGGCGTGCCTTGCGCACCTGGCGCAGGCGCTGGCCGACTACAGCGCGGTCTAGCAGGGGAAGGGCAGCGGGCATTCAGGGCTCTCGGCATGCGGCGTTGGTCGGGCATCTTACCTTGGACCCTTGCGCATTTCTAAATTCTCATATATTAGAATTCTCATAAATGATAATTAAGCTGGCAGGAGCGTGCATGATCCCGATCTACGACACCCTTATCATCGGTGCCGGCATTGCCGGTGCGTCGCTGGGCTATCGCCTGGGGGGTCAACAGCGGGTGCTGTTGCTCGAGCGCGAGTCGCAGCCTGGCTACCATGCCACCGGGCGCTCGGCGGCGATGTTCATGGAGGCATACGGCACCCCGCAGATCCAGGCCCTGACCCGCGCCAGCCGGGCGTTCTACCACGCCCCGCCGGCGGGTTTCTGCGAGCACCCGCTGCTGGAACCGCGTGGCTGCCTGTATGTGGCGAGCGTGGAGCAGCGCGAGCTGCTCGAGCAGACCCACGCGCAGAACGTGGCCAATGGCACCGAAGTCAGCCTGCTTGACCGCGACGCCGCGCTGGCCCTGGTGCCCGGCCTGCGAAGCGAGACCTTGGCCGGCGCGGTGCTCGAGCCGGGTGCCATGGACCTGGACGTGCATGCGCTGCATCAGGGCTTCTTGCGCGGCTACCGTGCTGCCGGTGGTGAACTGCGCTGCAATGCCGAGCTGCTCAGGGCCAGCTACCAGAATGACCTTTGGCAAATCGAGCTGGCCGATGGCAGCCACGTGCAGGCGCGCCAGCTGGTCAATGCCGCAGGTGCCTGGGCCGACCGCGTGGCCGAGCAGTGCGGCGTGGCACCGGTCGGCCTGCAACCCTGCCGACGCAGCGCCTTCACCTTCCCCGGCCCGGCGGACCACGACTTCGCCCGCTGGCCGGCCGTGATCGGCGTCGATGAAAGCTTTTACTTCAAGCCCGATGCCGGCCAGCTACTCGGGTCGCCAGCCAATGCCGACCCGGTCGAACCCCAGGACGCCGCACCGGAGGAGTTGGATGTGGCCCTGGGCATCTACAACATCGAAGCCATGACCACCCTGGCGATCCGCCGCCCCAGCCACACCTGGGCCGGGCTGCGTTCGTTCGTCGCCGATGGTGACCTGGTGATCGGGTTTGACCCGCACGTCCCCGCGTTTTTCTGGCTGGCGGCCCAGGGCGGCTATGGTATCCAGTCGGCTGCAGGCGCCTCACGGCTGGCAGCCGACCTGCTGCTCGGCCAACCGCTGTGTCCCAGTCTTGTCCGCCAGGGGGTGGCCCCCGAGCGCCTGTCCCCGGCCCGTTTTCAACAACCGTGAAAGGAGCTTCCCATGAGCAATGACATCCAGCGTTTCCCCAGCAGCCTGCCGTTCCCGTTTTCCCGCGCGGTCAAGGCCGGTGGTTTTCTGTTCCTCTCCGGCCAGGTGCCAATGAGCAGCGCTGGCGAAGTTGTGCGCGGTGATATCCAGACCCAGACCCGCGCCGCCTGCGAGCGCATCGCCGACAGCCTGGCGGCCTGCGGTGCCAGCTTCGACCAAGTGGTCAAGGCCACGGTGTGGCTATCGGACATGAGCCACTTCGCCGGTTTCAACGAGGTGTACAAGGAGTTCTTCGGTGCCGCGCTGCCAGTGCGTTCCACCGTCGCCTCGGCGTTGGCGCTGGGCGTGGACGTGGAGATTGAAGTGCAGGCGTTTGTCGGCGACTCCTGAAACAGCGGTGCAGGAACGGGCTTGCCCGCGAAAAGGCCCTCAAAGGCACAACAACAATAAATCAGAGGTGCACATGAAAGAGCAGCTGAAGATTGCCGGCGCATTTGTCGGTGTGATTGTGGGGGCGGGGTTCGCTTCGGGGCGGGAACTGCTGTTGTTCTTTGTCGATTTCGGCCTGTGGGGGCTGGCCGGTGCGTTGGTCAGCGCCGCCTTGTTCACCTTCCTCGGCATGGCCCTGGCCGGGCTGGGCAACCGCCAGCAGGCGACCTCGCACAAGGATGTGATCCAGGCCATTTGCGGCCGGCACCTGGGCCGGTTCGTCGACTGGTTGATCACCTTCTTCATGTTCGCGGTCACCGTCGTCATGCTGGCGGGCGGTGGTGCATTGCTGGAGCAGCAGTTCGGCATCCCGGCACTGACCGGCAGCGTGCTGATGACGCTGGTGGTGGTGGGCATCGTGTGCCTGGACGTGCGCAAGGTGATCCTGGCCATTGGCGCCATCACGCCACTGCTGATCCTGGTGGCGTCGGCAATTGCGCTGTACGCGGTGTTCAGCCGTGAACAGAGTTTCGCCGCGCTCGATCAGCTGGCCGGCCAGCAGCAGGCCGGCACCCGCCACTGGTTGCTGGGGGCGTTTCTGTATGTGTCCTACAACATCGTCGCGGGTGCGCCGATCCTGGCCATTCTGGGTGGCTCGGCCAAGGGTGAGAAAACCGCCGTGTGGGGTGGCTTGCTCGGTGGTGCGGCATTGGGTGGCCTGATGCTGGTGATGAGTGCCGGGTTGTTGTCGCGCCTGGACAGCGTGGCCGACCTGCCGATGCCGATGCTGTCGATTGCCAGTGAAGTATCGCCTTTGCTGGGCCTTGTGATGTGCCTGATCATCTTCGGGATGATCGTCAACACTGCTGTCGGCACCATGTTCTCGTTTCTGTCGCGGCTGTTGCCAGCGGGCACGGCCAAGTTTCGCTGGGGGTCGGTGGTCACCGGGGTGGTGGCGTTTGGCTGCAGCCTGGTGGGGTTCATCAGCCTGGTGGGCGAGGTGTACCCGTTGTTCGGTTACCTGGGCTTTGTGCTGATGGCGGCCGTGTTGCTGGCCTGGGTGCGACGGGCTCGGGTGCGGGAAGCAGCTGTGGCTTGAAACGGGGCGATATCAACGGGCCTGTACCGGCGACAACAGCCATTGGCCGCTGCCGCCTGATGCCAGCGCTTAGATCCTGAAGCTGCCCACCAACTGCTTCAAGCGCCCGGCCTGCTGCGCCAGCTGGTCGCAGTGGCGCAGGGTGTCGTTGAGGTTCTCCACCCCTTGCTGGTTCAGGGCGTTGATCTGGGTGATGTCCAGGTTGAGGCTTTCGACTACGGCAGTCTGCTCTTCGGTGGCGGTGGCCACCGACTGGTTCATGCCATCGATCTCGCCAATGCGCTGGGTAACGCTGGCCAGGCGCGCACCGGCCTGGTTGGCCACTTGCACGGTCTGTTCGCTGGAAACCTGGCTGGTGTTCATGGTGTGCACCGCTTCGCGCGAGCCCACCTGCAGGCTGGTGATCATGCGGTGGATTTCTTCCGCCGATTCCTGGGTGCGGTGCGCCAGGTTGCGCACTTCATCAGCCACCACCGCAAAGCCACGGCCGGCTTCACCGGCACGGGCCGCTTCGATGGCGGCGTTCAGCGCCAGCAGGTTGGTCTGCTGCGAGATGCCCTTGATCACGTCGAGGATCTTGCCGATCTCGTCAGTGCTGGCGTTGAGCGTTTCGATCTGCGCGCAAGACTCGCTGATGCGCTGCGACAGGGCAGTCATGGCACTGATCGCTTCTTCGACCACTTCACGGCCACCATGGGCCTGTTCGCTGGCGCCGCTGGCATGCTGGGAGGCATCGGCGGCGTTGCGGGCGATTTCCTGGGTGGCGGCACCCAGTTCGTTGATTGCCGCAGCCACGCTGTTGGTGCGCATGCTCTGCTCTTCAGAGCCGCTGATCGACGCGTTGGAGGCGCTGACCACTTTCTCCGACAGGTCATGCACC
>NZ_JABMCN010000016.1:0-15583 GCF_013179515.1 Pseudomonas sp. CM27
TGGCGCGAGGTGGCGGGGCAGGCGAGCCTGTACAGCTATACCCTGACGCGCATTGCAACCTTGCCGGACTTTGCCGATGAAATGCCCCAGGCCCTGGCGGTGGTGGAACTGGCCGAAGGGGTGCGCATCAACACCACCCTGGTCGGGCTGGACGAGGCGCAGATTCGTATCGGCATGGCCTTGCAGCCGGTGTTCGCCGAGGCTGACGACAAAGGCACGCGGTTGCTGCGCTTTACCGGCCTGGAGCAGGACGTGCACAGCCTCGAAGCCCTGGCGGGCGGCGCTGACACGCCAGCGGTCGAGCCCAAGCCTGGCAGCAGTGTGCAGGTAGATTGCAATGATGCACAGGCCTTGCAGGCATTGGTCAGCGAGCAGTTCAGCGGCTGGAGCAACAGCCTGCTGGTGGACCAGGCCTTGATCGATGCCTTTGCGCAGTTGTCCGGCGATGATTACTGGATCCATACCGATCCCGAGCGCGCCCGGCGCAGCAGCCCGTTTGGCGGCACCATCGCCCACGGCGCGCTGGTGCAGGTGCTGCAGTCGCGGCTGAAGCTGGCGCTGGGCTTCGAGATCACCGGCTTCACCACGCAGATCAACTACGGCTCCGACCGCCTGCGCTTCCCGGCGCCGGTGCCGGCCGGCGCGCGCATTCATGCCCGGGCCCGGGTCAAGGCGGTCGAGCTGAACCAGCGCGGCACCCAGCTGACCCTGGAGATCAACACGCACGTGGTCGGCCAGGAGCGGCCGTCGGTGATCAATGACCTGGTGATTCTCTACCAACGCTGAGCAGCTCGCAGCACTTCAAATCAGAAAATGGGCGTATCGCGATCGCTCGGTGGTTGCTGGAGTTCGCGCTGATCCGGGTGATTAATCAGGTCACTTCGGGCCACAACGTGATGATGTTTTGAAAGAGGTACTCGAAGAGCACCTCTTTCAAATCTCGGGACTTTCTACCTGCAAGGCCTATTGTGCCGGAAGTAGTCATGAGGCGTAGGTATGCGTTAACCTAGATAACTAATGACAGGGGCGAGATTATAAGTATAAAGCAAGCGCTCGTCATTCCTGGAGAAGCAGTAAGCATGAAGGTGATGGCCTGGAAGAGACTCCCATTGGTCGAGCTGGGCACGGGTGACCCCTTTGAGATCGCTACCTCTCAGATCATGAATGTAGATCTTCCGGTTGCGTAAATTTCTGCGTACATCTCGATAATCATAGTTGGTTCCATTTAGTATATTGAAGCTGTTGACATCGTCTTCTGTGACGAGTCTACGCAAACGGTCGCTGGGTTTGGTGTGAGAAAAGGCAGATTTGTCTTCAAGAAGGAATTCTACGTCGTTGAGATAAGGGTCGCGTCTGACTGTAACTTTGCCTAGGGTGCTTCGGTAGCTAGTGAAGTTGTCTCCAGTTGTTTCGCCGTGAGCGCCTGTATAAGCATGGATGTCACTTTTTGAGTTGCGCCTGGATATTTTAATGAGCGCATCTTTTACGTCGCTGTGAGTTACAGTCATATCAGCGGTCCAGAGTATTCTCTGCTGGGGCCCGGGCAGGGTGTCCTGATACCATACGGGAGCCCTACCGGGGGCTGCTTGAGAAATCACTTGTTGAGACTTGTTTCCGAATACTCTGAGCCCTGCAGTTTTACCTCCCATGGGATTGCCCGGATACGAGGTAGGTCGCGGAGCATGGGGTGATCTAACGGCATATTTGAATCGTCTTGGTCCCAGCGATGCGCGCAAAGCGCGCAGCCTATGAAACCCTTCGCCAAGCGCTTTACTCAGCTTACTCGCTCCGGCATGCGCCAGGTCAACCAGGCCAGCAGCCATCGCCGCCCATCCCAGTTTCTCGGCCAGTTCAGGGTTACTCTGTTGCACCGATACCTGAGCGATGGTCAAACCTGCATACGCCAGCGTCGATCCATATATCACCGCCTTCGCCACCCCGGCCATCTGCGAGCCGAATGCCGGCGCACTGGCCAACGCCATCATCACGTGCCCCACAGGTTCCAATATCCGCGACAGCTCCGGGTTCGACTGCCTCAATGCCATCCCCGTCGCCGTAACTGCGGCACCCGCTGTGTAGGCGATCATCAGCCCGGCGATCACCGGCGCACTCAGGGTGCCTGCCGAAGCTACGATCAGCAGCCCACCCAGAATCGTCATGCCAGCGAACAACAGCCAATCCCCCGTGCTGGCAGCCTGGGGTGGCGCTGTCTCCGTGCTGGGAGTAAGCGCGGCAATAATGGTGTCGAGCCGGGTCAGGCTCGCGGCCTGGGCCTGGCGGTTGAGCATGATGTGGCCACTGGGATCCTCGAAGTTGACCGGGTCGGCTTTCGGGCAGTAGGCACGGTCATTGGGGCCGGCTGCACCCAGCGGGCTCCAGTCGTCGGGCTGGCAGAACACTTTGTGCTGGGCGTCGTAGACGCGGTAGCCGTCGCCGAGATGGAAACCCCCCGTCACCCGATCCACCCGCTGGCCGTTGTAACCGACGCCCACCGATTGAGCGTTGAGGGTGGCCAGATGGGTAACGCCCCAAGGCGTGAACGTGACCGAATGGCGAACCCAGGCGCCGTCCTTGAACTGGTATTCGTCACCCCCACCGGTCTGCGGGTCGCCGAGCACGAACAGCCATTGATCGCCCAAGGCAACCGCCAGGCCCGCCTGGTCATCCAGCGTCAGGCGCTTGAGCACCTTGCCTGCACCATCCAGCCAGGTTTCCCCACTCAGGCCATTGGCACCATAGTTGAGGATGCGCCGCTGGTTGTTGACGACATCACACTGGGCAATCAACCGGTCATGTTCGTCGTACTCGTAATAGGTCAGCGGCGTCGTGCCACCCTTGGCAGTCACTGACCTGAGGCGGCCGCTGTCAGTGTAGGCCAGGGTCTGTTCCCGCTCGTTGGTCGCCAGGTTGCCGTTGACGTCGTAAGTCAGGGTGACCGTGCGGGTACTGGTCTTGCCAGCAAGCGTCGCGGTGCAGGTGATCGCCGTACGCCGGGTTGGATGCATCGCATCGTCGTAGGCATAACTGCGTACCAGCGTGTCGTTGTTGCTACGCGTGGTCGAGCATTGGGTCATGCTGCCCAGTTCGTCGTATTGGTAAGCCTCTTCCTTGATGGCATGCCCTTCGTCATCCTTGACCTGCTCGCCCGCCACTGCGTCCACCGTCCATTGCTGCAATTCATCGCTGGTACCGGTCACACTGGTGTAATAGACGAATGTCTCGGTTCTTGCCCGTGTGCCGTCACGGTACAGCGTTTTGCTTAGCAGCTGGCTGGCCGGTGACCAGGTTTGCTCGTAGCGCACCTTTTCCTGGCCGTTCAGCGAATAACTGCGCTTGGTTTCGCGGCCGAAGGCATCGTAGTCGTGCAGCACCTGCAAGTGCCGGCCGCTGCGCATGTCTTGCACCGTGAGGCAGGCCAACTGGCCCAGTGCAGTGTATGTGTATTGGTATTCGAGTGATCCCCGGCGCAACCGGCTGCGGTAACCTTGGGCATTTTCCCAGGCCTGCAGGGGCAGGTTGTTGCTGTTCCATGTGCCGGTCAAGACGCCGCGCAGGGAGGCCGAACCCTCATCGCGCTGCTGTTGCCCGTGCACCGTCCGGTTGAAGCGCCAGGTGCCCAATAGCAGCGGCTGCAAGGTTTCGCTGGTGACCAGGCTTTGATGATCACCCTGCACCGGGCGTTCGGCCTGCAAGGCCTGTGTGACGGGGCTCAACTTGAAGGTTACCAAGGGTGTCTTGCTATCGGTGCTGCCTTTTTGTGCATACCAGGACAGGCTGCCATCGTCGTTGCGTGCATGGTAAAGGCTGGTACCGTCTGGCTTCACGTAACCGTCTGGCCGGGTTCGCAGCGTTTGACTGGTATCACTGCCCCTGACCAGCGTCGCCACGGCGCCCTCGTTGAACGTGCGGCTGGCCAGTACCCGTTCTGGCGCGTTCGCCGACTTCTTCACGCTCATGCGGGTTGGGGCATCGTTCAAGCCTTCGTAGGCCCAGGTAATGATCGATTTGTCCGGTTGGGTCAGTGTCTCTGCGCGCCCCAGGCCGTCGTAGCTGATATTCCAGGTTCTGGCTTGCTTGGCATAGCCGGGGATGTCCTCGGTCACCTGAGTGCGCTGGCCTTTCTGGTTCAGCGTCTGGGTGGTTGTGATGGCTGCACCGGCGGCAGGTTTCTCCAGGCCTTTCCATGCTTCGTGCGTCAGGGTGACCGACCCGTCCCGCAGGTTGCGCTGGGTGGTTTGTTGAGTGCTCAGTGCGCCCTGCGAGATCAGCCCAAGGGTGGAGCGGGTGGTCAGCGACACATTCTGGTTTGTGTCGGTAACCACCGGGTCATGCCCGTGGGCCTGCCAGAACCAGTCCTTGCTCCGCTCGGGCAGTGCTTTGACGTTGTCGATGCGCAGGCCCCCGGGCAAGTAGTCGAACATCACTTGGCCGGCCATTTGCCCATCGCTGTCCCAGGATGTTTGTTCCACCGTGCAGTAGTTGCCGGCACCGTGGTCGGGCCCTGGCACGCGTTGCAGTTCCCGGCGCACCATGCGTTGCTGGCCATCGTAATAGCACCGCTGGTGACGCCCGTGGACGTCGCAACTCCTGACACAGGTTCCCTCGCCGTCTTCAGAGTAGTGGATGGATTGCGAGTGGGTGGTTACTAGCGAGGTCACCAAGCCAGTGGTAAAGGCCTGTTCATTGAACGCATAGGTGTCACTGCGCACGCCCCGGCCCAGGCTATCGTACCGATGGCAGGTAAACGCTATGGCCTTGCCCTCGCTGTCTTGCCGGGTTTCACGCAGTAGGCGGCCGGTACGCGCCGACACGATGTGGCGTTGGAGGATGGGTAGGGCGTGGTGCGCAACAGTTCGAGGGTGGCGGCTTGTTGGCCGATGGTCACTACCTCGGTCACGGTCTGGGTGCTGCGTGCGTTGTCGTTCTGGTACCACTGGGTGGCGATGCGTTCGCTGCTGCGGACCGCGCCGGCCTGGTGCTGGTAGTTGGCCTGCACCAGGGAGACGGACAACGCTGTCGGTTTGGCCAGCTTCACGTCCATCAAGGCCAGGGTGTCGCTGTCGGCAAAGGCTTCGAAGCCTTCGAAGGTAAGCACGGTGTTGGGCAGCAGGGTACCGTGCTCGTCGCGCTGGTTCAGGGCGTAGCCGAACAGGGTCAGTACCGGGGCCTGGCGGGTACCGTCGGGCAGCAGCAGGTACTGGTACTGCGCGCACAGTGGCAGCAGGCCTTTACCTGCCGCCGGGCGCTCGGTGCAGGTGAGCTGGGTGGCATCGGCCAGCGCCCTGCCGGTGGTGCCTTGCGTGGCGTTGGTACCGGTGGTGACCTTGGCCAGTGTCAGCCCTGCAACCAGCTTGCTGATATCCAGTGGATGGGCGTCGGCCTCGTAGTACCAGAGCCGTGTGTGCAAACCATCGTCAGTGATGAACTGTATAGGTTCCAGGCCGCCGGGGGGGTAACGGGTGAGCGCGGTTTCCGTGAGCGAAGCGGCTGGAAGGGTGGGGGCTGGGCTGGAGGTGGTCTGATCCGTGCTGGTCATGGCTGCTGTTCCTCGGCAGTGGCGGCGACGCGGAGATCTTCGACGGTGATGTGCTGCTCTGTTTGCCGCGGCTGGCGCAGCGGAGCGGGCACGGCGTGGTCGGTCTGATAGACATGGCGCGTGATGCGCTGCTGCTCGCCGGGGACTTTTTCGATCAGGCGCGCAAGTTGCGTGGCACCGTCAGCGCTGTGGGACCACTCCCAGCGGGTGGATGGCACCTGTTCCAGGTCGCTGCCGACAGGGGCGTGCGCGTAGCGGGTGGCTGCGGTGATCTGCTCTCTACCTTCCCAGGCCCAGGCATGGTGGGTATTGGGTTGTTGGCCACCGGGTACCAAGGTGTGCAGCGCGACACGAGGTGCTGAATTGTAAAATGACTCGTCGTAGGCGACCACTTCCCGTGAACCATCGTCCTCGGCAATGCAGCACAATACATTGTCCAGCGTTGCCGACACGGTGTACTGGAAGTACAGGCGCTGGTCGGGCTTGTCCGTCTGGGAGCCGCTGGATCGAGTCAAACGCCTAAGCAGGCAGTCTTTGATGTCCAGGGTGATGCAGCAGCGCTCATCGGTCTCTGGCCAGAGGGTGAAAACGCTCTGTTGGCTACCCTTTAGCACCGGCTCGGCGGAGTGTTCGGCCTCGAGCAGCACGTTGACACCGTCCTTTATGCTGTTCAGGCGGACATGGCCCTTTACGCCTTGCCAGTCCAGTTGCAGCGCTCTGTTGTCGGCCTTGAGTTGCAGTGGCACCAGGATCAAGGCATTGCGCTCGATATCGGCGAGTGCCAGCGCCATTTCGGTTTTCAGATTGTTCAGATCTTTTTTATTCGCGATGACCTGTTTGAGTCTTTCCCGATCCTTGCCTAATAAGTCGGCGCCCCATGTGGTGTTGATAAAGCCCGCGACAATGGAAGAGAGTTGCATGCTGCGGGTTTTTTCGTAGTCATCAACTTTTGAACCTGGCAAAAAGCCAATGCCTCCGGTCAACAGCCCACCGATAATGCTCCATATTGGCGGCGAATCTGTTGATGGTGTTTTCAGGTCCTCCAGTGCTTTATCGATTTTCGCGATAATTCCATTGATCTGGCCTTTAAGGTTATCTTTATAGGTCCCGCCACTTTCCAGGTCGTCATGGGCCTGGGGGAGCCCAAGCACTTCTTCGTGGCCGTTAAGATATTCGATCGTGAAAGCCGTCAGGTGATAGACCTTTCGTTTACCACCTTCAGCGCTCAACTCGTCGGTAGTCCCTTGGCCCGCTTTGAGGGTATAGTCAAGGCATACTATCGGCTCGCCTTCGATCAGTTGCTTGATGTTATCAATGCTGAGCTCATGCACGGTCCCGTTACCCAGTACCAGGCGCCGCTTTCGATTGTCGTAAGAAGAAAAACCGGAGAACGCGAAGCCATCGCCGAGGGCGCTTTCGTTGGCACGTAACGGTGAGTAGTTAAGCGCCAGTGTGATCGCAGGCGTACTGCCGGAAAGGCAGGAGAGCGTTGCAACTGTGTGATGGAAGTGGAACAGGCCTGTCTGAGGCGAGACGCCATGGGGCTGCGAGCTGCTAGAGGCGAAGAGCTCGGACCCGTCGGTATTTGCCATGTCGGCGCACAGTGTGTCGTGCGCAGGCTCTTCGATACTTATTTCTTTTGTTGTTGTGCAGCTCTGAATTTTTCTCCAAAGAAATTCAGGAGACACGATGCCGATCAAAATCCCTGCTGAAGCGCTATCTTCATCGGGTTCGAAAGGGACGTTTAAGTCGAGTGCAAGTCCGTAGTCATTGCGGCTGCAGGAAACTAGAGAAAAACGTCTATCGATGGCTTGAGCATCAAGCCAAATGCAGAGTTGCTGCCGCAAAGAGGAGAAATGGATGTCGATAGTTGCGAGGTGGCATTGGGTGGTCGCTAGGTTTGATAAGGTCTTTTCAATGAATTTTCTCTCACTGAAGATCTGCGCAAGCGTGCTAAGGTCTCTATGTTTAGTGGTTTTAGTAAGTCGGAGCAAACCCGTAAGTGTGTCATGAAATCCAGCTGCAATAACCCAGGTGGAATCAAATATTGAAGATCCCTGCTGGATGGTCACGAGGCGTGGGTCGGGCATGCTGAAGCTGAATGGCGAGTCTTCAATGTCTGCCTGTCTAAATTGTACTACTTTTGAAACTTTATCAAGCGCCGTGTGTGTCAGCTCGGTTGGTGGCGTGTGTATATTGAGTTGTGCAAGATTTTTTATGATTTTCTTTGCAGTGACTGGAAAGACTGCAGGAGAACTAACTTTTTTTTGAAGTAGCTCTGCATATAGATAATATATGTCGTCTGTGACGGGTTGTGGTGTGCGCTGGCTGGCGTTGGTAGCGTGGGCGTTATGTGCCTGGACTGGTCCGTTCAGGATGAATTTATTAATATGAATGGGGAAAGGGTTGGTGCTTTTACTGCCAGTCGCTATGGGTGTTGATGTCAGTTTCTCAAGTGCTGTTTGTAGCTGGAGAACAGTTGCTTCATGCACTTTCCAATTGTTCAGGGTGGTGCCGGAAACGTTGGAGTCGATGTTGAGCTCCAGCCAAACAACCCCGGTTTGTTTCAAATGCTCGTTAAGCGTTTTCGCCAGCTTGGCCCGCTTTGCTGGCTGATCTATCGAAGACTCCATCGCCGACAAGGTAATGGATGAGGTGTGGCAGAGGTGCCCCGTGCGCGTGTCACGGCTCTCAATGACCAACTGACAACTTTCGTCGCCAAGACAGGCGTCAAGCACGTCATCGAAATCCTCGTCGGAGCGGCTTGACCAAGCAGGTGAAGCCAAGGGCTCGCTCATCCAGATGCGAAGGGGAATCCCTGCGCGCAGGCAACGCCATGTCGCTGCAGGGGCCGTGCCGCCGCTTGCCTGTTCCAGTTTGATGTAGGGTGCCAGGGGGGTGCCAGCCAACTGACTGGCCAACGCGGCCGGCCATTGGTTCTGCCCCTGCGTTTCAATACTTGGAGAGAACGTGAACGGCGATCCCGGCAGCGGCGCGCCCGTTACATCATCGTGTACCGCAATCATCACCTTGCTATCCAGGGCCAGGTCCGAGTTCACGGTGAATGCTGCGTGCTCAAGCCAATTGACGGCTTCAAGTTGAACAGAAAGGTCGGACAGTTGCGGTATCCAGAGCCGATTACCCTGCAGCGCGGGCGTGATGCTGATGCCATCGTCCTGGCGCTTGCCGGCCCTCAGCATCGCACTGTGCTGGTTGACAAATTCGCTCATCTGTTTGCTCCAGCTATCGCTGGCGCTGTTCGCTTCGGGCTGGAAAAAATGGGATTCATACAGGTGCTGGCTGGTCCTGTGGCGTACTTGGATGCATGCACGGTCTCCCAAAGACGGCTTTGCATCTGGAAGCGTAAGTGCACAGACCTGATTGGCCTTGAACGGAAGGTTGCTGAGCAGCCTGCAATGCGTATCAAATGCCCACAAACGGTCGACCTGGCTTTTCTCGATGTTGTTGTACCCCGTGAAGGTTTGCGAGGTGGGGGCATCGGTGTTTTCGGTCAGTTCGGCGTCGTTCGAGAGATGCCCGGCCTGGAGCAGCACGGAACCTTCGACCAGCGTCTCGTCGGCCTGGATCGCCTTGACCAACGCAACAGGCCAGGCCACGCGGGCCTTGTTGGCTTCGGTCGCTGTTAGCGAGACGGTTTTCAGCACGCGCCCGTCGATGGGGTCGACGGCCCAGACATGAACGGTTTCGTCCAGCTGCAGGTCCCGGTCCGCCAGCACATGGCAGGGGCTTGCCCAAACGCAATCACCGGTGCCCAACGCGCTGTGCTCGAAGCCTGTCATGCTGGGCAGCTCGGCCAGCAGGTCGGGCGCTACGGCAGGTTCAACGGCAGGCTCGACCGAAAGCGGAGGGGTGATACCGGGTAGTTCAAGAACAAAATCAGGTGCTATTTCATGCACGAATGCCTGGTATCGGGTGGCTTCCATGTCCACGAAGTCAGGTGGTGGGGTGTTTTCGCCGAGGAAAAAGAACACGTAGTTTAATTTTTGGTCTGGGTAAAAACCTGTGGTAAGTCTATTTGAAAACCAGGGGTTGGCAATTTTGGCTTTCAATGCTTCGACGTCATCATCGTTGATGAATACAGCTCTTGAGGCGTCACGCATTGAAACCTTGCCGATCTGAAAGAAGGACGAAATTTTATCGAAACTATGCTCGGTCAGGAGTGGGTGAGGGAGGGTATGGAGTTTGTCGTGGTAGCTGGTCTTCACCAGCCGCCAGCCTCTCTTGAAAAACTCGGAAAAATCGTTCGCTACTCTTTGCTTTGTTTCTTCAAGGCACTCGATGCTGTCGACCTTGCTCCATTCAATCTCAATGAAGTTTCTATACTCGAGCGTTGGCGTGAAGAAAGCGACCCGTTTGTTGGCTCCCCCCCAGTAGTACGCATTCCCGTTGACGGTAACGGGGTCGCCTGTATTGAAGCACCTGAACACATCCTTTCCGCTGTAGGCTTTCTTGGCGCTCATCTCAACTTCTCCGGTTAGAGACCACAACTGGGTGCTGGATTTCGCTGCCCAGCCGATGTAAGCAGCAGGGCGGATTGAGTGTTCATCTGGATGAAAAGAGGGGCAACTGGCAAAAATGTCAGTTGCGAACGTACGAGTTTGGCACTTGTGGTGTTGCTATCAGCATGATTGCGCGGATGGCACCGGCTGCTCCGGTGTTCGCGGCTGAAGCCGTGCCCACAGGATTATCTTGGTTTCCAGTCGTGCGCTGTACTTGTGGGAGCCGCGCTTGCCGGCGATGGGCCGCGACGCGGCCCCACGATTTCAAAGTTGTTGCATAAATTGCCGGGGCCGCTTCGCGGCCCATCGCCGGCAAGCGCGGCTCCCACAGGGGGCGCACACGGGTTCACCCGCGCAGAAGGCCTAAAGGTCGATACAGCCAAACCTTAAGCCATTTGGACGATGTTTGCGCCGCGCTCCCGACTGACTATCCCCTCATGCCCCCGCCTGACAAGAACAAGAGGAACGGCTCCATGGCTGCGTTGTATCTGCCCCTCGATCAGGAGCGATGCCCATGCGCTCGGTGATCGGCTATCTGGTCTGCCTGTTCGTGGGGCTGACCATCGTCTTTACCTTCCTGCCCCGCCCCGAAGCCGCGCCCGCCGACGACCCCCTGCGTGCCGACCGGGTGCAGGTCAACGCTTTGCTCGCCCTCGAACCGCGCGTGCTGGCCGTGGGTGAGCGCGGCAGCATCCTGTTCAGCGACAACCAGGGCGCCAGCTGGCAGCCTGCAGTGGTCGAGCCGCAGCGCGAAGTTGCCCTGACTGCCGTGGTGGCCCTCGACCACCAGCGCCTGCTTGCGGTCGGCCATGACGGCTGGATCCTGCGCTCTGACGATGCCGGCCAGCACTGGCGCGAGGTGCGCCACGACGACCAGCTCGGCGAGCCCCTGCTGGGGGTGTGGGCGGCCAGTGCCGACAGGGTGCTGGCCTATGGCAGCTTCGGCAAGTTCTACCAGTCCGATGACGCCGGGGCGACCTGGCGGCCGTTGGCGCTGGACATCGACAGCGCCCATCTCAACGGCATGGACGGCGGTGAGGACGGCCGGCGCATGCTGGTCGGCGAACAAGGCCTGGTGCTGCGCAGCCGCGACGCCGGTGCGCACTGGCAGGCCTTGCCGGCGTTCTACAACGGCTCGCTGTTCGGCATCGTGCGCCTCAGCGCCAGCGACTGGGTTACCTACGGCATGCGCGGGCATGTGTTTGTCAGCCACGACTTCGGCGAGCACTGGCGCCAGGTCCAGGTGGGCAATGCGCTACCGCTGTACGGCCACGCCCGTTTGCCTGGCGGTGGCCTGGTGATCGTCGGCGCTGGCAGTTCGGTAGTTCGCCTGGATGCCAGGGGCGAGCTGGCAAGCGCCACCCGGATCGCCGGGCACGGCACCCTCACCTCGGCAACCATGGTCGGTTCACGGCTGTTGCTGGGGGGCGAGCAGGGGGTTTTCGTCGAGCCGGCGGGCAACCTGGCCACGCTGGATAAACAAGAGGCGTTCCGATGAGTAAGGCACAGACTGGCGTGGCGCGTTGCGTCGAGGCCACCGCCAACGGCTTGATGAAAGGCCGCAAGGGCTTGCTGCTGTTGTTCGTAGTGCTGACCCTGGGCCTGGGCTACAGCGCCACCCATACCCAGCTTGACCCGGGGTTCAACAAGCAGATCCCGGTACGCCATGCCTACATGGTCAATTTCCTGCGCTTCAGCCAGTATTTCACGGGTGCCAACCGGTTTCTGGTGAGTGTGCGCTGGAAGGGCGAGGGCGACCTGTACAACCCGGAATTTCTCGATACCCTGCGCAACGTCACCGACGATGTGTTTTTCATCTCCGGGGTGAACCGCGCCAGTGTCACCTCGCTGTTCACCGCCAACGTGCGCTACATCGAGATCACCGAGGATGGCTTCTACGGTGACGTGGTGGTGCCGCCGCGTTTCAACGGCAGCGCCGAGGACCTGGCCCAGGTGCGCAGCAATGCCGCTGCGGCCGGGCAGGTCGGCCGGCTGGTGGCCAACGACCTGAAATCGGCGATGGTGCGCGCCGACCTGCAGGACATCGATCCGCAAACCGGCAAGGCGGTCGATTACGCTGCAGTGGCCGAGCACCTCGAGGCGATCCGCCACAAGTACGCCAACGCCGACATCGAGATCAACATCGTCGGTTTTGCCAAACTGGTGGGCGACGTGGTGGAAGGCCTGAACACCGTGGTCGGCTTCTTCGTGATCGCCTTCGCCATCACCGCGCTGTTACTGTGGCTGTATGCCCGGTCGTGGCGCCTGACCCTGGTGGCGCTGCTGGTGGCGCTGCTGCCGGTGGTGTGGTTGCTGGGTTTGCTGCCGCTGCTGGGGCTGGGCATCGATCCGATGTCGATCCTGGTGCCATTCCTGATCTTTTCCATCGGCGTGTCGCATGCCGTGCAGATGACCAACGCCTGGAAACAGGACGTGGTGGCCGGCGCCAGTTCGCTGCAGGCGGCCCACTCGGCATTCTGCAAGATCTTCATCCCAGGTTCGCTGGCGCTGCTGATGAACGCCCTGGGTTTCGGGGTGATCATGCTGATCGATATCCCTATCGTGCATGAACTGGGCGTCACCGCCTGCATTGGCGTGATGCTGATGATCGTCACCAACAAGCTGATGCTGCCGATCATCCTCTCCTGGCTGCACCTCGAGCCCGCCTCGCTGCGCCAGGCCCAGGCCGCCCGGGCCGGCCGTCACCGCCTGTGGTGGCGGCTTTCAGCGCTGGCCGAACCGGGCCCGGCGCTGGTGGTGTTCGGCTTGAGCCTGGCGCTGCTGGTAGCAGGCGCCTGGAAGGCGCGGGACCTGGCCGTGGGCGATATCGGCGCCGGCGCGCCGGAGCTGCGCGCCGACTCGCGCTACAACCAGGACAACGCCCGCATCATCAGCAGCTATTCGATCGGCCTGGATGTGCTGTCGGTGTTTGCCGAGGTCAAAGGCACCGAAGAGGGTTGCCTGTCGCCAGAGGTGATGCGCGCGGTGGAAGCCTTTGATTTTCGCATGCGCGCGGTCAGCGGCGTGCAGTCGGTGCAAAGCGTGGCGGGCATGGGCAAGCGGGTGATCGCCGGTAACAATGAGGGCAACCCGCGCTGGGCAGCCATCCCCGGTTCCGCGCGTGGCCTTAGCCAGGGCGCGCGGGCCTACATGCCCGACGACGGCCTGGTCACCGAAGGCTGCCAGCAGATGCAGATCCTGGTGTTCCTCAGCGATCATGAGGGCGCCACCATCAGCCACGCGATCAATGAAGCACGGCGGATCATCGACGCTGTGCGCACGCCGAAGGTCGACTTCCTGCTGGCCGGGGGCAACGTCGGCGTCATGGCCGCCTCCAACGAAGCGGTCAAGCGTGCCGAGGTCATCATGCTGGGCGCGTTGTTCGGCTCGGTGGCGCTGTTCTGCTGGCTGACGTTCCTGTCGTTGCGGGCTGTGCTGTGCATCCTGGTGCCGCTGGCGATCGTCGCCATCCTCTGCAATGCGCTGATGGCGCTGCTGGGCATTGGCCTGAAGGTCGCCACGCTGCCGGTGATGGCGCTGGGGGTCGGGGTGGGGGTCGATTACGGCATCTACCTGTACGAGCGTATCCAGCACGAGATGCAGGCCGGTGCGGACCTGCGCGAGGCGTTCTATCAGGCCATGTGTCAACGTGGCACGGCGGCGGTGTTCACCGCGCTGACCATGTCCATCGGCGTCTGCACCTGGGCCTTCGCGCCGCTGAAGTTCCAGGCCGACATGGGCGTGCTGCTGTCGTTCATGTTCCTGGTCAACGTGCTGGGGGCAATCTTCCTGTTGCCGGCGCTGGCCGCCTGGTTCAACCGTGGCCGGCCGCTGGTGGCCAGGCAGGCGGCAGCGCGTGCGGTGCTGGCAGGTGTTCAGCGCTGAAGCATCCGGTAACCGAAATAAACCCGGTGCCCCTATTGTCGGCACCGGGCCCTGCCAGCGAGACTTGGCCACGGGCAACTGTTGCAGCAAAGGGCCGCCGGCCCAAGCCGAAATTATAAAAATAACAAGGGAAGGCCCACGCCTTACCCGAGCGAGGAGAAGACTGTGGACACAGCTGTCTTGACCCATGATGCACTGGCCGCCCTCGGCCTCGACCTGGCCGCCTACGACCGCCTGATCGGCGAGGTTTATGAAGGCGCCCTCGACCCCAAGCTGATGGCCCGGGCCCTGGGCAGCTTCCGTACCCTCTACGAAGCCAACTACGTCACCCTGATCCTGCGTGTGCCCGACCAGCCCGACATGGGCGTGATGATCATTTCCGGCGATATCGAAGGGGCGGGCGATGTCAGCTACATGACCTACCCGCAGACCAATTCGCCGTTTGCCAACCAGCCGCTCGACCATGTGTTCACCGTCGATGACATCATGAGCTCGACCGAGTGGGAGCTCAGCGGTTACTTCAAGATGTTCTGCGGCCCGCAGGACGTCTACCACGTGATGGGGGCAGACATCTCCACCCCGGACGGCGGCAAACTGCGGTTTCGCATCACCCGGCCCAAGCGCTCGGCCAACTTCTCGGCCCATGAACGCGCGCTGTGCGGCATGTTCCTGCCCCACCTGCGCCGGGCCTTGCAGGTGCACAACCTGCTGGACCGCAGCGAATCGCTGAGCGACCTGTATTCCCAGGCCATCAGCCGGCTTTCGGTGGCGACCCTGGTGCTGGACGAAAGCGGCAGCGTGCTGCGGGTCAACCCCGTGGCCCAGGACATCCTTGCCAGTGCCGACGGCCTGAAGCTGGTCGGCGGGCGCCTGGAGGCCACCTACCCGAGCGACAACCGTGAACTGCAGCGCCTGATTCGCGCGGCCTTTTCCCCCGACGCACCGAAGAGCGCCGAGGCGATGTCGGTGACCCGGCCGTCGGGGCTGGTCAACCTGGGGCTGGTGGTGGAGTCGATCCCGTCGCTGGACTGGGCCGAGGAAAAAGGCAAGCCGGCGGCGCTGGTGTATATCCGCGATGCCGCCAGCAAGTCGTTGGCCAGTGAGGTGGTGACCAAGCAGCTGTTCAACCTGACCCGCGCCGAAACCGCGCTGGCCATGGAATTGGCCAATGGCCTGTCCCTGGAAGAGGCCGCCGAGGTGCTGAACATCCGCCGCAACACCGCCCGTGCGCACTTGCGCTCGATCTTTTCCAAGACCGGTGTGCGGCGCCAGACCGAGCTGGTGCGCATCCTGCTCAACAGCGTGGTCGCGTTGGGCAAGCCCAAGGTGGCGCTGAAAACCATAGACCGCCTCAAGGTGCCGCCCCCCCAACTGGCAGTCGCCTTGCCACGCCGGGCCTGAAGCCACCCCATCGCGCCGGATGTAGTCCGCCAGGACGATGCCGGCGCGTGCAGCACCTGCCGATACTGGCCGCACCCATCATGGAGATTCACTATGTCTGTTACAGCTATCAGTGGCAGTGCCTCGGGCATTGGCGCAGCGGTGAGTGCTGCGTTGCGTGCGGCGGGGCATGAGGTAATCGGTATCGACCGCAGCAATGCCGAGGTTATCGCCGATCTGTCCACCGCCCAGGGGCGGCAAG
>NZ_JABMCN010000016.1:15682-37883 GCF_013179515.1 Pseudomonas sp. CM27
CGCAGCGGTGAGTGCTGCGTTGCGTGCGGCGGGGCATGAGGTAATCGGTATCGACCGCAGCAATGCCGAGGTTATCGCCGATCTGTCCACCGCCCAGGGGCGGCAAGCCGCCATTGACCAGGTGCTGGAACGCAGCGGCGGGGTACTGGACGGCCTGGTGTGTTGTGCCGGGGTTGGCGTTACCGCGCCGTCCTGCGGGCTGGTGCTGGCGGTCAACTACTTTGGTGTCAGCCAGCTGCTCGATGGCCTGCAGGATGCCCTGGCCCGTGGCCAGGCACCGGCGGCGCTGGTGATCGGCTCGGTAGCGTCGACCCAGCCGGGTGCCGAGCAGCAGCCGATGACGGCGGCGATGCTGGAGGGGGACGAGGCCAGCGCAGTGCAGTTGGCCAATACGCTGGGCCAGCCGCATATCGCCTATGCCTGCTCCAAGTATGCTGTGACCCACCAGGCCCGGCGACTGGCGCCGGCCTGGGCCGACCGCGGCATACGCCTGAACGTGGTAGCACCCGGTGCGGTGCAGACGCCGCTGCACCAGGCGTCGCTGGACGATGCCCGGTTTGGCCAGGCGGTGCGTGACTTTGTTGCGCCGCTGGGGCGTGCTGGCACCCCGGATGAAATCGCCGCGCTGGTGGCGTTCCTGCAGTCCGGGCAGGCGGCGTTCATCCATGGCAGCGTGGTGTTCATCGATGGCGGTATGGACGCAATGGTGCGTGCGCCGCGCTTCTGAAAAGGATCTTGCATGAACAAAGTGGCTTTCATTACCGGCGCCAGCCGTGGCATCGGTCGGGCGGCGGCATTGGCCTTCGCCCGCGCCGGCTATGATGTGGCGATCAGCGCACGCACCCTGGAAGAGGGCGAGCAGCACCCGCATGCCCTGCGCGATGCCAGCGGCGCGCCGCTGGCGGGCAGCCTCAACGCGACCGCCGACGCTATCTGCAGCCTGGGTGGCAGGGCGTTGGTGGTGCCGATGGACCTGCTGGACAGCAGCACGGCCGAACAGGCCTGCGCAACGGTACTGGCCGAGTTCGGCCGTATCGATGTGCTGGTGAACAATGCGATCTACCAGGGCAGTGACCTTAACGCGACCTTTCTGGCGCTGCAGCCGGAGACCCTCGAGCGCATGTTCACCGGTTATATCCTCAGCCCGTTCCTGCTGACCCGGGCGGTGGTGCAGCGGATGCTGGGGCAGGGCGGCGGGGTGGTCATCAACGTCACCTCTGGCGCCGGTGAAAGCGACCCGCCGGTGGCGGCGGACAAAGGCGGCTGGGGTTATGCCTACGGTGCCGGCAAGGCAGCGGTGTCGCGGCTTTCCGGCATGCTTTCGGTGGAACTGGGCGAGCGCGGTATCCGTGCCTATACCCTCAACCCCGGCGTGGTCACCACCGAAGCGCTGAAGGCGACCATCGGTGAGCAGGGCGTGATTGCCCTGCGCGCCGGCAGCGCCCCGCCCGAGGTACCGGCGGCGGTGATGCTGTGGCTGGCCGAGGATGAACGCGCGCCGCAGTACCAGCGGCGCACCGTGGCGGCACAGGCGTTGGCGCTGCAATATGGGATTGTGGCTGACTGGCGCTAGGCGACTGCGGTGAATGGCACCGGCTTTGCCGGTGTTCGCGGGTGAACCCGCTCCTACAGGATTGCATCGGGGCTGACAGGTGCTCGCCACAGCATTTTTAGCGCCTGTGAGATCGAGCGCCGCCCGCGCGGCGCTCGATCTCGCAGGCGCTAAGAATGCTGTGGCCAGCTCACTCAGCCGCGCTGGCGCGCCAGGGTCATGGCGGTATCCTCGATCATGTCTTCCTGCCCCCCCACCATCCCGCGGCGCCCCATCTCCACCAGAATCTCCCGCGCCGACACGCCGTACTTCTGCTCGGCGCGCTTGGCGAACAGCAGGAACGAGCCGTACACCCCGGCATACCCCATGGTCAGCGCATCGCGGTCGCTGCGAATAGGGAAGTCCATGATCGGCACCACCAGGTCTTCAGCGACATCCTGAATGGCAAATACATCCACCCCGGTCTCGATACCCATGCGCTTGCACACCGCCACCAGCACTTCCATCGGCGTGTTGCCAGCGCCCGCGCCCAGGCCCGCGCAGGCCGCGTCGATCCGGTTGGCACCGGCGGCAATCGCAGCGATCGAGTTGGCCACACCCATCGACAGGTTGTGGTGCCCGTGAAAGCCGATCTCGGTTTCCGGCCGCAGCGCAGCGCGCATCGCCGCCACCCGCTCGCTGACCTGGTGGGGCAACAGGTAGCCGGCAGAATCGGTCAGGTAGATGCAGTTGGCGCCGTAGCTTTCCATCAGCCTGCCTTGGGTCACCAGGCCTTCGGCGCTGTTCATGTGCGCCATCATCAGGAAACCCACGGTGTCCATGCCCAGGTGGCGGGCATGGGCGATATGCTGCTCGCTGACGTCCGCTTCGGTGCAGTGGGTAGCCACGCGCAAGGTACTGACCCCCAGTTCATGGGCCATTTTCAGGTGTTCGACGGTACCGATGCCGGGCAGCAACAGCGCCGACACCTTGGCCTGCTTCATCAGCGGGATCACCGCCGCCAGGTACTGCTCGTCGCTGTGCGCCGGAAAGCCGTAGTTCACCGAGCTGCCGCCCAGGCCATCGCCGTGGGTCACCTCGATCAACGGCACGCCTGCCGCATCCAGGCCACTGGCGATGCGCTGCATCTCATCCAGGCTGATCTGGTGGCGCTTGGGGTGCATGCCGTCGCGCAGGCACATGTCATGTACGGTAATGCGTTTGCCAGAGAGGTCCATGGTCGCTTCCTTAGGCCAGAGCAGTGGGGGCGGGGCGCAGCACCAGCTCGCCCTTGAGGATTTCTTCGGCGTACAGCTCGGCGGTACGCGCGGCGGCCGCAGTCATGATGTCGAGGTTGCCGGCGTAACGCGGCAGGTAGTCGCCCAGGCCTTCGACTTCCATGAAGATCGACACCCGGTTGCCATCGAAGACCGGGCCGTTGACCAGCCGGTAGCCCGGCACATAGCGCTGCACCTGGGCGATCATGGCGTCCAGCGCCGCGCGGATCGCGTTCTGGTCCGGCGTGTCGGCAGTCAGGCAGTGCACGGTGTCGCGCATGATCAGCGGCGGTTCGGCAGGGTTGATGATGATGATCGCCTTGCCGCGCCGGGCGCCGCCCACCTGTTCCACCGCGCTGGCGGTGGTGCGGGTGAACTCGTCGATGTTCTTGCGCGTGCCAGGCCCCACCGATTTCGACGCGGCGGTGGCGATGATCTCGGCATATTCCACCGGCTGCACGCTGGACACGGCGGCCACCAGCGGGATGGTCGCCTGGCCACCGCAGGTGACCATGTTGACGTTCATCGCACCCAGGCCGAGGTTGGCCTTGAGGTTGACCGGCGGCACGCAGAACGGGCCTATGGCTGCGGGTGTCAGGTCGATCATCAGCACGCCGAGGGCGTTGAGCTTTTCCGAGTTCTGCGCGTGGACGTAGGCCGAGGTGGCATCGAAGGCGATCTGGATGCGGTCTTCGAGCACGTGCGGGAGCAGGCCGTCAACGCCGTCAGCGGTAGTCTTCAGGCCCATCTCGCGGGCGCGTGCCAGGCCTTCGGAGCTGGCATCGATGCCTACCATCCAGACCGGCTCCAGCACCTCGCTGCGCTTGAGTTTGTACAACAGGTCGGTGCCGATGTTGCCTGGCCCGATCAGCGCACAGCGGATCTTCTTGTTCATGGTCATGGCTCCAGGGAGAGGGGATCAGGGCACGAAGCGCAGGCTGGAATGGCCCAGCCCGCTCATGCTCAGGCTGATGCGGTCGCCGGCAACCACCGGCACCAGGGGCGCAAGCGCGCCGGAAAGAATGATTTCGCCGCGCCGGAAGGGGATGCCGAGTTCGCCCAGGGTATTGGCCAGCCAGGCCACGGCCGCACAAGGGTGGCCCTGAACGGCGGAACCCAGGCCGCTGCCGGCGGCTTGGCCGTTTTTCAGCAGCTGCATTTCGACCCGGGCCAGGTCCAGGCTGCGCGGGTCGACGCGCTGGGTACCCAGGGCGAACACACCGCACGAGGCGTTGTCGGCCACGGTGTCCTGGATGCGGATCTGCCAGGCATCGATGCGCGAGTCGACGATCTCGAAGCAGGGCATCACCCACTGCGTGGCGGCCAGCACGTCGTCGGCGCTGATGCCGGGGCCGTGCAGGTCTTCAGCCAGCACGAAGGCAATCTCGCCCTCGGCCCGGGGCTGGATCAGCCGGTGCTGGGCCAGGCTCACGGCACTGGCATCCTCGACCTGCATGGCGTTGGTCAGGAAACCGAAGTCCGGCTGGTGGACATCGAGCATTTCCTGCACGGCACGGCTGGTCACGCCGATCTTCTTGCCCACCACCTGCTCACCCAGCGCTTCGCGGCGCTGCAGGAAGGCCAGCGAAATGCGGTAGGCCTGGTCGAGGGTGATGGCCGGGTAGCGGCGGGTCAGCGGCGGCAGGGTCTGGCGGCCACGAAGGGCATTGAACAGCTCGTCACCGAGCGCGGTGATCAGGTGGGCGTCCATGGCGGGGTCTCTGCAGTGGAAAATGAACAGACAGGGAATAAAAAGGGCCGGTTCGAGTGTGCTGAGGCCGGCCTGAGAAAAGCGTTGTTCAGCCCACCCACACGCTGCTGTCGGCGCCACCGTCGACGTCGATGATTTTGCCGCTGACCCAGGCCGATGCGGGGCTGGCCAGGTACAGCGCGGCGGCGGCGATGTCTTCAGGTGTGCCCAGGCATTTGAGCGGGGTGTTGGCTTCCATGCTCTGGCGCATCGCGGCGGGCATCACCCCACTGAGCGCGGCGGTCAGGGTGGGGCCGGGGGCGACCGCGTTGACCCGCACCTGGGGCGCGAAGTCCTGGGCCAGCAGCCGGGTCAGGTGGCTGAGGGCGGCCTTGGCGGTGCCGTAGGCGCTGAAGTGGCGCTGGGCGTAACGCGCCGCCACCGAGCTGATGTTGACGATGTTGCCGCCGCCGGCCTCGCGCATCAGCGGCACGCACAGCTGGCAGAACGCGTAGGCGCTGGACACGTTGAAGCGCAGCACCTCGTCGAACTGCTCGGGGCTGAGGCTCAGTGGGTCGTTGGGGCCGCCGCCGCCGACGTTGTTGACCAGGTGGGTGATGCGCCCCAGATGCTCGTGGCTCTGGCTGACCAGTGCCCGGCGCTGTTCGCTGTCGTTGACATCACAGGCGAAGGCCAGGGCGTTGCGGCCCATGGCGCGGATTTCCTCGGCCACCCCTTGCACATCGTCCAGTGAGCGGGCGGCGCAGACCACATCGGCGCCGGCCTCGGCATAGGCCAGGGCAATGGCGCGGCCGATGCCACGTCCACTACCGGTGACGATGGCGACGCTGCCGTCGATTCGAAATCGCTGCAGGATACTCATGGCGGTGCTTCCTCAGGGCTGTGGATGGCGACGACTATCGCCTCGCCAACACCCGCCGGCATCGTCTTAACGGACTAGCGCGGCAGGCCCTGCACGCCCCGCAGCGTGGCGGCAAACCCTAGTCCGCATTGACGATGAAGCCTGTCGCGTACCGCCCGATCATCGGCTTCAACTCGCGCAGTGGCGCAGCGAGATCGGGAGAAACCAGTGATGCACAGCTTGCGAGAAAAAACCCAGGAAGAACTCGAACTGATCGAACGTGCGCGGCGCCTGGTGCCGCTGCTCAAGGAGCGTACCGCGCAGGCCGACCGCGACTTGCGCATCCCCGACCAGACCATCGCCGAGCTGCAGTCGGCCGGCCTGCTGCGCGCCCTGCAGCCACGCGCCTTCGGTGGCTATGAAGTCGACCCGCGCACCTTCTTCGAAATCCAGATGATCCTCGCCGAAGGCTGCATGTCGACCGCCTGGGTGTACGGCGTGATGGGCGTGCACCCGTGGCAGGTGGCACGCTACCCGGTGGAGGCACAGCGCGAGGTGTGGGAACACGACCACAACGCGTTGATCTCCTCGACCTACATGCCCTCGGCCAAGGTCACGGTGGTGCCGGGTGGTTACCGCATCAGCGGGCGCTGGGGGTTTTCCAGTGGCAGCGAGCACTGCCACTGGGTGCTGCTGGGCGGCATACTGCCCGCCGACGGCGACTTTGCCAGCGAGCACGGCACTTTCCTGCTGCCGCGCGCCGACTACGGCATCGAGCCAAACTGGGATGTGCTTGGCCTGCGCGGCACCGGCAGCCACGACATCGTGGTCGAGGACGCGTTCGTACCGGCACACCGCGTACAGCGCACCAACAACTGGCAGATCGAGGCCACGCCGGGGCGGCTGGTGAACACCAATCCGATCTACGCCATCCCCTTTGCCCAGGTGTTCTCCCGGGCGGTATCGACCTCGGCTATCGGCGCTTTGCAGGGCGCGATCAACACCTTCCGCGACAACGCCGCGCAGCACATCGGCAAGCACGGTGCGCGCACCGCCGACGACCCAGTGGCGCAGACCGCCGTGGCCGAGGCGGTGATCACTGTCGACTGCCTGAAGCTGGTGCTCGAACGCAACTACGAACACCTGATGCGCCTGGCCCGGGCCGGCGAGTATCCAGACACCGAGACGCGCCTGCTGTACCGCTACCAGTCCTCCTACGTCACCAACATCTGTGCCGAGCGCGTCAGCGACCTGCTGCGCAGCATGGCTGCGTCCGGCCTGTACAACAGCAACCCGGTGGCGCGCCTGTTCCGCGACCTGCACCAGGCCCGCGGGCACATCGCCAACAATTTCATGGCCTACGGCCGCAGCTTCGGCGCGGTACAGCTGGGCCTGCCCAACCCGGACCCGTTCGTATGAGTGACTACCTGGCCTTGCGCGTGGCGCGGGTGGTCGAGGAAAGCGCCGACGCCCGCTCCCTGGTATTCGAGGTGCCGGAGGCCTTCAGTGAGCGGTTTCGCTACCAGCCAGGGCAGTTCCTGACCCTGCGCGTGCCGTTTGAAGGCGGCTGGCTGCCACGCTGCTATTCGTTGTCCAGCACGCCGCTGCTGGACGAACCGCTGCGGGTGACCGTAAAGCGGGTGCGCGACGGGCGTGCCTCCAACTGGCTGTGCGATGCCCTGCAAGAAGGCCAGACCCTGCAAGTGCTGCCCCCGGCCGGGGTGTTCGTGCCGCGCGACCTGTCGGCAGACCTGCTGCTGTTTGGCGGCGGCAGCGGGATCACCCCGGTGATGTCGATCTTGCGCTCGGCGCTGCTGGCCGGGCAGGGGCGCATCCTGCTGGTGTACGCCAACCGCGACCAGCAGTCGGTGATTTTCCGCGACGAGCTGCGCCTGCTGGCGGCCGTGCACCCGCAGCGCCTGCAGGTGGTGCACTGGCTTGATGCATTGCAGGGCATTCCGCTGGCGGGGCAGCTGGCGGAGCTGGCGCGGCCGTTCATCGATGCCCAGGCGTTCATCTGCGGGCCAGGCCCGTTCATGGACACCGCCGTCGAAGCCCTGAAGCAGCTAGGCATGCCGCCGGCAAGGGTGCATGTGGAGCGCTTCGTCTCGCTGCCTGGCGAAGGCGACGCGCCCACCCAGGTCGCAAGTGACGCGGCCGTGGCCGCGCAGCTGGCGGTGCGCCTGGATGGCCAGGAACACCAGCTGGCCTGCGACAGCGGCGAAACCTTGCTGGACGCCATGCACCGCGCCGGCCTCAACCCGCCCAGTGCCTGCCGGGTAGGGGGCTGTGCCTCGTGCATGTGCACCCTCGAAAGCGGCGATGTCGAACTGCTGCACAACGATGCCCTGGATGCCGGCGAGCTGGCCGAAGGCTGGATCCTGGCCTGCCAGGCCGTGCCCACCAGCGGGCAGCTGCGTATCCGTTTTCCCGAGTGACGCCGATGAGCGAGCCCCGCATGAATCCAAGTCTCAATCCCACCCCTTCCCGGCAGCCAGCACCTGCCACCATCGCCCGCTTGCTGTTCGACAGCGCCCAACGCTTTGCCGGCCATGCCGCCATCGAGGAAAACGGCATGCGCCTGGACTACGCCGATTTGCCGGACCAGGCGCTGCAGGTGACCCGTGGCCTGATGGCGCTGGGCATACAGGCCGGTGATCGGGTGGGCCTGTGGGCGCCCAACAGCCGCGAGTGGATCCTGGCGGCGTTGGGCATACACTGCGCCGGCGCAGTGCTGGTACCCGTCAATACCCGCATGAAAGGGGTTGAAGCTGCGGACGTGCTGGCGCGCAGTGGCTGCCGCGTGCTGTTCGTGCAGCAGCGTTTTCTGGAAGTCGATTACCCGGCGCTGCTCGCTCCCCACCGGCCAGCGACCTTGGAGCACCTGGTGGTGTTCGACGGCGCCGGGGCATTGCCCGCGCACGATCTGAGCTACAGCCAGTTCCTGCGTGGCGCCGCCACCATCGAGAAGCTCACCGCCGAGCGGCGCGCCCTGTGCATCGGGCCCGAAGCGGTCTGCGACCTGCTGTTCACCTCGGGCACCACCGGCAAGCCCAAGGGCGTGATGAGTGCCCATGGGCAGAACCTGCGCGCCTTTGGCGAATATGTGCGGGTGCTGGGCCTGGGGCCGGGCGACCGTTACCTGATCGTCAATCCGTTCTTCCACGCCTTCGGCTACAAGGCAGGCTGGCTGACCTGCCTGATTGCCGGGGCGACCATCCTGCCGCATGCGGTGTTCGACGCCGAAGCGGTGTTCGAACGCATCGCCCGCGAGCGGGTCACGGTGCTGCCGGGCGCCCCCACCTTGTACCTGTCGTTGCTGGCCCACCCACGGCTGGCCAGCACCGACCTGTCGAGCCTGCGGGTTGCCGTGACCGGCTCGGCGAGCATCCCGCCCAGCCTGATCGAGCGCATGCGCAACCAGCTGGGCTTCAGCGTGGTGACCACGGCCTACGGCCTGACCGAGTGCGGCGGCCTGGCCACCTTGTGCGACCCGCAGGACGCTGCCGAGGTTATCGCCGGTACCAGCGGGCGGCCGCTGCCCGGCACCGAGGTCAGTATCCGCGATCCCGAAAACCGCACCCTGACGCAGGGCGAGACCGGGGAAATCTGCCTGCGCGGCTTTCACATCATGCAGGGCTACTTCCAGGACCCGGCCGCCACTGCCGAAGCCATCGATGCCGACGGCTGGCTGCACACCGGCGATGTCGGCCGGCTGGACCCGGCCGGCAACCTGGTCATCACCGACCGCCTCAAGGACATGTACATCGTCGGTGGTTTCAATTGCTACCCGGCGGAGATCGAGGCGGCCTTGCTGGGCCACCCGGCCATCGCCCAGGTGGCAGTGATCGGCGTGGCCGATGCGCGCATGGGCGAGGTGGGGTGTGCCTGCGTGGTGCTGCGCCAGGGGCAGCAACTGGACGAGCAGGCATTGATCGGCTGGAGCCGCGAACGCATGGCCAACTACAAGGTGCCGCGCCAGGTGCGCTTTTTCAGTGCGTTGCCGCTGAACCCTTCGAACAAGGTGGCCAAGAACGACCTGCGTGCGGTGGTTGCCGGGGCCTGAACGCGGTGCTGGCGGTTTCACCAAATGGACGATGTGCGCCCGCGTGCGCTGCTCCAGGCTGCGTCGGCATACCGCAACAATAACAATAAAGGAGAGCAGCATGTCTATGTCGAACCGGCTGGCGCAGGGCGCCGCCAGGGGTTTTGCCGGGCGCGGTTGGTTGGCCATGGCCGTTGGCCTGGCCAGTGGTGGCGTATGCGCCGGGCCGACCCTGGAGCTGGGCGAGGACACCACCCTGGACTCATCGCTCACGGTCAACTACACCGCCTCGATGCGTACCGCCAAGCAGGCCAGCCAATACCTTGGCGACCTCAACAACGATGACGGCACGCGCAACTTCAAGCGCGGCGGGCTGATCACCAACCGGGTCAGCCTGTTCGGCGAATTGCGCCTGCGCCACGACAATATCGGCGCGGTGCTGCGCGGCAGCCACTTCTACGATGATGTCTACCACCAGCGCAACGACAACGACTCGCCGCAGACGGTGAACAAGGTCGGCCGCGCCGATGGCTTCGTCGAAGATACCCGGCGCCTCAGCGGCAGCAAGGCGCGGTTGCTGGATGCCTACGTGTATGGCAACTACCAGATGGGCGACACCCAGTACCTCTCGCTCAAGGCCGGTCGCCACTTGGTGGCCTGGGGCGAAAGCCTGTTCTGGGCCAACATCAGCCAGGGCCAGGCGCCGGTGGATGCCACCAAGTTCAACGTCCCGGGCACCGAAGCCAAGGATGCCTACCTGCCGGTGGGCCAGGTATCGTTGTCGTGGTCGCTGAACGAAGACCTGGCGCTGGTCGGGTTCTATCAGTACGAGTGGGAGAAGACCCAGCTGAACCCGGTGGGCGACTACTTCGGCAGCGACACCTTCGGCCCGGGTGCCGAATTCTTCCGGCTTGGCGCCGGGGTGATCGACAGCTTGCCGGACAAAAGCTTCACGGCGGTCAACTATGCCGGTGAGGTCAAGCCGCGCGACAGTGGCCAGTGGGGCATGGGTGTGCGCTACCGGGTCACCGAGAATACCGAGGTGGGGCTGTTTCACTACCGTTACCACGAGCGCGTCGGTTCGCTGTTTTTCGACTTCACCGGGCAGACCCGCTATTCGTCGAACGCGCGCATCAGCCAGCGCGCCAATACCGATGCGGCGCCCGCCTACCGCATGGGCTATTTCGAGGATGTCGAGCTGACCGGGGTCAGCTTCAGCTCCAAGGTCGGTGATGCCGTGCAGTACGCCGGTGATCTCAGCTACCGCGATGGTGCGTCGGTCTACCTCGACAACGGCGCCCCGACCACCGGGCAGATCTGGCAGGGCAACCTCAACGCCTCGTACATCCTCGGGCCGAGCCTGCTGGCCCAGCAGAGCACCTTCATGGGTGAAGTGGTGCACCAGCACATTGCCGGTGTCGACACCTTGGTGGTGACCGGGGGCGGGCCGGGCGTGGATGGCCGGTTCGACAATTTCGAATCCGCCACCCAGACCCGTGGCTCGACGCTGCTCGGGGTGGGCGCGTACATGGATTACCCGTCCATTGCCGACGGCCTCGACCTCACCACCCGGGTGGTCTGGCAGCAGAACGTCGATGGCAGCGCCTACCAGGGCCTGGGCCGTGACGAGAAGCGCCTGACCGTGGGCGGTGATTTCAAGTACCTGGGCAACTTCCAGGTGGGCCTGACCTATGTCGCCTACCTCAGCTCCCCGGATGTCGCCCAAGGCCGCCTGTTGGCCGACCGCGACTATGTGTCGTTCAACGCCAAGTACACCTTCTAGCCCAAGCCGAGGATACCGTTCGCCATGAACCCGACCACGCCTGCATCGCCGTTCCGCCCCGTCAGCATCGGGCCGCTGACTCTCAAGAACCGCTTCATCAAGGCCGCCACCAACGAAGGCATGAGCACCCAGGGCGTGCCGTCGCGGCAGCTGGCCCAGTTGCACGGCAACCTGGCCGCAGGTGGCGTTGCCTTGACCACGGTGGCCTACTGCGCGGTCAGCCGCGATGGCCGCACCTTGCCCAACCAGTTGATCCTGGAGCGTGCGAGCCTGCCGCACTTCAGGGCACTGACCGATGCCGTGCACCGTGAGGGCGGGCTGGCCAGTGCGCAGATCACCCATGGTGGCTGCTTCACCTTCATCCGCGAGCGCTCCACTGCCAGGCCGTTGTCGGCCAGTGGCGGCTTCAACAAGATCGGCATGATGAGCGGCATGTTCCTCAAGCAGGCGATGAACGAGGCCGACATGCAGCAGGTGGTGCGTGATTTTGCCCAGGGCGCGCGGCTGGCCCGCGAAGCCGGCTTCGATGCCGTGGAAATCCACATGGGCCATGGCTACCTGCTCAGCCAGTTCATTTCGCCGTTGTACAACAAGCGCCGCGACCAGTACGGCGGCAGCCTGGAAAACCGCCTGCGCTTCCCGCGTCGGGTGCTGCGCGCGGTGCTCGATGCCGTCGGGCAGGAGCTGGCGGTGATCTGCAAGTACAGCATCACCGAAGGCGTGCGCGCGGGTAACAGCGCAGAAGACGGTGCCAGGATCGCGCAGATGCTGGAACAGGAGGGCGCACATTTGCTGGTGCTCAGTGCCGGCATGAACGCCGAGTCGATCACCACCATGTTCGGCTCGTCGTTCCCCAAGGAGAACCGGGTGCAGCAGAAGAACCCGGTGATTGCCCTGGCGATGGCGATCCAGCGGCGCATGGACCCGGTTGTCGAGTTTCGTGAGCTGTACTTGCTGGAGCATGCGCGCAAGGTGCGGGCGGCGGTGAAGATGCCGCTGGCGTACCTGGGCGGTGCCAAGAGCCTGGCCAGCATCGAGCAGGTGATGGCTGAGGGGTTCGAGCTGGTGGCGATGGGGCGGGTGCTGATTGCCGAGCCTGATTATGTGAACAAACTGGCCAGTGGGGCGAGTTGCCAGTCAATTTGTACTGCGTGTAACCGGTGTGTGGCGATGATGTACACCCCGGGGGGGACCTCGTGTGTGTTGGGTCGGCCGGGGGATGCGCGCTTGAATAGCGAGCCGGCGGGGGTGGTTTGAGGTTTGGTTAGGCGGTGGGTTTGGCATTCAATTATCAGCGCCTGTGGAGGTGTCCGCCACCACATCTTCAGCGCCTGTGAGATCGAGCGCCGCGCGGGCGGCGCTCGATTTCACAGGCGCTGAAGATGTGGCAGCGAACACCTTCACAGGCGCTGAACATGTTGTGGCGGACACCCACACAGGCGCCAAAAACTCAAACGCGGGCACCCCCATCAACCATGCTGCAAAAAATCCACACAGCTACGGTTGAATAGCTCGCGGTGCTCCACCTGCACCCAATGCCCACAACGGTTCAGCACAATGAACCGCGCCTGCCGGGCACCATCGATGATGTACTGGGCGCCACTGACCGGGTTGAAATGATCGTTGCTGCCCCAGAACCCGAGTATCGGGCATTCGATTTCCCCCAGCCGCGCCCGCATGTTCGGCACCAGCATGGTGCTGAACAGGTTCTTCGGCTGCGTCTGCGCCACCGCCACCCGCTCCAGCAGCAGCGGCTCAGGCAGGATCGAGTCATCGAACAGCTGCAGGCGCATCATGCTGCGCATTTCCTCCAGCCCGATCGGGCCGGCGTTGAATACATTGACCATGTGCACGATGCCAGGCATCTGGAAATAGGTTTCGCGCTCCTCCACACCGCCCGGTGCCAGCAACACCAGGCGTTCCACCAACTGCGGATGGCCCAGCGCCAGGCCCAGGGCAATGGCACCACCCAGCGAGTTGCCCAGCACGGTGCAACGGTTGACGCCGATCTGCTGAAGAAACGCCGCGACACACTCGACGAAAAACGCCAGCTCGTAACGCACATCCTCAGGTTTGTCCGAACGGCCGAAACCGGGCAGGTCGAGCAGGATGTTGCGGTAGCCGGCCGCCGCCAGCACCGGGTAATTGCCCTTGAAATTGCTGAAGCCGCTGGCCCCCGGGCCGCTGCCGTGCAGCCACAGCACCACAGGGCCGCTGCCTTCATCCAGGTAGTGCAGGCGCAGGCCGTTGGCCAGGGTTGTGTAGTGCCCGGTGGGCAAGGGCACGTCGACAGGCTGATTCATGCTGTTCTCCAGGTTGCGCAGGTTTCAGGGTTGCATGCCAGGCGGGCCGCCACGCCGCCTGAAGGGGGAAGCCCGGGCCAGCCCGGCATGCGTCATCCGATCCTGGGCTGCGCCGGCAATGCTCACATCGTCCGTTCAGACCAGCCCGGCAGTGGGCGTTAGTCCTATCGGACGATGTGAGCCCGTGCCCGGCAGCCAATGATGGGACGCACTCACGCGCTTCAACCAAGGAGAACGCTATGAAACTGCAAGACAAGGTGGCATTCGTGACCGGCGCCGGGCAGGGCATGGGCCAGGCCATCGTGCGCCGGTTCGTTGCCGAAGGGGCCAAGGTGGTGGCCGTCGACCTCGACCAGCCGGCCCTGGCCGCTGGCCTGGCCGACCTGGGCGAGCAGGTACTGGCGCTGGGCTGCAACGTCGCGGACGCAGCGTCGGTTGCAGACGCCATGGGCCAGGTCGAGGCACGTTTCGGCGGCCTCGACATCGTCGTCAACAATGCCGGTGTCGGTGCCCTGGACAGCTTTTTGGACACCCCCGACGACAGCTGGGCGCGGGTGATCGGTGTCAACCTCGGCGGTACTTTTCTGTGCTGCCGCGAAGGCGCACGGCTGATGCTCAAGGGCCAGCGCCAGGGGGTGCTGATCAACCTGTCGAGCACCGCCGCACTGACCGGCGAAGGGCCAAGCCACTACTGCGCCTCCAAGGCTGCAGTCATGGGCCTGACCCGCTCGATTGCCCGTGAACTTGCCGCGCAGGGTATCCGCGTCAACACCCTGGTGCCCGGCCCGACCAACACGCCGATGATGGCCGGCATCCCTGAAGAGCACATGCAGGCGCTGCTGAAGAACGTACCGTTGGGGCGCATGTGCGAAACCGACGAGATCGCCCGCGTAGCGGTGTTCCTCGCCAGTGACGATGCCAGTTTCATCACCGGCCAGAACATCGCCGTCAACGGCGGCATGGCCTTTATCTGACAGGAGAACAGCTGATGAGCAAACGTCTGCAAGACAAGGTCGCATTCGTTACCGGCGCCGGCTCCGGGATTGGCGCAGCGACGGCGCTGCGCTTTGCCGAAGAAGGCGCGCTGGTGGTGCTGTGCGGGCGCCGCGCGCAACCGCTGGAGGCGGTACTTGAACAGGTTGTGGCCGCGGGCGGGCGGGCCGAGGTGGCGGTGGCCGATGTCAGCGACGAGCAGGCCTATGTTGCCGCGCTGCAGGCCACCGCCCAGCGTCACGGGCGCCTGGACATCCTGGTCAATAACGCCATGGCCTACACGTGGGGCGGCATCGACAGCATGACCACCGCCGACTGGCACGCCAACTTCACCACCACGGTGGACGGCACGTTCTGGGGCACCCGTACCGCCATGCAGCTGATGCAGGGCAAGGGCGGTTCGATCGTCAATATCGCCTCCATCTGCGGGCTGTTCGGCACCGCCTGGATGGCCGGCTACTCGGCGGCCAAGGCGGCAGTGATCAACTTCAGCCGGGCTGCCGCCAGCGAAGGCGCAGCGCACAACATACGCTGCAATGTGATCATCCCGGGCGTGGTCGATACCCCGGCCACCGCCGGCATGCTGGGCGACGCCCGCGCCCGCGCCAACACCGAAAAGGTCATCCCCATGCGCCGGGTCGGCCAGCCCCACGAACTGGCCAATGCCATTCTGTTCCTGGCCAGCGACGAGGCGTCCTACGTGACCGGGGCCAGCCTGGCAGTGGACGGCGGCCGGGGGTCGGACCTGTACACGGTGCTGGAATGACCAGCATGGACAGCAGCGCCTTGCTGCAGCGCATCGACCGCCTGGAGTCGCTGGACGCGATCCGCCAGCTGGCCGGCAAGTATGCCCTGGCCCTGGACATGCGCGACATGGACGCGATGGCCAACTGCTTTGCCGAGGACGTGCGGGTTGGCCGCGACAAGCAGGGCCGCGCGCACCTGAAGGCCTGGCTGGACGAGACCATGCGCAAGCAGTTTCACGGCACCTCGCACCACCTGGGCCAGCACATCATCGAGTTCAGCGACCCCGACCACGCCACGGGTGTGGTGTATTCGAAGAACGAGCATGAAACCGGGCCGGAGTGGGTGATCATGCAGATGCTCTACTGGGACGACTACGAGCGTATCGATGGGCGCTGGTGTTTCCGCCGGCGCTTGCCGTGCTACTGGTACGCCAGCGACCTCAACAAACCGCCGATCGGCGGGCTGAAGATGCGCTGGCCGGGCCGGGAGCCGTACGCCGGCAGTTTCCACGAGCTGTTCCCGTCGTGGGATGCGTTCTGGGCCCAGCGCCCGGACAAGGACGCGTTGCCGCAGATTGCCGAGCCGGCGCCGCTGGAAGGGTTTCTGGCAGGGTTGCGGCGCGGGGCAGGGGACCCGAAGATCAGGGTCCGGTAAGGCGCTGCAAACCGGCGCCTTCGCAGCCTGCCGCGAAGGCGCCGGCTTGTGGATCGTTCAGCGGCTGCGCGGTTCGCGCGGCATGCCCAATGCCCGCTCGGCAATCACATTGCGCTGGATCTCGTTGCTACCGCCGTAAATAGTGTCCGAGCGGGTAAACAGGAACAGCGACTGCAACCGGCTCAACCTGTATGGCGCCGCTTCCAGCACCTCGCCGGCGTCGCCCAGCACGTCCATGGCCAGCTTGCCCAGCTCGGCATGCCAATTCGACCAGGCCAGCTTGTAGATCATCGCCTCGCGGCCGAGGTTGCCATCCTGCGGCCCCGACAGCATGCGCAGCGAGTTGTAGCGCAGCACCTTGAGCCCTGACCAGGCCTGGGCAATGCGCTGGCGCAGCAGCGGGTCGCCAGCGGCGCCATTGGCCTGGGCAATGCGCATCACTTCGGCCAGCTCGTTGTGGAACTGCATTTGCTGGCCAAGGGTGGATACGCCACGTTCAAAGCCGAGCAGGGCCATGGCGATCTTCCAGCCTTCCCCAGGCTGGCCGACCAGGTTGTCGGTTGAGGTCTGCGCCTGGTCGAAGAACACTTCGTTGAATTCACTGGTACCGGTCAGTTGCACGATGGGCTGCACGCGGATCTGCGCTTGCGCCATCGGCACCAGCAGGAACGACAGGCCATGGTGGCCAACGCTGCCGGGCTCGGTCCGGGCCAGCACGAAGCACCAGTCGGCTTCGTGGGCGAGCGAGGTCCAGACCTTCTGCCCGCTGATCAGCCAGCGCTCGCCTGCCGCATCGAGGCGGGCGCGGGTCTGCACGTTGGCCAGGTCCGAGCCGGCGCCCGGCTCGGAATAGCCCTGACACCAGAACTCGCGGCCCTCGCGTATACCCGGCAGCAGGCGCTGGCGTTGCGCGGGCGTGCCGAATGCCGCCAGGGTCGGCCCGACCAGGCCTTCGCCGATATGGCCCATGCGCCCGGGGCCGCCGGCCCTGGCGTACTCTTCATGGAAGATCACCTGCTGGCTGATGCTCAGCCCCCGGCCGCCATCTTCGGGCTGCCAGCCGACGCCTACCCAGCCCCCTGCGGCCAGCTCCCGCTCCCACGCTTTGCGTTCGTTCGGGAAGCTGTGCTCGTCGCCGGGGCCGCCGCGAAAGCGCAACGGCGCGAACTCACCCTGCAAATGCGCGGCCAGCCAGCCGGCGATCTCCTGGCGAAAGCTTTCATCTGCACTGCTGAAGCCGATTTTCATGCGTGTTCTCCGAACAATTGCGCGGCCAGGCGCTCACGGTGCCAGGCCGGGGTGCCGAGCATTTGCTCGCTGGCCCTGGCGCGCTTGAAGTAAAGGTGGGGGTCGTATTCCCAGGTGAAGCCGACACCGCCGTGCAGCTGGATCGACTCGGCTGCGCAGTGGAAGAACGCTTCGCTGGCGTGGGCCTTGGCCGTGGCTGCGGCGGCCAGCAGCTCGCTGCGCACGGCCGGGTCGCCATCGGCCGCCAGGCATTCACGGGCGACGCAGGCGGCATACCACACCGCAGAGCGGGCGCACTCCACCTGCAGCATCATGTCGGCGCAGCGGTGCTTGATGGCCTGGAAGCTGGCAATCGGGCGGCCGAACTGGCGGCGTTCGCTGATGTAGGCCAGGGTCAGGTCCAGTGCTTGCTGGGCGCCGCCAAGCTGTTCGGCGGCCAGGCCGATGGCGCCGATGCGCTGGGCATCGCGCAGCAACGGCCAGGCCTGGCCTGCTGCGCACAGCAGGTGCGCGTCGCCGAGGTGAACCTGGCGCAACTCGATGCACGCCAGCCGGCGCGTCTGGTCGAGGGTGGGCAGGGCAGTGCGCATCAGGCCGGGGGTGTCGGCCGGCACGGCAAACAGGCTGATGCCCTGTTCGCCGGTGCTGCCAGGGCTGCGCGCCGGTATCAGCAACAGGTCGGCCTGCGCGCCATCGATGACCTGGGCATGGCTGCCGTGCAGCCGGTAGCCGTCGCCATCGGCCATGGCATGCACCTGCACCTGCGCGGGCTGCAGCGCGCACGCCAGGGTGGCGCAGGCCTGGCCAGCGGCAATGGCGCCCAGCCAGCGCGCCTGCAGCGCCGGGTTGTCGGCCAGCATCAGCGCCGGGGTGGCCAGGCAGCTGGTGGCAAACAGCGGCGAGCCGAGCAGAAAGCGCCCGCATTGCTCCTGCAGCACAGCCAGCTCGACAAAACCCAGGCCCATGCCACCGCAGGCTTCGGGGACCAGCAGGGCGGGCCAGTACAGCTCCTGGCCGATGCGCCGGCACAGTTCGGGGTCGTAGTCGTCGGCACGGCGCAGGGCCGCGCGCACCGCCTGCGAGTCGCTGGCCTGGGCCAGAAACCGCTCGGCGCTGTCGCGAATCATCAGCTGTTCGTCGGTGAAAGCGAATTCCATGGGTGGGTCTCTGTGGGCGGATGGATGCACCCCGTGCAGCCCGGGCAGCACAGCGGCCTCATGAGTCTATGCAGGCGCCGGATGGCGCCGAATCACTGAAACGGACTAGTCCGCCAGCCCGGCGCAGCGCGGCGGCTGCGTAGTCTCAACGGACGATGAGCGCTGGCGCGGGGCTTAGCACAATGTTCCCCAGGCAACGACTTGAGCCAGGAGGAACCCGGGCATGATCGACATTCGCGGTTTGAGCTACTTCGTCTCGCAGATCGAGAACCTCAGCCAGTGGCAACGCTACGCCGAAGATGTGCTTGGCATGCAAGTGCACGCGGCACCTGGCGGCGGCCTGTACGTGAAGATGGATGAGCGCCCGTTCCGCATGCTGGTGGTCGAAGGTGACGCCCCGCGCTACCTGGCCAGCGGCTGGGAACTGGCCTCGGAGCAGGCGTTCGTCCAGGCCCTGCAACACCTGGAGCGCCGCGGCGTGCAATGGCAGGCGGGCACCGACCAGGCCATCGAGCAGCGCGGTGTGCAGGCGCTGGTCACTCTCACCGACCCGTCCGGCAACCAGCATGAGCTCAGCTGGGGCCATCGCTCCGACTGCCAGCCGTTCGTGTCCCCACAGGGCGTACCGCGCTTCATCACCGGGGACATGGGGCTGGGCCACACGGTGCTGCCTGCGCCGCAGTTCGACGCCACCCTGGCATTCGCCAAGGACGTGCTCGGCTTCGGCCTGTCGGACATCTTCAACTTCCGCCCCGACCCGTCGGCCCCGCCCGTACGCATCCACTTCCTGCATTGCCGCAATGCCCGCCACCACAGCCTGGCCCTGGCCGAGTACCCGGTGCCGTCGGGCTGCGTGCACGTGATGGTCGAAGTGGACTCGATGACCGAGGTCGGCCGTGCCCACGACCGCCTGCAGGCCCACGGCGGGCAGCTGTCGGCCACCCTCGGCCAGCACTTGAATGACCGCATGACCAGTTTCTACATGAAGACGCCGTCCGGTTTCGATCTGGAATACGGCTATGGCGGGTTGCAGGTCGACTGGGCCGAGCACTCGGCCTTCGAATTCACCCGCGTGAGCATCTGGGGCCACGACTTCTCGGTCGGGCAGCAGCAAGGAGCAACATCATGACCCTGAACAAACAACTGACAGCCGCCGATGCCGTCGCCCAGTTGCGCGATGGCATGACCATCGGTTTTGGTGGCTGGGGGCCACGGCGCAAGCCGATGGCGATTGTCCGCGAAATCCTGCGCTCGTCAGTGAAGGACCTGACTGTGGTCGCTTATGGCGGGCCCGAGGTAGGCATGCTGTGCGCTGCCGGCAAGGTGCGCAAGCTGGTGTTCGGCTTTGTCACCCTCGACGCTATCCCGCTCGAGCCGTACTACCGCAAGGCCCGCGAGGCCGGTGAACTGGAGTTGATGGAGCTGGACGAAGGCATGTTCCAGTGGGGCCTGCGGGCGGCCGGCATGCGCTTGCCGTTTTTGCCCACCCGCTGTGGCCTGGCCACCGACGTGACCCGGCTCAACCCGGCCCTGAAAACCGTGTGCTCGCCCTATGACGACGGCGAGCTGCTGCTGGCGATGCCGGCATTGAACCTGGACGTGGCGTTCTTGCATGTGAATGTCGCCGACCGCCTGGGCAACTGCCTGGTCACCGGCCCAGACCCGTATTTCGACCACCTGTTCGCCCGCGCCGCCCAGCAGTGTTTCGTCTCGTGCGAGCGGCTGGAAGAGCGCCTGTCGCTGGATGCCGAGCAGGCCCGCGGCAACACCTTCGAGCGCTACCTGGTCACCGGCGTGGTGCATGCCCCGCTGGGGGCTCACCCGACCTCGTGCCCATCGGACTATGGCTGGGACCTGGAGCACCTGAAGCGCTACGTGGCCAGCAGCCAGGAAGAAAACGGCTGGCAGCAGTATGTCGAGGCCTGCGTGGCGGGTGGCGAGCTGGCCTATCAAGCGCACAACGGCGGTGCCGCGCGCATGGGCGCCTTGCCCCTACCTGTGTTCTGAGGAGTGCCAAGCATGTCTGCTACCTGTGATTTCACCCTGGCCGAGCTGATGATCGTGGCCGCTGCCGAAGCCTGGCGTGGTAATGGCGAAGTGATCGCCTCGGGCCTTGGCGTGATTCCGCGCCTGGGCGCCAGCCTGGCCAAGCTCAGCCATAGCCCGGAGCTGTTGATGACCGACAGCGAGGCGTTTCTGGTGGAACAACCCATCCCGCTGGGCCCGCGTGGCGAGTATGTCGCCCGCTACAGCGGCTACCTGTCGTTCGAGCGGGTGTTCGAGTGCGTCTGGGGCGGCCGCCGCCATGCGATGATCGGGCCGACCCAGATCGACCGCTGGGGCCAGACCAACCTGTCCTGCGTCGGCGACTACCACAAGCCCAGAACCGCCATGCTCGGTGTGCGCGGGCTGCCCGGCAACAGCATCAACCACCTCAATTCGTTCTTTGTGCCCAACCACAACACGCGGGTGTTCGTCAGTGGCGAAGTGGACATGGTCTCGGGCGTGGGCTTCAAGGCCGACCGCTGGCCGCAAGGCGCCCGCCGTGACCTGATGGACATTCGCCGGGTGGTCACCAACCTGTGCACCCTGGATTTCGAAGGCCCGCAGCGCGCCGTGCAGGTGCGCACCCTGCACCCAGGCGTGAGCTTCGATGAAGTCCAGGACAACACCGGCTTCCCGCTGCTCAAGGCTGCCCAGCTGTGCGAAACCGCGCACCCCAGTGCCGAGCAGCTGGAACTGATCCGCCACCTCGACCCCCATGGGCTGCGCGCGGCAGCGGTGAAGGGCAACCCACCTGGCATTCGCCCGGCCTGAGGATGTGAGCATGCACAGCAGCGACAGCCAGTTCGTCAGCCGCGAAGACAACGCGGTCTATGAAACCCAACACCCGGTGCTGTATGCGGTGGCCGACGGCATTGCCACGGTCACCCTCAACCGCCCTGGTTTCAACAACGCACAGAACTCGCAGATGACCTACGCCCTGGACGCCGCGCTGCGCCAGGCGGTGGACGACGACAGCGTCAAGGTGATCGTTCTGCGCGGCAACGGCCGGCACTTTTCCGCCGGCCATGACATCGGCACGCCCGGGCGTGACATCAATCGCCCGTTCGAACGCGCGCAGCTGTGGTGGGACCACACCAACAAGCCGGGCGGCGAGCAGCTGTATGCCCGTGAGCAGGAGGTGTACCTGGGCATGTGCCGGCGCTGGCGCGAGCTGCCCAAGCCGACCATTGCCATGGTGCACGGCGCCTGCGTTGCAGGCGGGTTGATGCTGGCCTGGGTCTGCGATCTGATTGTCGCCAGTGACGATGCGTTCTTCCAGGACCCGGTGGTGCGCATGGGCATTCCGGGGGTCGAGTACTTTGCCCACCCCTACGAGCTCAACCCCCGTATCGCCAAGGAGTTCCTGTTCTGCGGCGACCGTATGAGCGCCGAGCGCGCCTACCAGATGGGCATGGTCAACCGCGTGCTGCCGCGCGACCAGCTGGAGTCGGCAACCTACGCGCTGGCGGCCGGCATCGCCCGCCAGCCGCGCATGGGCCTGGCCCTGACCAAACAGGCCATCAACCACGTCGAAGACCTGCAGGGCAAGCGCGCGGCCATGGATGCCGCATTTGCCTGGCACCAGTTTGCCCATGCCCACAACGAGCTGCTGTCGGGTGACAAGCTCGGCGGCTTCGACGCCAAGGGCATGGCCCAGGCCAACAAGCAGGCCGCGCAGCCGGAAGGAGGATGCCTGTGAGCCGCTGGATGCACACGGCGCTGACCGAGGCGCTGGGCTGCCGCTACCCCATCGTGCAGACCGCCATGGGCTGGGTGTCGGACGCCAACCTGGTCATCGCCACCACCCAGGCCGGCGGTTTCGGCTTCCTGGCCGGGGCGACCCTGGCCGCCGATGCGCTGGAGGG
>NZ_JABMCN010000160.1 GCF_013179515.1 Pseudomonas sp. CM27
ATATGCCGTTCGGTCATGGCCATGGCCGCGTCGAAGGCACTGGCCGTGGGGCTGAGGTAGAACGGCCTGGCCGTCATGTGGCGCTCGATGGGTGCACCAAGCTCGGCATCGGCAGCGGCCACTACCTGGCGCAGGTCACGCAGGGTAAAGATGCCAGTAGGGTAGCGCTGCGCATCGACGATCACGATGCTGCCCACCTGTTGCTCGTGCATCAACCGCACGGCTTCGCGCAGGGGCGTGTCGGCACTGCACACCACTGGGTGGCGCATGGCCAGTTCACCCAGGGGGGTGTTGAGCGAGTACTGGGTGCCAAGGGTTTCAACGGCACGTTGACGCACCTGCTGGTTGACCTGATCGAGCAGGCTGCTGACCCCGCGCAGTGCAAAATCCCGAAACACTTCCGACATCGAGAACACGCGGATGAATGCAGCCTTGTTCAGCTGCAGGCAGAAGGTGTCCTCACCGGCCAGGTGCTCGGTGCGGGTCGCCCGTTCGCCCAGCAGGGCGGCCAGCGGGAAGCATTCGCCGCTGGTGATTTCGAAGGTGGTCTCGACACCGGGTTTGACCAGGTGCTGGCGTTCGCCGACCACACGCCCCTGCTTGACGATGTAGAAGTGCTCGACCGGGCCGTCAGCCGGTTTGACGATGCTCTCGCCGCACGCGTAGAAGCGCAGCTGGCATTGCTCGACCAGGTAGGCGAGGTGGCTGTGCTCCATCTGGTTGAACGGCGGAAAACGCTGCAGAAACTGCAACGTACCCTGGATGTTCTGCAGCACTGCCGTCCTGCCCGCCTGGCTGTAGGCGTCCTTTTTGCTCATGAAACTGACCGTATCGCTATGCCGAACTATATATATCTATATATAGGTGCCGGGCATGTTGTTCTCTGCCTCCATGGTCGGCTTGCGGCGGGGTGGTGCCCATTGGACGTAAGTCTATGAGCGGCCCTGTCAAAGACCCGACGAAAGGTGGATCGGGTTGCGCATTTACTGCGGTCCTACTGCTGAAGCGGAATTTTTTTGACGAGATGGCCATGGTTGAGCATGACGACATCCTGAGTGACGCCGAACGTGAGGCATTGGCCGTGGTGAGTGCGCCGCTGGCGCCCAGCCCGGTGGTGTTGATTGTCGATGACAACCCGGTCAACAGTGACGCGCTGAAGTGGTACCTGAAGAGCAGAGGCATCGAGTGCATGACCGCTGATGGGGCCAACGAAGCGATATTCAAGCTGCATTACGAACCGCGCATCGCACTGATGATTACCGACCTGCGCATGCAGCCCAGCGATGGCCTGGAACTGATCCGGCAGGTTCGCGAGTCGGAGCGGGCGGCGTTGTCGATCATCGTGGTGTCGGGCGACACCGATGTGAAGGAGGCGGTGGACGTGATGCACCTGGGGGTGGTGGATTTCCTGCTCAAGCCGGTGGACCTGGGCAAGTTGCTGGAGCTGGTGAAGAAAGAGTTGAAGCTCGATTAAACAGCCGCCCGTACTGGGCTCATCGCCGGCAAGCCAGCTCCTGCAGGGACCGCACAGCTTCCAACGCTTGTGCAGTCCCTGTAGGAGCTGGCTTGCCGGCGATTGGGCCGCAAAGCGGCCCCCGTTCGCAGAGGCTGCTTATAACCCGTTACGCGCCTTGAACTCGCGACGACGGCGGTGCAGCACAGGCTCGGTATAACCGTTCGGCTGCTTGCCACCTTCCACCACCAGCTCCACGGCCGCCTGGAACGCAACGTTGTCGTCGAAGTTCGGCGCCATCGGGCGGTACAGGGCGTCGCCGGCGTTCTGCTGGTCGACCACCACGGCCATGCGCTTGAGGCTTTCCAGCACCTGCTCCTGGCTGACCACGCCGTGGCGCAGCCAGTTGGCCAGCAGCTGGGCGGAAATGCGCAAGGTGGCGCGGTCTTCCATCAGGCCGACGTTGTTGATGTCCGGCACCTTCGAGCAACCCACGCCCTGGTCGATCCAGCGCACCACATAGCCGAGGATACCCTGGGCGTTGTTGTCCAGTTCGTTGCGGATCTCGTCGGCCGACCAGTTGGTGTCGGCGGCCAGCGGGATGGCCAGGATGTCGTCGACCGATGCCGGGGTACGCGAGGCCAGTTCACGCTGGCGTGCCTGTACGTCGACCTTGTGGTAGTGCAAGGCGTGCAGGGTGGCAGCAGTCGGCGACGGTACCCACGCGGTGTTGGCGCCGGCCAGCGGGTGAGCGATCTTCTGCTCGAGCATGGCTGCCATCAGGTCGGGCATGGCCCACATGCCCTTGCCGATTTGCGCACGGCCTTGCAGGCCGGTGGCCAGGCCGACGTCGACGTTGTTGTTCTCGTAGGCGCCGATCCACTTCTCGTTCTTCATGGCGCCCTTGCGCACAACGGCGCCGGCTTCCATCGAGGTGTGGATTTCATCGCCGGTGCGGTCGAGGAAGCCGGTGTTGATGAACGCTACGCGCTCGGCGGCTGCCTTGATGCAGGACTTGAGGTTGACCGTGGTACGGCGCTCCTCGTCCATGATGCCGACCTTGACGGTGTTGCGCGGCATGCCCAGCAGGTCTTCCACCTGGCTGAAGATTTCGGCGGCGAAGGCCACTTCTTCAGGACCGTGCATCTTCGGCTTGACGATGTACACACTGCCGGTGCGGGTGTTCTTGCGGCTGGTGTTGCCGTTGAGGTTGTGCAGGGCGATCAGGTTGGTGAACAGGCCGTCCTGGATGCCTTCGGGAATTTCATTGCCCTGGGCATCGAGGATCGCCGGGTTGGTCATCAAGTGACCAACGTTGCGCACGAATAGCAGCGAACGGCCGTGCAGGGTCACGCTGCCGCCGTTGGGCGCCGCGTACTCGCGATCCGGGTTCATGGTGCGGGTAAAGGTCTTGCCGCCCTTGCTCACGCTTTCGGCCAGGTCGCCCTTCATCAGGCCCAGCCAGTTGCGGTAGACGACCACCTTGTCGTCGGCATCGACGGCGGCAACCGAATCTTCGCAGTCCATGATGGTGGTCAGCGCCGACTCCATCAGGATGTCTTTCACGCCAGCGGCGTCGGTGCTGCCGACAGGGGTGCTGGCATCGACCTGGATTTCGAAGTGCAGGCCGTTGTGCTTGAGCAGCACGGCAGTGGGTGCAGCAGCGTCGCCATGGAAACCGATCAGCTGGGCATCGTCGCGCAGGCCGCTGTTACTGCCGCCTTTCAGGGCAACTACCAGCTTGCCGCCTTCGATACGGTAGCTGGTGGAGTCAACGTGCGAGCCGGCCGCCAGTGGCGCGGCTTCGTCGAGGAAGGCGCGGGCGAAGGCGATGACCTTGTCGCCACGTGCCTTGTTGTAACCCTTGCCTTTTTCGGCGCCGCCTTCATCGCTGATGGCGTCGGTGCCGTAGAGGGCATCGTACAGCGAGCCCCAACGGGCGTTCGCGGCGTTCAGGGCGAAGCGGGCGTTCATCACCGGAACCACCAGCTGCGGGCCGGCCATGTGGGCGATTTCTTCGTCCACGTTCTGGGTGGTGGCCTGGAAATCGTCGGCTTGTGGCAGCAGGTAGCCGATTTCCTGGAGGAAGCTTTTGTAGGCTACGGCGTCGTGTGCCTGGCCTTTGCGTGCCTGGTGCCAGGCGTCGATCTTGGCTTGCAGCTCGTCGCGCTTGGCGAGCAGGGCTTTGTTCTTTGGAGCGAGGTCATTGATGATCTTTTCTGCACCTGCCCAGAACTGCTCGGCGACGATGCCGGTCCCCGGGATGGCTTCGTTGTTCACGAAGTCGTACAGGACCTTGGCGACCTGAAGGCCACCGACTTGAACGTATCCAGTCATTGCTTGCCTCACTCTGCTCAGCTATTTCGCTCTTCTGTATTAAGCCTGTAGCGCTTCTCTAAACACGGCACCAGTGCGTGCCCCCGGGATGGCCCGAGCGCGGCTGGGTGCGGCCTTCCAGACAGGCTGGTGGGCAGTGTGCGTATTTTCACAGGCGCCTTGGCAGACATCCAAACGACGTTTTGTAGTCCGCGCCACGGGATACTACATGAAGCAGTAGGCGGGGCAAAATCAGACTAAAAGCGCCGTTCTGCGACCCGTTGGTCGCGTATGGTCACGCTGGGAGTGGGTATGTTCGCAAAAAACAGGTGGATTGTTCCAGATAAATCTTGAAACAGTACACGATTGGCTGTGTCGAGTGCCCTGCGGCAGGTTGCCGCGCCTTGCCTATACTGAGTCGATCCCCCGATTTACTGCCGCACGGCGCGGTCCGACACGAGGAAGGGCTTGTGGATCATCTTGTACTGACTGTTATCGCCCCTGACAAGGCCGGCCAGGTCGAACGCATCGCCCAGTGCATCGCCGACCATAGTGGCAACTGGCTGGAGAGCCGCATGTCGCGCATGGCCGGGCAGTTCGCCGGCATTTTGCGGGTGGCGGTGCCGGCGGAAAATTATGATGAGCTGGTGAAGTCTTTGCAGGCGCTGGTCAAGCATGACATTCGCGTGCTGATTGCCGAGAGCGGGATCGAGCCGTCCTGTACCTGGAAGCCGATTGCCATGGAGCTGGTAGGGAACGACCGGCCGGGGATCGTGCGGGACATTACCCGGTTGCTGGCTGAGTTGCAGGTAAACGTCGAAAGGTTTTCCACAGAGGTGCGGCCTGCGCCGATGAGCAGTGAGCCGTTGTTTCACGCCGATGCATTGCTGGCGCTGCCGCTGACTTTGCCGCTGGATGAGCTGCAGCAGCGCCTGGAGAGCCTGGCGGATGACTTGATGGTGGAGTTGCAGCTGCGTCCGGAGGATTGACCGGAATGGGCGGGGCTGCACGGCAGCCCGTGGGGTTATCCCGATATTACGGGGAAGGCCCTGTGGATAACCTGGGGGTGTACCCCTCCAGGCCACGCAACATGTGGCTTGCAGAGATATGATCAAAAAACACCCAACAATCAGCAGCTTTTGCACAAAGCACGGGGATCAGGGTGTGGATAACCTATGGAGATGTGTCTGCAGGCCATAAATTACCTGGCCTGCAGAGTTTTGATCATTTAATGATCAGCTGCGCTTGCGCAAATTCCACCAGGCATCGACGCTGTAAACCGCCAGACCTGCCCAGATGAACATGAACGCCACCAAGGTGCTGGGCGACAAGTGCTCATCGAACAGCAGCACCGCCTGCAGCAGCACCAGGGTCGGCGCCAGGTATTGCAGGAAGCCCAGGGTGGTGTACGGCAGGTGCCGCGCAGCGGCGTTGAAGCACACCAGCGGTATCAGGGTCACAGGCCCCGCAGCCATCAACCACAGCGCTTCGCTGTTGGTATAGAACGCGCCCTGGGCACTCATCGCCGTCGGATGCAGCAACAGCCAGCCGATCGCCAGGGGTACCAGCATCCAGGTTTCCACCACCAGGCCCGGCAACGCCGCCACCGGTGCCTGCTTGCGGATCAGCCCATAGAAGCCGAAGCTCAGCGCCAGCACCAGCGACACCCAGGGCAGGCTGCCCACTTGCCATACCTGCTGGGCCACGCCCACGGCTGCCATGGCCACCGCCAGCCACTGCAGGCGGCGCAGGCGTTCGCCAAGAATCAGCATGCCCAGCAGCACGTTGATCAGCGGGTTGATGTAGTAGCCCAGGCTGGCCTCGAGCATGCGACCATTGTTCACAGACCAGACATAGGTCAGCCAGTTACCGGCGATCAGCGTCCCGCTCAGGGCCAGGATAGCCAGGCGGCGCGGGTTGTCGCGCAGTTCACGCCACCAGCCAGGATGCTTCCACACCAGCAGCAGCAGTGAGCCGAACAGTGCCGACCAGAGTACCCGGTGGACGATGATTTCCACCGCCGGGACGCTCTGGATTGCCTTGAAGTACAGGGGGAACAAACCCCAGATGATGTAGGCGCTGAGGCCCAGAATGTACCCGCGACGCGGGTTTGCGGCGTGCATGCAGAATCCTTGCTTAGGTAGCTAAATAACCCGACGCCTATTGTAGACAGAGGCGGGCAAGCTTCTAGAACAATTTCAGCGGCGGCTCATCCAGTGCGGCCATTTGTTCGCGTAGCGCGAGAATCTGGTCGCCCCAGTAACGTGGCTGGCCGAACCAGGGGAAGCTGGGCGGGAACGCAGGGTCATCCCAGCGCCGTGCCAGCCAGGCGCTGTAGTGCAACTGGCGCAGGGCGCGCAGGGGCTCGATCAGGGCCAGTTCGCGCGGGTCGAAATCGTGGAACTCGTTGTAGCCGTCGATCAGCTCGGCCAGTTGCCCCAGGCGTTCCTCGCGGTTACCGGCCAGCATCATCCACAGGTCCTGCACCGCCGGGCCCATGCGGCAGTCGTCGAGGTCGACCACGTGGTAAACCTCGTCGCGGTGCATCAGGTTGCCGGGGTGCAGGTCTCCGTGCAGGCGCATCACCTTGTGCGGGGTGCGGGCATAAGCGTCCTCGACACGCTTTAGCAGGTCGCGTGCAACCGACTCGTAGGCGGGCAGCAGTTCGCGCGGGACGAAGTTGCCATCCAGCAGGGTATTCAGCGAAGCATGGCCGAAGTTGTCCACAGCCAGCGCTTCGCGGTGTTCGAAAGGCCGTGTGGCGGCCACGGCATGCATGCGGCCAAGCAACTGGCCCAGGCGGTAGAGCTGGTCGAGGTTGCCCGGTTCAGGTGCATGCCCGCCGCGGCGGGGGAACAGGGTGAAGCGAAAGCCCTGGTGCTCGAACAGGGTGCGGCCCTCGTGCAGCATGGGGGCAACTACCGGCACTTCGCAGTCGGCGAGCTCGGCGGTGAAACGGTGTTCTTCGAGGATCGCTTCATCGCTCCAGCGGCCAGGCCGGTAGAACTTGGCGATCAGCGGTTGCGAGTCTTCGATGCCTACCTGGTAAACCCGGTTCTCGTAGCTGTTCAGCGCCAGCACCCGGGCATCACTGAGAAAGCCCACGCTTTCGACAGCGTCCAGGACCAGATCGGGAGTGAGGGTGGCGAACGGGTGGGACATGGGAACTCCAGGGGAAGACAGCGTGGAGGCCATGGTAGCGCGTTATACCTGTGCCGGCCTCTTCGCGGGTAAACCCGCTCCCACAGGGATCGCACCTGTAAGCCCTGATGCGATCCCTGTGGGAGCGGGTTTACCCGCGAAGAGGCCGGCACAGGCTAAGCAGGAACCCCGATCAACACATAAGAGGGCTGAAACTGTACCCGTACCGCGCAGCCATCCACCACCCGCTGGCCTGCCAGCCAATCGGCCTCGGCAATGGCACACAACGTCTGCCCATTGCCCAGCGCCAGCCTGACTTCACTGGGCCCGTCGACCTCTGCCAGTATTTCCTCCACCGTCGCACGCAGGCAATTGCTGCCCACCTCGGGCTCTTCCCCCTCCGCCAGCAAACGCACCCACCCCGCCTTGAGCAGCGCCACCACCATGCTGCCCAGCGTCAACTCCAGCCGTGCAGTGCTGTCCTGGGTGATCAACGCATCGATCACCAGCCCACCGCCCAATGCCAGGCTCACCCGGTCATACCGTCCTTCACGGTTCAGCCCGCTGACCTGGCCCTGCAGCTGATTGCGCGCACTGGTGCGCAACATCAGCCGGCCGAGCAGATCGAGGTCACTGGATTCTTCGGCGGCTTCGAGAAACTGCGCCTGCAACGACTGCAGCCGCTGATACAGGCGCAGCACCCGCTCGCCTTCCGGCGACAAGCGCGCACCACCACCGCCCCTACCGCCCGTGCTGCGCTCCACCAGCGGCTGGCTGGCCAGGTTGTTGAGCTCGTCGATGGCATCCCAGGCTGCCTTGTAGCTGATGCCGGCAGCCTTGGCGGCGCGGGTGATCGAGCCCTGTTCGGCAATGTGCTGCAGCAGCGCGATGCGCTGGGGGCGGCGGGATATGTGTTGGGTAAGGGGGGTGGGTAGGGGCATGGGTAGTCTGTTGGTGTTGGGCCTGAGGGTGGATAGTGTGTAGGAGCGGCCTTGTGTCGCGAAAGGGGCGCGAAGCGGCCCCACGGTTTCTGCCCGGGCAGAGATCGCTGGGGCTGCTGCGCAGCCCGATCGCGACACAAGGCCGCTCACAGAGCGATGCGCACGCTCATACATAGCCAGGCTTGGGCGTACGCGCCAGGCAGTACACATCAACCCTTTGCGCCCCGGCCTTGCGCAGCACCTCGGCGATGGCCTGTACAGTCGCACCAGTGGTCAGCACATCATCGACGAGGGCGACATGCCTGCCTTGCAGATCACCCATCAGCGCAAAGGCCTGGCGCAAATTGCGCCGCCGTGCCTGGGCATCCAGGCGCTGCTGCGCGGGCGTCTCCCGCGTGCGCAGGAGTATGCGCTGGTCGCCTGGGATCCCGAGTTGTGACGACAGCCATCGCCCCAGCATCCCGGCCTGGTTGAACCCCCGCTCACGCAGTCGACGCCTGGCCAGGGGCACAGGCAACAGCAGGTCGGGGCGCGGCAGCCCCTCTGCAAAGCGGTGCAAAAGCCCATGCCCGAGCAATTCGGCCATCAATCGCCCCAGCGGCCATTGGCGGTTGTGTTTGAAACGACTGATCAGGGTGTCCACTGGAAAGCCAAAATGCCACAGCGCTATCACCTGGTCGAACGCAGGTGGTCGACGGCAGCACTGCGCACAGGTGAGCCCGGCCATAGGCAAGGGCAGAGCGCAGCGGGTGCATTGATCGCCCAGCCAAGGCAGCGCCTGTTCGCAGGCAACGCAGACTGGGTAGATCTGCCCGGCAGGCTCGTCACATAACAAGCACGACTGATTAATAAGTGACCACTTGTAAACCAGTCGTTTCAAGTGCGGTTGACAGTTCATAGGGCTTCCATGACTATGCGAGCTATCCGTGATGCGCTGGCGGGCTTTCCCTGTCCCGGCGCCAGCTTCAGCCTACACAAGGAAACGCCGATGAGCGCCAGCACAACTGCAACAACACGTCACGACTGGTCCCTGGCCGAGGTCAAGGCGCTGTTCCAGCAACCGTTCAATGACTTGCTGTTCCAGGCGCAGACCGTGCACCGCGCGCATTTCGACGCTAACCGCGTGCAGGTGTCGACCCTGCTGTCGATCAAGACTGGCGCCTGCCCGGAAGATTGCAAATATTGTCCGCAGTCCGGCCACTACAACACCGGGCTGGAAAAACAGAAGCTGATGGAAGTGCAGAAGGTGCTGGAAGAAGCCGCCCGCGCCAAGGCCATCGGTTCTACGCGCTTCTGCATGGGCGCGGCCTGGAAGCACCCGTCGGCCAAGGACATGCCCTACGTGCTGGAGATGGTCAAAGGGGTGAAGGCCATGGGCCTGGAAACCTGCATGACCCTCGGCAAGCTCGATCAGGAGCAGACCGCCGCGCTGGCCCAGGCTGGCCTGGACTACTACAACCACAACCTCGACACCTCGCCGGAGTTCTACGGCAGCATCATCACCACCCGCACCTACAGCGAGCGCCTGCAGACCCTGGCCTACGTTCGCGATGCGGGGATGAAGATCTGCTCGGGCGGCATCCTCGGCATGGGCGAGTCGCTGGACGACCGCGCCGGCCTGCTGATCCAGCTGGCCAACCTGCCAGAGCACCCGGAATCGGTGCCGATCAACATGCTGGTCAAGGTTGCCGGCACGCCGTTGGCCGAGGAAGAAGACGTCGACCCGTTCGATTTTATCCGCATGCTGGCGGTAGCCCGCCTGCTCATGCCCAAGTCGCATGTACGCCTGTCGGCCGGCCGCGAACAGATGAACGAACAGATGCAGGCATTGGCCTTCATGGCTGGCGCCAATTCGATCTTCTACGGCGAAAAACTGCTGACTACTGCCAACCCGCAGGCCGACAAGGACATGCAACTGTTCGCGCGCCTGGGCATCAAGCCCGAAGCGCGTGAAGAACACGCCGACGAAGTGCACCAGGCAGCCATCGAGCAGGCGCTGGTCGAGCAGCGCAGCAGCGAGATGTTCTACAACGCCGCGTCGGCCTGAGATGGCCTTCGACCTGGCGACGCGCCTGGCCGAACGGCGCGCCGCAGACCTGTATCGGCAGCGACCGTTGCTGGAAAGCCCGCAGGGGCCGGAAGTAGTGGTTGATGGTCAGCGTTTGCTGGCCTTCTGCAGCAATGACTACCTCGGCCTGGCCAACCACCCCGAGGTGGTCGCCGCCTGGCAGGCCGGTGCCGAGCGCTGGGGTGTCGGCGGCGGTGCCTCGCACCTGGTGATCGGCCATAGCACCCCGCACCACCAGGTTGAAGAGGCGCTGGCCGAGCTCACCGGGCGCCCGCGTGCGCTGCTGTTCTCCACGGGCTACATGGCCAACCTGGGCGCCATCACCGCGCTGGTGGGGCAGGGTGACACCGTGCTGCAAGACCGTCTCAACCATGCCTCGCTGCTGGATGGCGGGCTGCTTAGCGGTGCCCGCTTCAGCCGCTATCTGCACAACGACCCGGTCAGCCTGGCCAGCCGCCTGGACAAGGCCGTCGGCAATACCCTGGTGGTCACCGACGGCGTGTTCAGCATGGATGGCGACCTGGCCGACCTGCCGGCGCTGGCCGAAGTCGCCCGTGCCCGCGGCGCCTGGCTGATGGTCGACGATGCCCATGGCCTGGGCACCCTAGGCGCCCAGGGCGGCGGTATTGTGGAGCACTTTGGCCTGGGGCTGGAGGATGTGCCCGTGCTGATCGGCACGCTGGGCAAGGGCTGCGGTACTGCCGGCGCCTTTGTTGCCGGCAGTGAAGAGCTGATCGAGGCGCTGGTGCAGTTCGCCCGCCCGTACATCTACACCACCAGCCAGCCACCGGCACTGGCCTGCGCCACGCTCAAGAGCCTGGAGCTGCTGCGCCGTGAAACCTGGCGCCGGGAACACCTGGCGGCGTTGATTCGCCAGTTCCGCGCAGGCGCGCAGCAGATCGGGCTGCAATTGATGGACAGTCCGACACCGATCCAGCCAATCATGATCGGTGACAGCGCGCAGGCCTTGCGCCTGTCACGCATGTTGCGCGAGCGCGGGCTGCTGGTGACCGCCATCCGCCCGCCTACCGTGCCGGCTGGCAGCGCGAGGCTGCGAGTTACGCTGAGCGCCGCGCACAGCGAAGCGCAGGTGCAGCTATTGTTGAATGCATTGGCCGAGTGTTATCCACAACTGGAGAACGCCGATGCGTAATCGACTTGTTCTACTGCCCGGCTGGGGCCTGGGCACTGCTTCCCTGGAGCCGCTGGCGGCCAGCCTGCGCGCCCAGGACGCACGCCTGCAGGTGGAGCTGATGCCGCTGCCGGAACTTGCCCACAGCGATGTCGAGGCTTGGCTCGACCACCTTGATCGCAAGCTGCCGAGCGATGTCTGGCTGGGTGGCTGGTCGCTCGGCGGCATGCTGGCTACTGCGCTGGCGCGCAAACGCGGTGACCACTGCTGCGGCCTGCTGACCTTGGCCAGCAACCCCAGTTTCGTCGCCCGCCCGGACTGGCCCCACGGCATGGCCGAAGACACCTTCGGCACCTTCCTCGACGGCTGCCGCAGCCATACCCAGGTCACCCTCAAGCGTTTCCGCAGCCTGTGCAGCGATGGCGCCCTGCAGCCGCGCACGTTGTTGCGCCAGCTGGGTGTGGGGGTACCTGACACCGACCCGCTGTACTTGGCCACTGGCCTGGAAGTGCTGGCCAAGCTGGATACCCGCGAAGCCCTTCAGGCCTACCCCGGGCCGCAACTGCACCTGTTTGCCGGCAGCGATGCGCTGGTGCCGGCAGAGGCGGCAAAGGCATTGAGCGAGTTGTTGCCCGATGTGGAAGTGGGCCTGGTCGAAGACAGTTCCCACGCGTTCCTGCTGGAGTACCCACAGGAGCTGGCGTCGGGCATCAAGATTTTCCTGCATGAGAGTGGCGATGACTGATCTATCCCGTCCGACCCTGCCCGGCGCGCTACCCGACAAGCGCCAAGTGGCTGCTTCGTTCTCCCGCGCTGCGGCCAGCTACGACAGCGTGGCGGCGTTGCAGCGGGCTGTGGGCCTGCACTTGCTCGAGCAATTGCCGCAGGGCCTGCAGCCGTCGCGCTGGTTGGACCTGGGCAGCGGCACCGGTCATTTCAGCCGGGCCCTGGCCGAGCGGTTCGTGCAAGCCAGCGGTGTGGCGGTGGATATCGCCGAAGGCATGTTGTGCCATGCCCGCAACGAACAAGGTGGGGCGCACTACCACGTGGTCGGTGACGCCGAGCGTTTGCCACTGCGTGATGTCAGCGTCGACCTGGTATTCAGCAGCCTGGCCGTGCAATGGTGCGACCAGTTCGCCAGCGTGCTGGCAGAAGCCCTGCGCGTGTTGCGCCCGGGTGGTGTGCTGGCCTTCAGCAGCCTGTGCGTGGGCACCCTCGACGAGCTGCGCGCAAGCTGGCAGAAGGTGGATGGCCTGGTGCACGTGAACCGCTTCCGACGTTTCGAGGACTACCAACGCCTGTGCGCAGCCAGTGGCTTCGAACCACTTGGGCTGCAGCGTTGCCCGCATGTGCTGCACTACCCGGATGTGCGCAGCCTGACCCACGAGCTGAAGGCCCTCGGTGCGCATAACCTGAACCCTGGGCGGCCTTCCGGCCTCACCGGCCGGGCCCGTATGCAGGGCCTGTTGCAGGCCTATGAGGCATTTCGCCAGCCAGAGGGGCTGCCAGCCACCTATCAGGTGGTCTATGGTGTGTTGCGCAAGCCACAGGCGTAAGGGGAGCGAGATGAACCAGGCCTATTTCATTGCCGGTACCGACACCGATGTCGGCAAGACCACCATTGCAGCGGGATTGCTGCATGCAGCGCGCTTGCAGGGGATGAGCACGCTGGGGGCCAAGCCGGTCGCTTCCGGCTGCACGATGACGGCGAAGGGACTACGAAACAGCGATGCCCAGGCGCTGATCGATGAAAGCTCGATCAAACTGCCCTACGAGCAGGTCAACCCGTTTGCCTTCGAACCGGCCATTGCCCCGCATGTAGCGGCCCGCGAGGCCGGGGTGACGCTTGGCGTGACGCCGCTGCTGGCGGCGATGCGCAATGTGCTGGATCAACGAGCCGACTTCACCCTTATCGAGGGGGCTGGCGGCTGGCGTGTGCCGCTGGCTGGCCTGGAGAACTTGTCCGATCTGGCCGTCGCCTTGGACTTGCCGGTGATCCTGGTAGTAGGGGTGCGGCTGGGTTGTATCAGCCATGCCTTGCTGAGCGCCGAGGCGATTGCGCGGGATGGCTTGCAGTTGGCGGGTTGGGTGGCGAACATCATCGAGCCGCGTACCTCGCGCCTGGAAGAAAACCTGGCCAGCCTGGCCGAGCGTCTGCCAGCGCCTTGCCTGGGGCGGGTGCCCAAGCTGAAGCAGGCCAGCGCAGACATGGTGGCCGAGCACCTGCAGCTGGATCTGCTGGATTAGTGGCTTGCCGGCGATAGGGCCGGTGCAGGAATGCCCACGGCCTATCAACTGGCACCAGGCCATTAGGGATTTAAACGGGCCTTTTTGCCTGTGGCCTGCTTTAATTGGGCCTGTTAGTCATCCAGCGTCAATGGAGTAATGACATGGAAATCACCGGTAGCTCCGCCTACTATGCCGGCCTGAGCGCGATCCAGTCCGGCCAGAACCGCATCGATCAGGCCGCCGGCCAGATCGCCAACACCAGCGCCGAACGTACCGCAACCAGCCAGTCCAGCGACTTCCAGGCCGAGCGCCTGCGCGCAGTTGACCGCAGCCAGCAGATGGACCTTGCCACCAGCACCGTGCAGATGGCGGTGGGCAAAACTGAAGTCGAGCTTGGCGCAAAGGTCGCCAAGGCATCCGACGAAATGCTCGGCCGGTTCATCGATACTTACGCCTGACGGAACCCCTCGAATCAAACACAGCCCCCTGTGGGAGCGGGCGTGCCCGCGAATGCGTCAGGT
>NZ_JABMCN010000161.1 GCF_013179515.1 Pseudomonas sp. CM27
GGGGAGTTCGCCTACCGCAAGGTTTATCGCTACCTGGAGGCGTTGATCGACCAGGCAGCGGGTGCCTCCCCTTGCCGGTTACCGTCGTTGCGTGCGCTGTCCCGGCGGCTGCGGGTATCGTTGGTCACGGTGCAGAGTGCCTACAACCTGCTGGAGGAGGAGGGCCGCGTGCAGTGCCTGCCACGGTCGGGGTACTACGTGCTGGGCGCAGGCAAACAGGAGGCTGTGGCCATGCCCCGACAGCCGCCCTTGCCCGTTCAGCCAGTGCTGGAGCGGGCCTTGCTCGCCCACGAACGGCGCATGGCCCGCCAGCGTGCCGCCAGCGCTGCGCCGTGGGAGGCGCTTGGCAGTGCGCGGCTGCGCAATGCGGTTGCAGAACGTTATACCCGCTCTTCCAACCAGTACTGGCGTGCTGATGACGTGCAACTGGCCCCGGATGTACTGGCGCTGCTGGAGACGCTGCTGGCAGCGCTGGCCCTGCACGGCACCACCGTGCTGGTACATTCGCCCTGTTGCTGGCAGGTGTTGGGCGCCCTGGCGCGCGCGGGCATGCGCGTGCTGGAGGTGCCACTGGACAGCCGTGGCAACCCGGACTTGCGTGCCCTGGCCAGTTTGCTGAGGAGCGAACCTGTGCGCATGCTGGTAATGCCGTCGTGTCTGGGCACGCCACAGGGCCGGCTGTTTTCCTCGTACCACCTGCAGCAGCTTGGCCAGTTGCTTGGCCAACACCCGGTATGGCTGTTGGAAAACGACCTGGACAGTGAACTGTGTTTCAGCGGGCCGCCGCACGCACGCCTGCGCGACTGGATCGACCCGCGTTGGCTGTTGGTAGTTGGGGCGTTCGAGGCTGCAGTGGGGGCCGAGGCGCCGTATGCCTATGTACTGGGCCATGACGGCGCGCTGGCCAAGGCGTTCGGCGAACGTGCGTTCCGGCTGGCGCCGCTGCGCCTGCAAGCGCTTGCGCACATGCTGGGCAAAGGTGAAATCGAGACGCAGCTGGCACAGCTGCGCAACCAGTTGCAAAGGCGTACGCAAAGCCTGGCGCGTGCGCTGGAGCTGCAGTTTGGCCCGCGGGTGGCGTTGGAAATACCTCAGGGCGGGCGAACGCTGTGGGTTCGCTTTCACCAACCGCTGCCGTGGGCTGAGGTAGTTGTTGCGCTGGCAGGTTCGGCCTTGCATGCCCTACCGGGTACGCAGTTCAGCCTGCAGGGGCGTTACCAGCAGTACCTGGCGCTGGTGTGGCTGGGGGATGACCCAGACGATCTGCAGCAGGCGGTGGAGCGCTTGGCGCAGGTGCTGGAGCTGCGTTGCGGGCGGCCTGCGAAAGGTGCTTGCCGCTAGATATGCAGCGCCTGTGAGCTCGAGCGCTGCATACCTTACGGCAAACACTTCTCAGCCCTTATGCAATCTCCAGACAGGCCGACCCGCTCAGCTACGCAGTCACTCCTGCCCCTGGCGCAAGCGCGTACTGACCAGCGCTGCAAACACCAGCAACGCCGCAATGATCCACAACCCGTTGCGAGTACTGCCAGTGGTCTGCTCAATCACCCCCATCACCGACGGCCCGACAAACCCGCCCAGCAGGCCGCAGGTGGTGACGAACGCCAGGCCAGCCGCCAGTGCGTTACCGCTCAGGCGGCTGGAAGGGAAGACGAAGATGATCGACTGCACCACGAACAGCATCAGGGCGGTCAGTGAAAAACCGATCAGCCCGATGAACGAATTGCTCAGCGACGCCAGCAGCAACCCCGCCGCCATGGTCAGCAGGCCGAAGAACAAAAGCGTGCGGCAGCGCCGGGGGGAGGTGGCCAGCCGTGGCAAGGTGGCGGCGCCGATGGCGGCAGCAATCCACGGCACCGCAGTCAGCAAGCCGACCTGGAAAGGCGATAGCGCTGCGTAGGTACCGATGATGCCCGGCAGAAAGAAAATCACCGTGTAGATGGTGATCTGGTGCACGAAGTACACCACGATCGCCAGCCAGGTCTGCCGGTCGCGGAACATCTGCCCCAGTTTGCTCTGCTGCGGTGCGTCCGCCCGCTCGGCGGCCAGGCGCCGTTCGATGTGCTGGGCGTCGGAGGCCGACAGCCAGGGCGCTGCGGCGGGCCCGTCAGGTAGCTTCTTCCAGACCACGTAGGCCAGGGCCACGGCGGGTAGCCCTTCGAGCACGAACAACCACTGCCAGCCATGCCAGCCCATAACCCCGTCCATTTCCAGCAGGGCACCCCCCAGCGGCCCGCTGAGGATATTGGCCAGGCACACGCCCAGCAGGAAGTAACCGGTGGCGCGGGCGCGCTGTTCGCGGTCGAACCAGTAGGTGAGGTACAGCATTACACCGGGGAACAGGCCTGCTTCGGCAACCCCCAGCAACAAGCGCATGATGTAGAACGAGGTTTCGCCCTGGACGAAGGCCATGCCCGCCGACAGCACGCCCCAGGTGATCATGATGCGGGTGATCCAGAAGCGCGCGCCCACTCGGTGCATTATCAGGTTGCTGGGCACTTCGGCCAAGGCATAAGTCAGGAAGAACAGGCCGGCGCCCAGGCCATAGGCTGCTGCCGACAGGCCCAGGTCCACACCCATGCTGGCCTTGGCCAGGGCGATGTTGGTGCGGTCAAGAAAGCTCATCACGTAGACCACGATGAGCAGTGGCATCAATTTGCGCAGCAGCAAGCCGTTCAGGCGCTGCTCGGTGGAGGCGGCAGGGGCCGAGGCCGCTGCGCTGCCGGTGAGGGTTGTCATTGTTTTTTTCCCCGATGAAAGTGCTGGTGGTGTGCCGCACACGGTCGGCACATCCAGGTCTGAGGGTCAGGAACGGTTGATGTCGAGCCACACCGCGCCATTGGGGTACTGATAGCGCTCCAGGGTTTCGGCATGCATTTCGATGCTGTAGCCGGGGCGTTGCGGGGGCATGTAGCGCCCGCGGCGGATCACCACCGGGTCGATGAAGTGCTCGTGCAAGTGGTCGACGTACTCCAGTACCCGGTTGTGCAGCGAGGCAGACACTGCGATGAAATCGAACAGTGCGATGTTCTGCACATATTCGCACAGCCCGACACCACCGCCATGCGGGCACACCGGCACGTCGTACTTGGCAGCCATCAGCAGCACGATCAGCACCTCATTCAGCCCACCGAGACGGGCGGCGTCCAGCTGGCAGAAGTCCAGCGCACCGGCCTGGAACATCTGCTTGAACATCACCCGGTTGTGGCAATGCTCGCCCGTGGCGACGCCGATCGGGGCAATGCGTTGGCGGATGGTGGCATGGCCGAGAATGTCGTCCGGGCTGGTCGGCTCTTCGATCCACAACGGCTCGAAGGCCGCCAGGCGGCGCATGTTGGCGACCGATTCGTCTACTCCCCAGACCTGGTTGGCATCCATCATCAGGGTCCGCTCCCAGCCGATTTCATCGCGCAGGATGCTGGCGCGGCGAATGTCCTCTTCCAGGTCTGCGCCGATCTTCTGCTTGATATGCGTCCAGCCGTCCTCCACAGCTTCGCGGGCCAGCGTGCGCATTTTTTCTTCGCTGTAGCCCAGCCAGCCCGGAGCGGTGGTGTAGCCGGGGTAGCCTTCGCGCAGCATCTGTGCCTCGCGCTGGGGTTTGCCGGGAGCCTGGCGGCGCAGCAGGGCGATGGCTTCTTCGGGGGTGAGCACGTCGGTGACGTAGCTGAAGTCCAGGCAGCGCACCAGCTGCTCGGGCGTCATGTCGGCCAGCAGTTTCCACACCGGCTTGCCTTCGTGCTTGGCCCACAGATCCCACACGGCATTGACGATGGCCGCGGTGGCCAGGTGTATCACGCCCTTTTCCGGGCCCAGCCAGCGTAACTGGCTGTCGCTGACCGTGAAGCGGTGCCAGAAGCCGCCCATGTCGGCGGTGATTTCTTCGAGGGTGAGGCCGACGATCAACGGCGCCAGCGACTGCACCGCCGCCGCGCAAATCTCGTTGCCACGGCCGATGGTGAAGGTCAGGCCATGGCCTTCAAGGGCTTCGGCGTCGGTGTGCAGTACTACGTAGGCGGCCGAATAGTCGGGGGCGCTGTTCATGGCATCGGAGCCATCCAGCGACAGCGAAGTGGGGAAACGGATGTCGCGAACGCTGAGGTGGGTAATGCGTATGCTCATGGTCGGCTCTTGTTCTGCTCAGGCACTGGGAGCACTGACTGTAGGTTGTGCATTGATACAGGCATAATCGCCAATTCTTAATCAGCGATACCGGATTCGATATGCCTCGCTTGCCACCCGACAGCGCCCAGGCGCCTGCCAGCCTCGGCGCGTTGAAGATTTCCAGCCGCCAGATAACGCTGCTCAATGCCCTGGGCGAATTTGCCAACCTGCGCCGTGCTGCGGCCGCGATGCACACCACGCAACCGGCGGCCAGCCTGCTGCTGCAGCAACTTGAGGAGCGCCTGGGCGTGCGCTTGTTCGAACGCTTGCCGCGCGGGATGCAGGCCACGCTGTATGGCGAGGTGATGATCCGCTATGCGCAAAACGCGCTGCATGAGTTTGAGCATGCCCAGGCGCAAATCGCCGAGCTGACGCGCGGGGCACTGGGCCTGGTGCGGGTGGGCAGTGTCATGGGCCCGGTGCCGGGTGTGCTGACCAGGGCGGTGCTGGCCTACAAACGCGACCACCCCAAGGTGCGCATCTCTCTGGAAGTCGGCACCAGCGATACCTTGCTGCCGGCCTTGCTGCGAGGCGATTTCGACATGGTGGTCGGGCGCCTGCCAGACCAGAGCGACAGCCAGGACCTGAACATCGAGTTGTTCGATGGCGGTGAGCAGATGCGCGTGATTGCCCGCGCCGGCCACCCGTTGGCAGCGGTCACCGAGTTGCAACTGGCCGACCTGGTCGCCCAGACGTGGATCCTGCACCCCATTGGCAGCCCGATGCGCCGCCGCGTCGAAAGTGCCCTGCAGGCCGGCGGCATGGTGCAGTCGCTGGACATCGTCGAGACTGCCTCGATCCTGGCCACCACGGCCATGCTTGAAGCGTCCGAGATGATCGCGGTGGTGCCCAATGACGTGGCCGAGCATTATGCCCGCTACGGCATGGTTGCCATCCTGCCGGTGGAGTTGCCTTTGGCCATGGCCAACCTGGGCGTGCTGACCCTGCGCTCGCGGCCCGACTCGGTTGCCCTGGCCACCTTGCTGCGCTACTTGCGGGCGCAATAACCCTGCCTTTTCACTTGCCTGAGGCCCTGCGTCGATGCCGCCGGACATGACCCATTCCAGCTTTTGCAACTGGATCCGCTACAAGCACCTGGTGCTGATCGACACCTTGGCGCGCACCCGCAACATGCACGCCACCGCCACCCGCATGAACCTCAGTCAGCCGGCACTGAGCAAGATGCTGCGGGACCTGGAGGAGCAGTTCGGCTTCGCCTTGTTCGAGCGCCTGCCGCGCAGCATGCCGCCCACCGAGCTGGGCGAATACGTGGTGCGTTACGCCCAGGGCGCACTGGCCGAGTCGCAGCAGTTCGTCGACCAGGTCAACCGCCTGCGCAACGGCGGGCACGGCTTTATCCGTGTCGGCGGGATTTTTGCCGCTACCGCGCAGGTACTGCCGCAGGCCATTGCCGCCATCAAGGCCCGCAGCCCGTTGCTGTCGATCGAGGTGGTGGAGCATTCCAGCGACCACCTGCTGACCATGCTCGAACAGAACAAGCTCGACATCATGATCGGCCGGTTCACCGAAGAGCGTTTCAGCCAGCTGTTCGACTTCCAGCCCCTGGAGCCCGAGCCTTTCAGCCTGGTGGTCAACAGCGAACACCCGCTCAACCAGCTGCACAGCACGCCTCTGGCGGCGCTGGGTGACTGGCCATGGGTGTTGTACCCGGTCGGCACGCCGATCCGCAATCGCCTGGAGCAGGCATTCCGGGTGGCCGGTCTGGCCACGCCCGCCGACAGCGTGGAAACCATCAGCATGCCGATGTTCCTGCAACTGCTGCAATCGGCGCCGATGATCGCCATGCTGCCGCGCTCGATGGTTGCCGCGCAGTTGGCCAGCGGCCAGCTCAAGGAACTGCGCAGCCCATTGCACCTGGCCGCCCTGGAGTATGGCGTGGTCACCCGCAAGGATGAGCCACTGAGCGCTTCGGCCCGAGCCTTTGTCGAGATTCTGCTGGAGGGGGCGCGGCGGCGTCGGGAGGGCCAGTGCTGAACAGCCATGAGCGCTGAGACATTGAGGTGGAGATTCTAGGGTCTTTGGGAGGTTACGTCAGGGCTGACAGGTGCTTGCCACAGCATTTGTCAGCCCTCATGCGATCACTGCAGGAGCTGGCCTGCCTGCGAAGCAGCCCTGAAGGCCCTACCGGCGATCGCCAATCTCATCTCTCCACTGCCTCCCGATAACCCCAGGTTATCGTTCGATCGGATCATCTCATTGGGAATGTCGCCCAAGGCTTCTTACAGTAGGTGTCAGCCATAAAAAGAAGCCAGCCGCGCCGTCCTGAGAGGTCCCATGCAACTGATTGCCAAAACAGGTGACCTTGCCGTCATCCGCCTCAACCCGCTGGACAACGTGCTGATCGCCCGCCAGGCCCTGGCGCAAGGCCTGCGCCTGGACACCGAGGCCATTACCGTGCGCCAGCCGATTCCCTCCGGCCACAAAGTGGCCACCGAGCGCGTTGAGCAGGGCCAACCGCTACGCCGCTACGGTCAGATCATCGGTTTTGCTTCACAGCCGATCGACGCCGGCGACCATGTGCATGTGCACAACGTGCAGATGGGCGACTTTGCCCGTGACTATGCCTTTGGCGTCGATACCCGCACCCAGCCGAGCAGTCAGGCGCAGTTCCAGGGCATCGTGCGCGCCGATGGCCGGGTCGCGACGCGCAACTACATCGGCATCCTTACCTCGGTGAACTGCTCGGCAACTGTCGCCCGCGCCGTAGCCGACCATTTCCGTCGGGACATCCACCCCGAGGCGCTGGCCGCTTACCCGAACATCGACGGCGTGGTGGCCCTGACCCACGGTGCCGGCTGCGCAGTAGACCCAAGCGGTGAGGCACTTGGCCTGTTGCGCCGCACCTTGGCCGGGTACGCCGTGCATGCCAATTTCGCCGCCGTGCTGATCATTGGCCTGGGTTGCGAAACCAATCAGATCGACAGCCTGCTGGAAACCCAAGGCCTGCAGGCCAGTGCGCAGCTGCGCACCTTCACCATCCAAGGTATCGGCGGCACCTCGAAAACCATCGCGGCCGGTATCGAGCAGGTCTGCGGTCTACTGGTCCAGGCCAACCAGGTCCGACGCCAGCCGGTCAGCGCACGGCACCTGGTGGTCGGCCTGCAATGTGGCGGCTCCGACGGTTACTCGGGGATCACTGCCAACCCGGCACTGGGTAATGCCGTCGACCGCCTGGTGGCGGCAGGGGGTACCGCGATCCTGTCCGAGACCCCGGAAATCTACGGCGCCGAGCACTTGCTGACCCGCCGTGCAGTCAGCCGAGAGGTGGGCGAGAAGCTGCTAGCGCGCATTCGCTGGTGGGAGGACTACTGCAGGCGCATGAACGCCGAACTGAACAACAACCCTTCGGCCGGCAACAAGGCCGGGGGCCTGACCACCATCCTCGAGAAATCGCTGGGCGCGGTGGCCAAGGCCGGCTCCAGCAATCTGGTCGATGTGTACCAATACGCGCAACCCGTGCGTGCCCACGGCCTGGTGTTCATGGATACCCCCGGGTACGACCCGGTTTCGGCCACCGGCCAGGTAGCGGGTGGGGCCAACCTGATCGCTTTCACCACCGGGCGTGGCTCGGCCTACGGCTGCGCCCCGGCGCCGTCGATCAAGCTGGCCACCAACAACCGCGTGTTCGAACACCAGGAGGAGGACATGGACGTCAACTGCGGCGGCATCGCCGACGGCTCCACCAGCATCGAGGAGCGCGGCGCTTACATCTTCGAGCAAATGCTGCGCATTGCTTCCGGGGCACGCAGCAAAAGCGAACAGCACGGCTATGGGCAAAACGAATTCGTGCCCTGGCAGATCGGCGCCGTGACCTGATCGAGCGCACTCGTCCCGTTTAAAAGGCAACCACAATGACTCAAACCACAGATTACAACGTGCAAGCGCTCACCATCTTTGTCGAGCAGCTGTTCGTGAAAGCCGGTGCCGATGCCGAAGTCGCCCAGGTGGTGACCCGGGTGCTGCTCGAAGGCGAACTGCTGGGGCACCGTACCCATGGCCTGAACCTGGTCAGCCGTTACATCGGCGGTATGCTCGACGGGCAGGTCAAGGCTCGCGCCCAGGCGCTCGAACAAGTCTCGGACGGTGGTGTCTCCAGCCTGTTCGATGGCCATTATGTGTTGGGGCCGTATTGCGTCAGCCGCGCCCTGGACTGCGCGGCAAAGGGCGCGACCGAGCAGGGCATCGGAATCGCCGTGGTACGCCGCGCCGCGCATATCGGCTGCCTGGCGGCCTACCTGAAGCCCTACACAGACCAGGGCCTGGTGGCGATGGTGTATTCCTCGGACCCGTCGGTGGGCCTGGTCTGTGCTCACGGCGGCGTCGACCCGGTCTACACCCCGAATCCGATTGCTGCCGGTATCCCGACCCGGGGTGACCCGATTTTGCTGGATGTGAGCATGTCCACCGTCACCCTCGGCCTGGTCGGCCAGTGCCGCGATGCCGGTAGCCGCCTGCCGCACCCGGTGCTGGTGAGCAACGACGGCCAGCTGAGTGACGACCCGCACGACTTCTACACCAGCCCGCAAGGCAGCATCCTGCCCCTGGGCGGCCAGGCCTTTGGCCACAAGGGTTTCGCCCTGGCGCTTCTGGTGGAAGCCCTGACCTCGGGGCTGGCCGGCCACGGACGCAAGGATGCCCCGGACCAGTGGGGGGCGTCGGCCACTGCGGTGGTCATCGACCCGCGGTTCTTCGGCGGGCTGGACGCGTTCACCGACGAAACCAGCTTCCTCGGTCGACTGGTTCTCGCCAGCCGCCCGCTCGACCCTGAGCGCCCGGTGCGACTGCCTGGGCAGGCCGGGCTCGCGCTGCGCCGGCAGGCCCTGGAGCACGGCCTGAAGCTTGCGCCGCAGCTGGTGGCCGACCTTGACCGCCTGGCCGCGCAGCTGCAACTGCCAGCACTTTCCCAATAAATCACAACAAGGGTACATCGATGACTGATCGATCAGACGCCAAGCAACTTTTGCTCCTGAGTCACGATACCAGCGCGTTTGAATGCGGCAGCTGGGTAGGGCGGGTCTGGCTGCCGGACCAGGGCCCCGCGGTGGTGCTGGTAAAAGCAGGTGCCGTGTATGATATCAGCGGCCACGTGGCGACCGTTTCGGCCCTGCTGGAAGTGGCCGACCCGGTGGCCTACCTGCGTGCCTTGCCGCTGGCCAGGCCGTTGGCCGGGCTGCAGGCGCTGCTGGACAACAGCGACCCGGCCCGGCGCGACCTGCGCCAGCCATGGTTGCTGGCGCCCATCGACCTGCAGGCGGTCAAGGCCGCTGGCGTGACCTTCGCCGCCAGCCTGCTGGAGCGTGTAGTGGAAGAGCAGGCCAAGGGCGACCCGGCCAAGGCCGACGCCATCCGTGACACCCTGGCCAGCCGCATCGGCGCCGACCTGTCGCAGATCGTCCCGGGCTCGGCCCAGGCCGAAGCGCTGCGCAAGGTGCTGGTGGAGCAGGGCTTGTGGTCGCAATACCTGGAAGTGGGCATTGGCCCGGATGCCGAGGTGTTCACCAAGGCCCAGCCGCTGTCTGCGGTCGGCCACGGCGCCAACATCGGCATTCACCCCAAGTCCAGCTGGAACAACCCGGAACCCGAAGTGGTGCTTGCGGTTTCCAGCGATGGCAGCATCAAGGGCGCGATGCTGGGCAATGACGTCAACCTGCGCGATTTCGAAGGGCGCAGTGCCTTGCTGCTGTCCAAGGCCAAGGACAACAATGCATCAACCGCCCTGGGCCCGCTGCTGCGGCTGTTCGACGAAAGCTTTGGCCTGGATGATGTGCGCAATGCCGAAGTCGACTTGCGGGTCGAAGGCGAAGACGGTTTCGTCCTGTCCGGGCGCAGTTCCATGCGCCAGATCAGCCGCGACCCGCAGGATCTGGTGCAGCAGACCCTCAACGAAAACCATCAATATCCCGACGGCCTGGTGCTGTTCCTCGGTACCCTGTTCGCGCCCAAGCAGGACCGCGACCAGCCGGGCAACGGTTTCACCCACAAGGCGGGCGACGTTGTGAGCATCAGCAACCCGCAACTGGGTACCCTGTGCAACCGCGTGACCACCAGCGACGTGGCACCGCGATGGGAGTTCGGCCTGCGCGCGCTGATCGACAGCCTTGGCCGACGCGGCCTGCTGCAAGTGGCTACAACCGCGCGCCAGCCCTGAGCGGCGCGTTTCTCCAGGGAGGGGCGGCATGCACGACGGATCGCCGAGGCGCTGATAGCGCGGCAACAATAATAATAAAGGTCATCACATGAACCCTATGAAGAAGTACCAACGCATCACCGTTGTGTTCCTGCTGCTGATCGGCATCGTCAATTACCTGGACCGTAGTGCGCTGTCGATCGCCAACACCTCGATCCAGAAAGACATGATGATCAGCCCTTCGCAGATGGGCATCCTGTTGTCGGCGTTCTCCATTGCCTATGCCTTTGCCCAGCTGCCCATGGGCATGATCATCGACCGCCTGGGCAGCAAGGTCGCCCTCGGCGCCTCGCTGCTGGGCTGGTCGGTGGCCCAGGCGGCGTTCGGCATGGTCAACAGCTTTGCCGGCTTCATGGGCCTGCGTGTGTTGCTGGGGATTGGCGAGGCGCCGATGTTCCCGTCGGCGGCCAAGGCCCTGTCGGAGTGGTTCGACGCCAACGAGCGCGGTACCCCGACCGGTCTGGTCTGGTCCTCGACCTGCCTTGGCCCGTGCCTGGCACCGCCCTTGCTGACGCTGTTCATGGTCAACTTCGGCTGGCGCGGCATGTTCATCATCACCGGCGTGATTGGTATGGTGCTGGCGGTGTGCTGGCTGAGTTTCTACAAGAGCAAGGCGCGCTACCTGGCAGACCTGGCAGCTGCAGGCGAGCCGCTGCCGCGTGAGCAGCAGACGCCGGCAGCTGCCGAGCAGGCACCGAAGGCCTCTTACTTCGCTGGCTGGCTCGATTTGTTCAAGCACCGCAGCACCTGGGGCGCGGTACTGGGCTTCATGGGCGTGATCTACATGCTCTGGCTGCACCTGACCTGGCTGCCCGGCTACTTCGAGCGCGAGCACGGCCTGGACCTGTACAAGACTGCCTGGGTGGTATCGCTGGCCTATGGCTTCGGCGCGGCGGGCACCATCGTTGCCGGGCGCTTCTGCGACAGGCTGGTGAAGCGCGGCATGAGCGTGCTGGGCAGCCGCAAGTTCAGTGTCATCACCGGCCTGGTACTGGCGGCGCTGTTCACCTTGCCGCTGTCGTTCGTCAGCGGCCTGACCGGCTGCATCATCCTGCTGTGCCTGGCGCTGTTCAGCATCAACATGGCCAGCGCCACCGCCTGGATGATCGTCAACACCATCGTCGACAGCCAGCGCGTCGCCTCGTTTGGCTCGATCCAGAACTTCGGCGGCTACATTGCCGGTTCGGTGGCGCCGATCGTCACCGGTTTCAGCATCCAGTACTCGGGTTCGTTCAACACCGCTTTCATGATCAGCGCGGTGGTGGCGCTGTGCTCGGCGGTGGCGTACTTCCTGCTGTTGCAGGCACCGATTGGCAGTGCCAAGCCCCAGGCTGCCGGCCTGGCCGTAGTGTAGGAGCGGCCTGACGTCGCGATAGGCTGCGCAGCAGCCCCAACATCCCGAACCGCCACATGAATCCGAGGGGCTGCTGCGCGGCCCTTCCGGCACACCACCTGACCCACGGCACTTGCCAGTCAGGCAGGTCTGTATGTATAACCAGTGCCTGTCCCCGTTACCCGATCTCGCCCCGTGATTGCCCACTCTGTCGACGACCCGTTCTACTACCTGCACAATTTCCGCCAGGTGCTGCTGTGGGTCGAGCAGCGTTACGAAGACCTGCTCGACGATCAGGAACTGTCCTTCATCCGTACATTCAGCCAACTGGACGCGCCTGCCCAGGCCTTGATGGTGCGCATGGTCATGCGCAAAGGGGAGCTGTTTCGCAGCGATCGCCTGGACTATGCCGAAATCGGCGATACCTGGCAGGCGCTGCAGCCTTTGCAGGCCTTGGGTTGGGTGCGTGAACCCGAACAACTGGCGCTGGAGCAGCTGTTCGTCTTGCTGCGCAAGGACGAACTGGCGCGGTGTTTTGCCCGGCAACTAAGCCGCCCCCGTGCCCCCAAGCATGAACTGCTGGCACAACTGCAAGCCCTGGAGCTGGCAGCCCGGCCGCTGGCCGAGTGGTTCCCGGACAGCGAGGTGCGCATCCTGCACTGGTGCCTGCAACCGCTGTGCGACCGCATGCGCCTGCTGTTTTTCGGCAACCTGTACCAGGACTGGTCAGACTTCGTGCTTGCTGATCTCGGCCTGCTGCGCTACGAGCAGGTGCCGTTCAGCACCGATTCACGCGCCTTGCAGCAACGTGCCGAAGTCGATCTGGCGATTGCCTTGCACCAGTGCGCCGAGCGCCTGGAGCAGGGCGACGACCCGGTCGCGATCCTGGCGGCGATGCAGGGCCTGCACAGCGACAATCCATGGCTGAGCAGGCGCCATGCGCGTTTGCAGTTCGCCCTGGGCCAGCAATGCGAGCGCCTGGGCGACTGGGCCCAGGCCTTGGCCGTGTACGCGCAGTGCAGCCATGCCCAGGCGCGCATTCGCCAGGTGCGGGTGCTGGAGCGTAGCGAGCAATGGCCGCAGGCCCATGCGCTGGCGTTGCAACTGGCGGCGGCGCCGGCCAACGCACTCGAGGTGCAGGCGCTTGAGCGCATGCTGCCGCGCCTGGCGCGCAAGCTTGGCGGTCCGCCACAGCGGCGCCAGCGGGTCGCGCCACTTGAGCTGATCGAGCTCGAGCTGCCCCGCGAGCACGCCGCGCTGGGCGTGGAAGAAGCCGTGCGTCAGCACCTCGCCGAAGCGGGTGGGCATGTGCATTACGTGGAGAACACGCTGCTCAACAGCCTGTTCGGCCTGCTGTGCTGGGAGGCGATCTTCGCCCCGGTAGCTGGCGCGTTCTTTAACCCGTTCCAGTCTGCACCCCAGGACCTGCACGACAGCGACTTCCAGCAGCGGCGAAGCGCCGTGTTCGAACGCTGCCTGGGGCGCCTTGACGATGGCAGCCATCGCCAGGCGATTCTCGATTGCTACGCGGCCAAACAAGGCTTGCAGTCACCGTTCGTGTTCTGGCCCATGCTCAGCGAGGCGCTGCTGCAGCAGGCGCTGGCGTGCCTGCCGGCCGCTCAGCTGAAACACTGCTTCGTGCGCCTGCTGCAGGACATTCGCAACAACCGCGCCGGTATGCCCGACCTGATCCAGTTCTGGCCCGAGCAGGGTCGCTATCGCATGGTCGAGGTCAAGGGCCCCGGCGACCGCCTGCAGGACAATCAGCTACGCTGGCTGGAGTTCTGCAGGGCCAACGGGCTGGCGGTCGCGGTGTGCCATGTGCGTTGGAGCGAGGCGTCTTGAGCTACAGCGTGGCAGTGCGCGCCCTCTGCGAGTTCAGCGCCAAGGTCGGCGACCTGGACCTGCGCTTCACGCCATCGCCGTCCGCCCAGGAAGGCATCGAAGGGCACCGGCGGGTAG
>NZ_JABMCN010000162.1 GCF_013179515.1 Pseudomonas sp. CM27
CAGCAGGTCAATGACGCGCAGTTCGCGCTCAACGAGATGGAAACCACGCTGGAGCGCATGCGCGACCAGTTGCTGCGCCTGGATATCGAAACCCAAGGGCGGATCTCCAGCCGCCAGCAGTTCGAAGGGGATGCCTACGACGACTTCGACCCGTTGGAAATGGACCGCCATTCGCAGCTGCAGCAGCTGTCGCGGGCCTTGTTCGAATCCGCCTCGGACCTGCTTGACCTGAAGGAAACCCTGGCCCAGCGCGCCCAGGAGGCCTCCAGCCTGCTGCAGCAGCAGGCGCGGGTGAACAGCCAGTTGCAAGAAGGCCTGACTGCTACCCTGATGGTGCCTTTCGAACGTCTGGTGCCGCGCTTGCAGCGGGTGGTGCGGCAGGTGGCGAGCGAGCTGGGCAAGCAAGTGGAGCTGGTGGTCGGTAACGCCGAAGGCGAACTGGACCGCAGTGTGCTCGAGCGCATGGTGGCGCCGCTGGAGCACATGCTGCGCAACGCTGTCGACCATGGCCTGGAAAGCCGCGAAATGCGCCTGGCGGCCGGAAAGCCTGAGCAAGGTACCATTCACCTGAACTTGCTCCACGAAGGCGCCGACATCGTTATCGAAATGACCGATGACGGTGCCGGCGTGCCTCTGGAAGCGGTACGGCGCAAAGCCATCAAGCGCGGTTTGCTGGACCCGCAGGCGCGCTTGAGCGATCACGAGATCCTGCAGTTCATCCTGCGCCCGGGGTTCTCCACCGCCGAGAAAATCACCCAGATCTCCGGGCGCGGTCTGGGCATGGACGTGGTGCACGAGGAGGTCAAGCAACTGGGTGGCTCGATGAGCATCGAGTCGGCCCAGGGCAAGGGTGCGCGCTTCCTTATCCGCCTGCCGTTCACCGTGTCGATCAACCGGGCGTTGATGGTGCATCTGGGTGAGGAGCAGTACGCCATTCCGCTGAATACCATCGAGGGCATTGTCCGCGTGCCGCCAGCAGAGCTCGCCGCTTGCTATGAGCTGGACACGCCGCGTTATGTCTATGCCGGTCACGACTACCAGCTGCGCTACCTGGGCGAGTTGCTGCAAGGCCTGCCGCGCCCGGCATTGCTGGGGCAGAGCGTACCGCTGCCGGTGCTGCTGGTGCATTCCAAGGAGCAGTCATTCGCCATCCAGGCCGACAGCCTGTCGCCCAGCCGCGAGATCGTGGTGAAGAGCCTGGGCCCGCAGTTTGCTGCGGTTGCCGGGTTGTCGGGGGCGACGTTGCTGGGCGATGGCCGGGTAGTGCTGATTCTCGATCTGCTTGGCCAGCTGCGCGGCCAGCAGCGACGCCTGGCCCGCCTGCCCGGCGGTGGCCCGCAGCGCCAGCTGCTTGGCCCGGCACCGCGCAGGGCACTGCTGGTAATGGTGGTGGACGACTCGGTCACGGTGCGCAAGGTAACCAGCCGCCTGCTGGAGCGCCACGGCATGAGTGTGCTGACCGCCAAGGACGGCGTCGACGCCATGGCCCTGCTGGAAGAGCACCGGCCGGATGTATTGCTGCTGGATATCGAGATGCCGCGCATGGACGGTTTTGAGGTGGCCACCCGCATTCGGCGTGACGCGCGGCTCAAAGACCTGCCGATCATCATGATCACCTCGCGTACCGGGCAGAAGCACCGCGATCGCGCCATGGCCATCGGGGTCAATGAATACCTGGGCAAACCGTATCAGGAATCGCTGCTGTTGCAGAGCATCGCGCACTGGAGCTCGACCCATGCTTGAACTGATCGCCGGCCAGCGCAGCAGCCTGACCGGGTTGTTGCTGCCCTTGGGTGACCGCACCCTGGTGCTGCCTAATGTGGCGGTTGCCGAATTGAGCGGCCAGCGCAACCTGGTGTGCCAACCTGGCGAGCCGGCCTGGCACCTGGGCTGGATCGACTGGCGCCAGCAGCGTCTGCCGCTGGTCGGGTTCGAGGCGGCTTGTGGCGGCGAAACGCCGTGCGGCGAGCGTGCGCGTGTGGTGGTGCTCAATGCGTTGGGCGACACCGGCTTGCGCTATCTGGCGTTGTTGCTGCAGGACATCCCGCGCTCGTGCAAGCTCGACAGCCAGCTGAATTATGTGGATGTGGCGCTGGGTCGCCTTGAGCTCGCGGCCGTGCAGGTGGGTGAGCAGGTGGCACGGGTGCCGGACCTGGTGGCACTGGAAAGGCTGGTGCGTGACGCAGACCTGCAACCTGGCCTTGGGTAAGATTACCCGCGAAAGGGCCGCAACAGACATCATCAGGAACCCAGCCCGGCTCGGGAGGTCTGTGTTTGCATGTATTACGGTGAACGCTTCAACGCCTGGACCCACCTGGTCGGTGCCGTCCTGGCCTGTATCGGTGCCATCTGGCTGATCGTGGTTGCGGGCCTGCAAGGCGACCCCTGGAAGATCGTCAGCTTCTCCATCTACGGCAGTACATTGCTGTTGCTGTACAGCGTTTCCACCCTGTACCACAGCACCCGTGGCCGGGCGAAAGTGATCATGCGCAAGCTCGATCACCTGTCGATCTACCTGCTGATTGCCGGCAGCTACACGCCGTTTTGCCTGGTCAGCCTGCGCGGCCCCTGGGGCTGGAGCCTGTTCGGCGTGGTCTGGGCGCTGGCGGTGCTCGGCATGCTGCAGGAGATCAAACCGCGCAGCGAAGCGCGCATCCTGTCGATCATCATCTATGCCGTGATGGGCTGGATCGTGCTGGTGGCGGTCAAGCCTTTGCTGCGCTCGCTGGGCGTCGCCGGCTTTGCCTGGCTGGCCGCCGGCGGCGTGCTGTACACCGTGGGCATCATATTCTTTGCCCTGGACAGCCGCCTGCGCCACGCGCACGGCATCTGGCACCTGTTCGTGATCGCAGGCAGCCTGATGCACTTCGTGGCGGTGTCGTTCTATGTGCGCTAGTTAAAAGTCGCCCCACAACTGCTGGGCGACAGACAGCGCCACCACTGGCGCGGTCTCGGTGCGCAGCACGCGGGGGCCAAGGCGCGCAGCGTGGAAGCCGGCCGCCTTGGCCTGGTCGACTTCGGCCTCGCTCAAACCGCCTTCGGGGCCGATCAGGAAGGCCAGGGTTGCCGGTTTTTCATGGCTGGTGAGCGGTTCTGCCACCGGGTGCAGGACCAGTTTCAAATCCGCATTGCTGCTGCCCAGCCATTCGGCCAGGGTCAGCGGCGGGTGGATGACGGGCAGGGTCGAGCGGCCGCATTGTTCGCAGGCACTGATCGCCACCTGGCGCCAGTGGGCCAGGCGCTTGTCGGCGCGTTCATCCTTCAGGCGCACTTCGCAGCGTTCGCTGACGATGGGGGTGATTTCGTTGGCGCCCAGCTCGGTGGCCTTCTGGATCGCCCAGTCCATGCGCTCGCCGCGCGACAGGCCCTGGCCAAGGTGGACGTGCAGCGGTGAGTCGGCCTGGCCGGCGAAGGCCTGGTCGAGGTTGACGCGCACGGTCTTCTTGCCCACTTCGAGCAGCTGGCCGAGGTATTCCTGGCCGCTGCCGTCGAACAGTTGCACGGCGTCGCCGGCGGCCATGCGCAGCACGCGGCCGATGTAGTGGGCCTGGGCTTCGGGCAGGTCGTGCTGGCCAATGCTCAGGGGGGCGTCGATGAAGAAGCGGGACAGTCTCATGGATCAGCTCGGACGGAATGGGCTCATGTGACACTGTGGGAGCGGGTTCACCCGCGAATGCGGCGGCGAATCCACTATCGCATTCGCGGGTAAACCCGCTCCCACAGGGTTTGGTGGCAGGCTTGCGGGAGTTAACCCGGGTCGCGGAAGTCAGGGTGGAAGTTTGCGGGAACCGCCACGCTGACGCTATCACGGGTGGCGATGTCGATGCCTTCGCTGGCCACTTCGGCGAGGAAGTCGATCTGCTCCGGGGTGATTACATACGGTGGCAGGAAATACACCACGCTGCCCAGCGGGCGCAACAAGGCGCCACGGCTCAAGGCATGCTTGAACACTTTCAGGCCACGGCGCTCCTGCCAGGGGTAGGCGACTTTGCCAGCCTTGTCTTTGACCATTTCGATTGCCAGGGCCATGCCGGTCTGGCGGATCTCGGCCACGTGCGGGTGATCGGCCAGGTGAGCAGTGGCCGTGGCCATGCGCGTGGCCAAGGGCTTGTTGGCCTCGATCACGTTGTCCTGTTCGAAGATATCCAGGGTCGCCAGCGCCGCCGCGCACGCCAGCGGGTTGCCGGTGTAGCTGTGCGAGTGGAGAAACGCGCGCAAGGTCGGGTAGTCGTCGTAGAAGGCCTGGTACACCTTGTCGGTGGTCAGGCAGGCGGCCAGCGGCAGGTAGCCGCCGGTCAAGGCCTTGGACAGGCACAGGAAGTCTGGCCGAATGCCGGCCTGCTCACAGGCGAACAGGGTGCCGGTGCGGCCGAAGCCTACGGCAATTTCGTCGTGGATCAGGTGCACGTCGTAGCGGTCGCAGGCTTCGCGCAGCAGCTTGAGGTAGACCGGGTGGTACATGCGCATGCCGCCCGCGCCCTGGATCAGCGGTTCGATAATCACGGCGCTGATCGAGGCGTGGTGCTCGGCCAGGGTCTGCTCCATTACCTGGAACATGTTGCGCGAGTGCTCCTCCCAACCCATGCCCTCGGGGCGCAGGTAGCAGTCGGGGCTCGGTACCTTGATGGTGTCGAGCAGCAGCGCCTTGTAGGTTTCGGTGAACAGCGGCACGTCGCCCACCGACATCGCGGCGATGGTTTCGCCGTGGTAGCTGTTGGTCAGGGTGACAAAGCGCTTCTTGTCCGGTTTGCCGACGTTCTGCCAGTAGTGGAAGCTCATCTTCAGCGCCACTTCGATGCACGACGAACCGTTGTCGGCATAAAACACCCGATCCAGCCCGGCCGGGGTCATGGCCACCAGGCGCTCGGACAGCTCGATCACCGGCTGGTGGCTGAAACCTGCCAGGATCACATGCTCCAGCTGGTCGACCTGGTCCTTGATGCGCTGGTTGATGCGCGGGTTGGCATGGCCGAACACGTTGACCCACCAGCTGCTCACCGCATCCAGGTAGCGCTTGCCTTCGAAGTCTTCCAGCCACACGCCTTCACCGCGCCTGATCGGGATCAGCGGCAGCTGCTCGTGGTCTTTCATCTGGGTGCAGGGGTGCCACAGGACCTTCAGGTCGCGTTGCATCCACTGATCATTGAGGCCCATCGGCACTTCTCCTGGCTTTGCGGCGTGGTTCGACCGCGTAAGCCTAAGCAATGCCGCAGGGCAGGACAACCGCTGCCGTTCAATGGCGCTGTGTGCCGGTCCATTCAAGCTTGCGGATGTGCACGGTACCGGCCTGCGAAGTGGAGATGGTCAGGCGGCGGAACGGCCCGTCGATCACCTGGTGGTAGGGCTGCGTGGCGATGGGGCCGGGGCGCAGGTCGCGAAAGCCGCTGCCCTCAAGTGTGAGCCAGTAGAAGTTGCGTGGTGCCGGTGCGATCAGGTCGTAGTTGTGGTTCCCGGCATCGAACAGCATGTGCAGGTCGTCACCGAGGAAGTCGCTGACCACGTAGTATTCCAGCCGCAGGCACTCGACCTCCTGGGCGAAGGCGATTTCCACATCGCTGTGTTCGCCGATGACCAGCTCGGTGCCGTCCTCACCCTTGAACGCCTCATGAAAGCCGCTGGATGAAGTGCTGTTGGAGCGGATACTCAGCCCGGAGGGCGTGAGCAGGGTCTGCTTGTGCGGCAACGACTGGCGGTCAACTTGCTGGAAATGCTCTTCGAACATCATCTGCGTGCCCTCCTGGCGGGCTTCTGGCCATCTTCGCCAGCATCGCCTGCTGCCGTGTGAAACGGCTACTGGCAAAAATGTCAGTTGCCTAAAGCACTTGATGTCACTGCGCTGGCAGGGTTGGCGGAGGTGACGTATTCTTAACGCATCTCCCCGGGGCATTCCTGCCTCTCCCGTCTCTGCAACTTTTTACTCGGAGTTCGCCATCATGGCTGCTGCTTGGGTGCGCCTGTGCGCGTTGGTATTGATCGGTGTGTCCAGCGGCGCCGCGCTGGCAAAGGACAAGACACCCACAGCTATTGTGGTGGGCGGCGGCCTGGCGGGCCTGACAGCGGCTTACGAGCTGCAGAACAAAGGCTGGCAGGTGACCTTGCTGGAAGCCAAGGCGGGCATGGGCGGGCGCTCAGGCCTTGCCACCAGCGAGTGGATCGGTAACGCCAAGGCGCAGCCGGTGCTCAACCAGTACATTGACCGTTTCAAGCTTGAAACACTGCCGGCGCCCGAGTTCGTGCGTACCCCCGGTTACCTGATCGACGGCGAGTACTTCAGCGCCACTGACCTGGCCACCAAGCAACCGGCCACCGCCGAGGCGCTCAAGCGCTACGAGAAGACCCTCGACAACCTGGCACGCTCGATCGACGACCCGATGAACCCGCAGGCCACCAGCACGCTGTTCGCCCTCGACCAGATCAACGTTTCCAGCTGGCTGGACAAACTGCAACTGCCGGCCACCGCCCGTCAGCTGGTGAACCAGCAGATTCGTACCCGCTACGATGAGCCGTCGCGCCTGTCGCTGCTGTACTTCGCCCAGCAGAACCGTGTGTACCGCGGCGTCAGCGACCGCGACCTGCGCGCCGCGCGCCTGCCGGGTGGCAGCCCGGTGCTGGCCCAGGCTTTCGTCAAGCAGCTCAAGACCATCAAGACCAGCTCGCCGGTGACCGCCATTGTCCAGGACAAGGACGGCGTCACGGTCAAGGTTGGCAGTGTCGGTTATCAGGCCGATTACCTGGTACTGGCCGTGCCGCTGCGCGCGCTGGCCAAGATCCAGATGACCCCAGGCCTGGACGGCCAGCACGTGGCGGCGCTGAAGGGCACCAACTATGGCTGGCGCGACCAGCTGATGCTGAAGTTCAAGACGCCAGTGTGGGAAAGCCGCGCACGCATGTCGGGTGAAATCTTCAGTAATGCCGGCCTGGGCATGCTGTGGATCGAGCCTGCGCTGAAGGGTGGCGCCAACGTGGTGATCAACCTGTCCGGTGATAATGCCCGCCTGCTGCAGGCCTTCGGCGACAAGCAGATGGTCGACCAGGTGCTGATCCGCCTGCACGCGTTCTACCCGCAGGCACGTGGTGCGTTCACTGGCTACGAGGTCAAGCGTTACAGCGTCGACGCCGGTACCGGCGGCGCCTACCTGGCCTATGGCCCGGGGCAGATCAGCAAATACTGGCGCCTGTGGGAGCGCCCGGTGCAGCGTATCACCTTTGCCGGCGAGCACACCGATGCCTTGTACCCGGGCACCCTGGAAGGCGCCCTGCGCAGTGGCCAGCGCGCCGCCAGCCAGGCGCAGGACCTGCTGGCCGGCAAGTCGTTCGACCCGGCCAAAGCGGTACCGGTTGCAGCGGCCGCAGCCGGAGCTGCAGCAGCCAAGGACAGCAAGGGCGGGTTCTTCTCCAATATGTTCGGCGGCTCGTCCGACAAGGCTGACAAGGCACCTGCAAAGCCAGAGCTCAAGCAGGTCGATGAGGCCAAACAGGACAAGCCTGGCTTCTTCAAGCGCCTGTTTGGTGGGGATGACAAGCCTGAAGTGAAGGCGGAGCCCATCGCCAAGGCTGAGGAAGTGGTACCGGCAGTTGCGCCTGTGCCTGCTCCTCAAGTCGCGCCGTCCGCAGTGGTCAAGGAAGCGTCGGCCAAGCCTGCGGCGATCAAGGCTGCACCGGTCAAGCATGCCCCGGCGCACAAACCGGCGCACAAACCTGCCGAGCCCAAGAAGGCCACTGCCAAGTCCGAGCCTGCCAAGAAGGCCGTGGTCAATAGCCAGGCCAAAGCGAGCTGATTTACTGACCAGTGCTGGCCTCTTCGCGGGTAAACCCGCTCCCACAGTGCATGCACCACTGTGGGAGCGGGTTTACCCGCGAAGAGGCCGGCACTGGCAGGCGCGTACTCTCCGTCTATTGTTAATGTTTCCTTAATGGGAAGCTCAGAGAATAAATATCGTATTTCTCGATAATCCGAAGCAGTTTTTTCCGCTTTTATTCGATACGTTACGCGCTAATCTGTGCACAGCTTTCACGGGGAAACACGCCAACATGCAACTGCGCAATTCACCTTCTCGCTACGGCGTGGTCAGCATCGTCCTGCACTGGGGCGTGGCGCTGGCAGTCTTCGGCCTGTTTGGCCTGGGCCTGTGGATGGTCGGCCTCGACTATTACAGCCCATGGCGCAAAGCCGGCCCGGACTTGCACAAAAGCATTGGCCTGGTGCTGCTGGCAGTGATGCTGCTGCGTGTGCTCTGGCGCTTCATCAGCCCACCACCGCCAGCTCCGGCCAACCACGGCGCATTCACCCGCCTGGCGGCCAAGCTCGGCCATCTGGCTCTGTACATCGGCCTGTTTGCGGTGATGGCGGCCGGTTACCTGATTTCCACCGCCGACGGTGTTGGCATTCCGGTGTTCGGGTTGTTCGAAGTCCCGGCACTGGTCAGCGATCTGCCCGACCAGGCGGATGTGGCTGGCGTGATCCATCTCTGGCTGGCCTGGGGCCTGGTGATTTTTGCCGTGCTGCATGCCCTGGCAGCGTTCAAGCACCATTTCATCGACCGTGACGCGACCCTGACCCGTATGCTGGGCCGCAAAGCTTGACTCTCAACCTCAATTGCAAAGGAAGGAAGTAAGGATGTTGAAAAAGACTTTTGCCGCTCTGGCGCTCGGTACCGCTCTGCTCTCCGCTGGCCAGGCCATGGCTGCCGAGTACAAGATCGACAAGGAAGGCCAGCACGCGTTCGTCGACTGGAAGATCAGCCACCTGGGCTACAGCTTCATTCACGGTACCTTCAAGGACTTCGACGGCAACTTCAGCTGGGACAGCGCCAAGCCTGAAGCCAGCAAGATCAGCGTCGACCTGAAAACCGCCAGCCTGTGGTCGAACCACGCCGAGCGTGACAAGCACATCGCCAGCGCCGACTTCCTCGATGTGAAGAAGTACCCGGAAGCCAAGTTCGTTTCCACCAGCGTCAAGTCGACTGGCGACAAGACTGCTGACGTGACTGGCGACCTGACCATGCACGGCGTGACCAAGCCGGTCACCTTCAAGGCCACCTTCAACGGTGAAGGCAAGGACCCATGGGGCGGCGAGCGCGCTGGCTTCAACGCCACCACCACGCTGAACCTGAACGACTTCGGCATCAAAGGCCCGGGCGCGACCTCGCAGACCCTGGACCTGGATATCAGTGTTGAAGGCGTGAAGCAGAAGTAACTATTGCTCGGCAATAAAAAACGCCGCCCATTGGGCGGCGTTTTTATTTGCCTTTGCCGAGGATGAGCCGGCAAAGGCTGGCCTGGGTTTAGCCTTTTCGGGTCAACAAGGCCGGGCGCTCGCCACGCGGGCGGCTTGGCAGGTCATCCAGCTGCTCGGGCGTCGGGAAGCGGTCAAGCTTGGATTCCTTGCGGATGATCACGGGCTGTTTTTCGGGCTGGCGCGGGTTGCGCACGGCCGGCTCTTGCCGGGCAGCATCGTCACGCGCCGGGCGGCCACGGCCACCACCGCCATCACGACGGGCGCCGCCGCCGTTATTGGCGCGGGGTGGGCGTTTTTCGCCACCGTTGGAAGCACCACCACTACGCTGTTGGCCGCCACTACGCGCCTGGCCCTGGCCCCCGGCATTGCTGCGTGGGGCGTTACCCTGGCCCTGACCGGCACCAGCACCTGGGCGGCGATTGCGGCCTTGGCCTTTACCTTGGTACGGGCTCACGTAGTCGGCACGGTTACCGAAGTTATCCACATCGTCGTCCAGGAACGCTTCAGGATCGCGATCGGCTGGCGCTTTCGGCGTACTTGCGCTGCTGGCCTGCTGCTGTTGCTGCTGACGCGGCTTCTTGTCGCGCGGCTTGCGCGGCTGCTGTTGCCGGTCGCCGCTCTTTTCCTTGTCGGCCGGCTTGTCAGCAGCCTGCGGCTTGGCCTTGCCTTTATCCTTGCCTTTGTCCTTGCGGCCGCCGTTGGCGTCCTTGCTGCCTTCGCCGCGTGGCTGCTGGTTGCGACCGCCACGGCCGTTGTTTTGCGGGCGTTCACGTACTTCGGGCTTTTCGGCTTCTACCTGGCTGGCATCAAAGCCCATCCAGTCGCCGTCCGGGATACGCTGCTTGGTCACCCGCTCGATGCTCTTGAGCAGTTTTTCTTCGTCCGGCGCGACCATGGAGATGGCCTCGCCCGAACGACCGGCGCGGCCGGTACGGCCGATGCGGTGGACGTAATCTTCCTCCACGTTCGGCAGCTCGAAGTTGACCACGTGCGGCAGCTGGTCGATGTCCAGCCCGCGCGCGGCGATATCGGTGGCTACCAGCACGCGCACGCTGTTGGCCTTGAAGTCGGCCAGTGCCTTGGTGCGGGCGTTCTGGCTCTTGTTACCGTGGATGGCGGCGGCGGTCAGGCCGTGCTTTTCCAGGTACTCGGCCAGGCGATTGGCACCGTGCTTGGTGCGGGTGAACACCAGCACCTGCTCCCAGGCACCCAGGGTAATCAGGTGCGCCAGCAGTGCACGCTTGTGGCTGGCGGGCAGGCGGTAAATGCGCTGCTCGATACGCTCGACAGTGGTGTTTGGAGGGGTGACCTCGATGCGCTCCGGGTTGTGCAGGAGCTTGTCGGCCAGGTCGGTGATGTCCTTGGAGAAGGTCGCCGAGAACAGCAGGTTCTGGCGCTTGGCCGGCAGGCGGGCGAGGACCTTTTTCACGTCATGGATGAAGCCCATGTCGAGCATGCGGTCGGCTTCGTCGAGTACCAGGATTTCCACGTGGGCCAGGTCGACCTTGCCTTGGCCGGCCAGGTCGAGCAAGCGGCCCGGGCAGGCGACCAGTACGTCCACGCCCTTGGCAATGGCCTGGACCTGCGGGTTCATGCCAACCCCGCCGAAGACGCAGGCGCTGACCAGTGGCAGGTCGCGGGCGTAGACCTTGAAGCTGTCATGCACCTGGGCTGCCAGTTCGCGGGTCGGGGTGAGGACCAGTACGCGAGGCTGGCGCGGGCCATGCCGCTGCGACTTGTCGGGGTGGCCGGCCGGGAACAGGCGCTCGAGAATCGGCAGGGCGAAGCCACCGGTTTTACCAGTACCTGTCTGAGCGGCAACCATCAGGTCGCGGCCTTGCAACACGGCGGGAATCGCCCGCTGTTGCACGGGGGTCGGCTGGGTATAGCCCGCAGCCTCGATAGCGCGGACAAGTGCCTCGGAGAGACCGAGGGAAGCAAAGGACATGGGCGATCCTGTTCTCGTGTGGGCTGGGCCCGTAGGGATGTTCTGCCTGGCGCGACGGGCATCGGTGGGATGCGATCGCGTCCGGTCCAGCTGGGCTTTCACTGCACATCCGGGAAACGGAGGGTGGACGCGAAAGTGCGTCAATTGCCGATCGGGATGCCTGTTGCGAGGCCGAGCGTCCGGGCGTGAGCCGGGCGGGAAGGCCCGAGTATAACAGAGCTATCGCGCTGTGCCGCTTTCCTGCTGCTCAACGGCGTTGAGAATGCTTCCGATGTCGCCCGTATAGCGGTTGCTGATCGCCAAGAAGGCCGGTTCCTGCTTGAAACGCCGCAGTTCTTCGGCAAAGGCCAGGGCCAGTGCTTCTCGCCCGGGCTTGCGCACCAGTCCCAGATACTGAGGCTGGCGGCTGATCACCAGCGGCAGTTGTTCGACTTGCTGCTCAAGGCGCAACCGCTGGAGCAGGTAGTGGCCGACCTTGCGGTCGGTGATTGCCAGGTCCACACGCCCCAGTACCAGCTTGCCAAAGTTGGCTTCGTGAGTGGGCGCGGCCTCACGCTTGAAGTGTGGCGCCTCGGTGAAGGCCTTGCCATAGGCGTAGCCGGGGGATGTACCGACGCGAAGACCGGCGAGATCTGCGAGGCTGGTCACGCTATGGCGACGCGAATGTTGCTGGAACAGGACGAACTCCACAATCGACATGGGCTCGGGGGCATAAACCAGGTAAGGCTGGCGTGCCTCGGTCTGGAAGATGTCGAGAATACCATCTGCCAGGCCTTGCTCGACCATTGCCAGGCAGCGCTTCCACGGCAGGAACTGCCATTCCACTTCTACGCCCAGGCGGGCGAAGACCTGGGTGGTGACTTCGTAGTCTATGCCTTGCGGTTGGCCGTCATGTTCATACACATAGGGTGCCCAGTCGTCGCTCACCAGGCGCAAGCGCTCGGCCAGGGCCAACGGGCTCAGGCATATGAGCAGCAGGATCCAGAACAGGCGGGCGACGTGTGGCATGGCCGGAGATTACGCGCTCGGCCTGGGCAAGGCCAGTGCAGACGGTGTCCTTGTGTGCGGGCCCCACTCAACACCGGGAGGCCCGCAACAGATGTGCCTCGATATCCTTGCGCTGTTCGCCCAGCGACAGGCGCAGCCCCGGGTGGCGCAGGCACTGGCGCAGCCGGTCGGGCTCCATGTGGCCATGGCGGGCATTGAGGTTTTCCAGGGCCTTGTCCCACCAGGCCGGCGCGCAGGCACGGTCGAATTCGTTGGGGTAGGGGTAGCAGCCATACAGCAGCTCGCGGGCAAACTGGCGTTCGTGGCGCGGCAGGGTCAGGCTGAGCGCTTTATAGCCCAGGCGCTGCAAGGCCGGTGGTCGCGGCAGCTGGTCGTTGACCAGGGTGACGTCGGCGAGCGCGGCCTGGCTCAGGGGGGCTTCACCGTGCTTGCGCAGCCAGGCCTGGATCTTGGCACGGAATTGCGCCTTGCGGCTCCAGTAGTGGTGGATGACATCGGTGCATTCGGCCACCGCCAGCGTGCGGTAAGCCGCCACAGCCAGGCAGAACTCCTCGAGGGTGTAGGCCTCGCGTGCCAAGGGATGGAACTCGTCCATCATGGCAATGGAGCGGTCCAGAGTGCTGGCATCTTCGGCCGTAAGGCCGATCACTCCGGAGTTGACCAGTGGCATCTGGCAGTCGGCCAGGCCTCGGGATTCGAGGATCGCCAGCAGGTTCCTGTACAGCAGGCACTTCTGGTTGGCGCCATAGCGGGCGCCGATGGCGTTGCACAGCAGTTGGCCTGGCGCTACCCGGGCGAACAGTTGCAGTGGCGATTTGCGGAAGAACGTATCGGTATCGATCAGGACTGCCAGCGGGTGTTGCTGCAATACCTGTCGCAACAGCACATGCTTGCTGCGGAAGTGATAGCCGTGCGGGGCGTTCCATGCCTGGCGCGTGGCCTCGTCCAGCAGGTGGACGGTGACCGGGAGGCTGGCATAGGGCTGCGGGTTATCCGTGTAGACCTGGATATCCATGGCTTCGCCCGCAGCGCTGTCCAGGTGGGCGAGGGCGCTGACGATGCTGAAGCAGGCTTCCTGATGGTAGGTTGCCGGGCCAAAAGCCAGGTAGACGAGCTGTGGCCGCGAAGGCTGGAGATGCTGCATGGCTGGCAAGACCTGTGTAACCGGAAAATGAACAAGGCTTTAGTCTATGACCAAAGCCTTAATCATTTCTTAAGCAGACTTTGCCAAAAAGTTTCAGCGCGGCAGCTTCAGGTTGTTCCAGATCGCCAGGCTCGGTTCGGCCTGGTTCAAGGTGTAGAAGTGCAGGCCAGGTGCGCCGCCTTGCAGCAGCTGCTCGCACATGCGGGTGATCACTTCTTCGCCGAACGCCTGGATGCTGGCGGTGTCGTCGGCATAGGCTTCCAGCTGCTTGCGGATCCAGCGCGGGATCTCGGCGCCACAGGCGTCGGAGAAACGTGCCAGTT
>NZ_JABMCN010000163.1:0-6580 GCF_013179515.1 Pseudomonas sp. CM27
CTGAACCGCGAGCTGGCGACCAAGATCATGCTGACCGTCCATACCGAGGGGCGGGCAGTGTGCGGATTGTTTACCCGTGACATCGCCGAAACAAAGGCCATGCAGGTCAACCAATACGCCAGGGAAAGCCAGCATCCGCTACTCTGTGAAATCGAGAAGGACGGTTAATCGCCGACCACTTGGGTATGAGGTGAAGCTATGTTAAACCGCGAGCTCGAAGTCACCCTCAATCTTGCCTTCAAGGAGGCCCGTTCGAAACGTCATGAATTCATGACCGTCGAACATCTGCTGCTGGCACTCCTTGACAATGAGGCTGCCGCGACCGTTCTGCGCGCCTGTGGCGCCAATCTCGACAAACTCAAGCATGACCTGCAAGAGTTCATCGATTCCACCACGCCGTTGATTCCGGTCAACGACGAGGACCGGGAAACCCAGCCGACGCTGGGCTTCCAGCGTGTGCTGCAGCGTGCCGTGTTCCACGTGCAAAGCTCCGGCAAGCGCGAAGTCACCGGGGCCAACGTGCTGGTGGCGATATTCAGCGAACAGGAAAGCCAGGCCGTGTTCCTGCTCAAGCAGCAGAGCGTGGCCCGCATCGATGTGGTCAACTACATCGCGCATGGCATCTCCAAGGTGCCAGGCCATGGTTCCAATGCTGATAGCGACCCTGAAATGCAGGACGAGGAGGGCGGTGAGACCTCCTCTTCGAGCAACCCGCTGGACGCCTACGCCAGTAACCTGAACGAGCTTGCGCGAGCCGGTCGTATCGACCCGCTGGTGGGTCGTGAGCAGGAAGTGGAGCGCGTGGCGCAGATCCTTGCCCGTCGGCGCAAGAACAACCCGCTGCTGGTGGGTGAGGCTGGCGTGGGCAAGACAGCCATCGCCGAAGGCCTGGCCAAGCGCATCGTCGATGGCCAGGTGCCTGACCTGCTGGCGCAGAGCGTGGTGTACTCCCTTGACCTGGGCGCGCTGCTGGCCGGTACCAAGTACCGCGGCGACTTCGAGAAGCGCTTCAAGGCGCTGCTCGGTGAACTGCGCAAGCGCCCGCAGGCCATCCTGTTCATCGACGAAATCCACACCATCATCGGTGCCGGTGCGGCGTCGGGCGGGGTAATGGATGCGTCCAACCTGCTCAAGCCACTGTTGTCGTCCGGTGAAATCCGTTGCATCGGCTCGACCACCTTCCAGGAATTTCGCGGTATCTTCGAAAAAGACCGCGCCTTGGCGCGGCGCTTCCAGAAGGTGGACGTCAGCGAGCCGTCGGTGGAAGACACCGTGGGCATTCTGCGTGGCCTGAAGGGGCGTTTCGAAAGCCACCACAACATCGAGTACAGCGACGAAGCACTGCGTGCTGCCGCCGAGCTGGCTTCGCGCTATATCAACGATCGCCACATGCCGGACAAGGCCATTGACGTGATCGACGAGGCCGGTGCCTACCAGCGTCTGCAGCCGGAGGCCAACCGCGTCAAGCGTATCGAGGTGCCGCAGGTCGAAGACATTGTCGCCAAGATCGCGCGCATTCCGCCAAAACACGTCAGCAGTTCCGACAAGGAGCTGCTGCGCAACCTGGAGCGCGATCTGAAGCTGACCGTGTTCGGCCAGGACCCGGCCATCGACTCGCTGTCGACCGCCATCAAGCTGTCCCGTGCCGGCCTCAAGGCGCCCGACAAGCCGGTGGGCTCGTTCCTCTTCGCCGGCCCTACCGGCGTCGGCAAGACCGAGGCGGCGCGTCAGCTGGCCAAGGCGCTGGGTGTCGAGTTGGTACGCTTCGACATGTCCGAATACATGGAGCGCCACACTGTGTCGCGCCTGATCGGTGCGCCGCCAGGCTATGTCGGGTTCGACCAGGGCGGTTTGCTGACCGAAGCCATCACCAAGCAGCCGCACTGCGTGTTGTTGCTCGATGAAATCGAGAAGGCCCACCCCGAAGTCTTCAACCTGCTGTTGCAGGTGATGGACCACGGGACCCTGACCGACAACAACGGGCGCAAGGCCGACTTCCGTAACGTGATCCTGATCATGACCACCAACGCTGGCGCGGAAACCGCGGCACGGGCCTCGATCGGCTTCACCCATCAGGACCACGCGTCCGATGCCATGGAAGTCATCCGCAAAAGCTTCACGCCGGAATTCCGCAACCGTCTGGATACCATCATCCAGTTCGGCCGCCTCAGTCACGAGACCATCAAAAGTATCGTCGACAAGTTCCTCATCGAACTGCAGGCGCAGCTGGAAGACAAGCGTGTGCTGCTGGAAGTCAGCAATGACGCGCGTGGCTGGCTGGCGGCGTCGGGCTACGACGTGCAGATGGGCGCGCGGCCGATGGCGCGGCTGATCCAGGACAAGATCAAGCGGCCGCTGGCCGAAGAGATCCTGTTTGGGGAGCTGGCCGAGCATGGCGGCGTGGTGCACATCGACCTGCGCGATGGCGAGCTGGTGTTCGACTTCGAGACCACGGCCGAGGTGGCCTGATGCGTCGGGGCCGCTTTGCGGCCCATTCGCAGCACAAGGCTGCTCCTGCAACGGCGATGCGCCATCGTGTAGGAGCAGCCTTGTGCTGCGAATGGCTGCAAAGTAGCCCCTTGCAATCTCGGAAGCACAAAAAAGCCCGGCACATGGCCGGGCTTTTTCATGGCTGGAGCTTAGCGCGCACGGTAGGTGATGCGGCCCTTGCTCAGGTCGTACGGCGTCAGCTCGACGCGAACCTTGTCGCCAGTGAGAATACGGATGTAGTTTTTGCGCATCTTTCCGGAGATGTGCGCGGTTACGACGTGCCCGTTTTCCAACTCCACGCGGAACATGGTGTTGGGCAGGGTGTCGACGACAGTACCTTCCATTTCGAAGCTGTCTTCTTTCGACATGCAGTTGAGCCCTCGGTGTCCAGTGTTGGCCCGACGCATAACCGCACCGGGCAAAAAAGTGGCGTGGATTATGCCGGAAAATAGTGTTTCAAGCCAATGCTTTCAGTTGAGGGTGACCCAGCGCTGGTTGATCAGCAGTTCGATCGGGCGGTACTGGGTCTTGTAGTTCATTTTCTTGCAGTTCTTGATCCAGTAACCCAGATACACGGCCTCCAGATCCTGGCGCACCGCTTCGGTGATCTGCCAGAGGATGGCAAAGCGCCCCAGGCTGCGGCGTTCTTCGTCGGGCTCGTAGAAGGTGTACACCGCGGACAGGCCGTTGGGCAGCAGGTCGCACACCGCCACCGCCAGCAAGCGGCCCGCCAGGCGGAACTCGTAGAACCAGCAGAACGGCAAGTCGCGCACCAGGAAGGTGGAGAACTGATCGCGGCTTGGCGGGTACATGTCGCCGTCGGCGTGACGGGTTTCGATATAGCGCCGGTACAGCTCGAAGTACTCTTCCTTGAACGCCGGGCGCGCCGCAGTCACGGTCAGGTCGGCGTTGCGCTTGAGGATGCGCCGTTGCTGGCGGTTGGGTATGAAGCGCGCCGCCGGGATGCGCGCCGGCACGCACGCGTTGCAGTTCTGGCAATGCGGGCGGTACAGGTGGTCGCCGCTGCGGCGGAAGCCCATTTCCGACAGGTCGGCGTACACGTTCACGTCCATCGGCTGGCTGGGGTCGAGGAACAGCGTGGTCGCCTGCTCATCAGGCAGGTAGCTGCAGGAGTGGGGTTGAGTGGCATAAAACTTCAACCGCGCCAACTCTGTCATGATCAACCCCTCGGTGTGACTTTGTTTTAAGTGTAAGCCAGCTCTGCGAACTCGCCTAGGCAACCCATCTAGACAACCCAGGTGGCGCTGTTGGGCTGGTCGAGGTAGCGGGCCAGGTAGCCGGCGAATTCGGCGCGGCTGATGGCCTGCGCACCCAGGCTTTGCAGGTGGTTGGTCGGCATCTGGCAGTCGATCAGGGCAAACCCGGCCTGGCGCAGGTGCTCGACCAGGGTTGCGAAGCCGACCTTGGAGGCGTTGTCGGCGCGGCTGAACATCGACTCACCGAAGAACAGCTGGCCCATGGCAAGGCCGTACAGGCCACCTACCAGCTCGCCATCCTGGCGCACTTCCACAGAATGGGCGATACCGCGGCGGTGCAATTCGCAGTAGGCGTTGCGCATGGTGTCGGTGATCCAGGTGCCGTCGGCATAGTCGCGTGGCGCGGCGCAGGCGGCGATCACTGCCGGGAAGTCGGTGTCGAAACTGACCTGGTAGCGGCCCTGGCGGATCAGCTTGGCCAGCGAGCGCGACACGTGCAGCTGGTCCGGCAGCAGCACGGTGCGCGGGTCGGGCGACCACCAGAGGATCGGCTGGCCGTCCTGGTACCAAGGGAAGCAGCCGTGGCGATAGGCCTGTACCAGGCGCTCGGGGCTCAGGTCGCCGCCGGCGGCAAGCAGGCCGTTGGGGTCGTGCAGGGCCTTTTCCAGGGGCGGGAAGGTCAACGAGTCGCGAGTCAGCCAGGTGAGCATGGTCTTTCGTGCGGTGGGGGAGGGGAGAGGGCAGCATGGCGCGGGTGAAAAGCAGGGTCAATCTCTTTGGCTTCTTCGCGGGCATGCCCGCTCCCACAGGAACCTCACAGTCTCCAGGCTTGCGCAGGACCTGTGGGAGCGGGCGAGCCGGCGAAGAGGCCGGTACAGGCCAGGAAATCAGGCAATTTCCTGCGCATTCATGAAATCGCAGGCACCATCCGCTACATTTGCTGTCACACCTGTGCAAAAACACAGCATAAGCCTTTGTCACAAAAGAAAATGCGTGCTCAAATTGCACCTATATGAAAGTCGCACCCGGCCAACCTCCCATACGGCGTGCCGCCATGGCGGCTGGCGGGCAGTAATGTTAAAAGTAGTGGTTCATTGGCCGCACCGCCGGCCGATCACTATTGGACGCGCAGCACGCGCAGGAATAGACGCGTTTTGAAGAAATCCACCGCAACCCCAGCTCCCTTGCCTGTGCCCCTGTGGCGGCAGCAGCTGCATTATCGCCTCAAGGAAGGTGCGTTGATCGCTGTCGGCGCCCTGTGCCTGTACCTGTGGATGGCGCTGCTGACCTACGACACGTCCGACCCGGGCTTCAGCCACACCAGCAACATCGACCAGGTGCAGAACGCCGCCGGGCGTGCCGGCGCCTACTTCGCCGACATCCTGTTCATGGTGCTGGGCTACTTCGCCTATATCTTCCCGTTGCTGCTGGGGATCAAGACCTGGCAGATTTTCCGCCAGCGCCACCAGCCCTGGGACTGGAGCGGCTGGCTGTTCTCCTGGCGGCTGATCGGCCTGGTGTTCCTGGTGCTGTCGGGCGCTGCCCTGGCGCATATTCATTTCCATCCGCCGGCAAGCCTGCCGTTTTCCGCCGGTGGCGCGTTGGGCGAGAGCCTGGGCGAACTGGCGCGCAGCCTGCTGAACGTGCAGGGCAGCACGCTGATGTTCATCGCCTTGTTCCTGTTCGGCCTGACCGTGTTCACCGACCTGTCGTGGTTCAAGGTGATGGACATGACCGGCAAGATCACCCTCGACCTGTTCGAGCTGGTACAGGGTGCGGCCAACCGCTGGTGGGAAGCACGCAACGAGCGCAAGCGCCTCGAAGCGCAATTGCGCGAGGATGAACCGGTGTTCAAGGCGCCGGCAGCGGCCGCCGAGAAGCGCGAGCCGGCCAAACCGCCATTGCGCGAGCGGATCTTCAAGCGTGAAGAGGCCCCCGCCCAGCCTGCTGCACCACGTGAGCCGACCCTTGCACGCGAGCCTGTGGTGCCGCGCGAGCCCACCCTTGCCCGCGAGCCGATGGTGCAGCGCGAGCAACCTGCGGCACCGACCATCGTGCCCCCGGCACCTGCCCAGGCCAGGGCGCCGGAGCCGAGCAAGCGGGTGATGAAGGAGAAGCAGGCGCCGCTGTTCGTCGACAGCGCGGTGGAGGGCACCTTGCCGCCGATCTCCATCCTTGATCCGGCCGAGCAGAAGAAGATCGAGTATTCGCCGGAATCGCTGGCGAGTGTCGGGCAACTGCTGGAAATCAAGCTCAAGGAGTTCGGCGTGGAAGTGGCGGTGGACTCCATCCACCCCGGCCCGGTGATTACCCGCTACGAAATCCAGCCGGCCGCGGGCGTCAAGGTCAGCCGCATCTCCAACCTGGCCAAGGACCTGGCGCGCTCAATTGCAGTGACCAGCGTGCGCGTGGTCGAGGTCATCCCCGGCAAGACCACCGTGGGTATCGAGATCCCCAACGAAAACCGGCAAATGGTGCGCTTCTCCGAAGTGCTGGCCACGCCGCAGTACGACGAGCAGAAATCGCCGGTCACCCTGGCCCTTGGCCACGATATCGGCGGCAAGCCGGTCATCACCGACCTGGCCAAGATGCCTCACCTGCTGGTGGCCGGTACCACCGGTTCCGGTAAGTCGGTGGGTGTCAACGCGATGATCCTGTCGATCCTGTTCAAGTCCAGCCCGGAAGACGCGCGGCTGATCATGATCGACCCGAAGATGCTCGAACTGTCGATCTACGAAGGCATCCCGCACCTGCTCTGCCCGGTGGTCACCGACATGAAGGACGCCGCCAACGCGCTGCGCTGGAGCGTGGCCGAGATGGAGCGGCGCTACAAGCTGATGGCGGCCATGGGCGTGCGTAACCTGGCCGGCTTC
>NZ_JABMCN010000163.1:6678-13624 GCF_013179515.1 Pseudomonas sp. CM27
CCGCACCTGCTCTGCCCGGTGGTCACCGACATGAAGGACGCCGCCAACGCGCTGCGCTGGAGCGTGGCCGAGATGGAGCGGCGCTACAAGCTGATGGCGGCCATGGGCGTGCGTAACCTGGCCGGCTTCAACCGCAAGGTCAAGGATGCCCAGGAGGCCGGTGAAATCATCCATGACCCGCTGTACCGCCGCGAAAGCATGGACGACGAGCCGCCGGCGCTGAAGACCCTGCCGACCATCGTGGTGGTGGTGGACGAATTCGCCGACATGATGATGATCGTCGGCAAGAAGGTCGAAGAGCTGATCGCCCGTATCGCGCAGAAGGCGCGGGCGGCGGGTATCCACCTGATCCTGGCGACCCAGCGCCCCTCGGTGGACGTGATCACCGGCCTGATCAAGGCCAACATCCCGACCCGCATGGCGTTCCAGGTGTCGAGCAAGATCGACTCGCGCACCATCATCGACCAGGGTGGCGCCGAGCAGTTGCTGGGCCACGGTGACATGCTGTACATGCCGCCGGGCACCAGCCTGCCGATCCGTGTGCACGGTGCGTTCGTGTCCGACGATGAGGTGCACCGCGTGGTGGAAGCGTGGAAGCAGCGCGGCGCCCCGGACTACAACGACGCTATCCTCAACGGCGTCGAAGAGGCCGGCAGCGGCTTTGAAGGCGGTGGCGGCGACAGCGATGATTCGGAAAGCGACGCCCTGTATGATGAGGCCGTGCAGTTTGTGCTGGAAAGCCGCCGCGCCTCCATTTCGGCCGTGCAGCGCAAGCTGAAGATCGGCTACAACCGCGCCGCCCGCATGATCGAAGCCATGGAAATGGCCGGCGTGGTTACCCCCATGAACAGCAACGGTTCGCGGGAAGTGATTGCCCCGGGCGGCCCGCGCGATTGATGTACACCTTGCCGGGCGCCAACGGTGGCGCCAGGCCTTTTCAATGCTCGATGAGGATTCCCATGCGCGCGATTCGCATGCTGTTGGTTTCTGCCCTGACCCTGGGCTCGGTTACTGCTTATGCCGGTGAGCAAGACGTACAACGCCTGACCCAGTTGCTGGAAAAGTCTCAAACCATCGAGGCCAACTTCTCTCAATTGACCCTGGGTGCCGATGGCACCAGCCTGCAGGAAACCTCGGGCAAGATGACGGTCAAGCGCCCGGGGCTGTTCTACTGGCACACCAATGCGCCGCAGGAGCAGGTAGTGGTGTCGGACGGCAAGAACGTCACCCTGTGGGACCCGGACCTGGAACAGGCCACCATCAAGAAGCTCGACCAGCGCCTGAACCAGACCCCGGCACTGCTGCTGTCCGGTGATGTGTCGAAAATCAGCCAGAGCTTCGACATCACCTCCAAGGAGCAGGGCGAAATGATGGACTTCACCCTCAAGCCCAAGACCAAGGACACCTTGTTCGACTCGCTGCGGGTGTCGTTCCGCAAAGGGTTGATCAACGACATGCAACTGGTCGACAGCGTCGGCCAACGCACCAATATCCTGTTCAACGGGGTGAAGGCCAACCAGCCGGTGCCCGCCAACCAGTTCACCTTCGTCGTTCCCAAAGGCGCGGATGTGATCAAGGAGTAAGCAGAGCTCGCCATGGACCTGTTTCGAAGCGAACCCGTCGCCCAGCCCCTGGCCGCCCGCCTGCGCCCGTCCAACCTGGACGAGTACGTCGGCCAGGAGCACCTGCTGGCGCGCGGCAAACCGCTGCGCGAGGCGCTGGAGCAGGGTGCGCTGCACTCGATGATCTTCTGGGGACCGCCAGGGGTGGGCAAGACCACCCTTGCGCGGCTGCTGGCGCAGTTTTGCGATGCTCATTTTGAAACCGTGTCGGCGGTGCTGGCCGGGGTCAAAGAGATCCGCCAGGCGGTCGAGGTGGCCAAGCAGCAGGCCGGCCAATACGGCCGCCGCACTATTCTGTTCGTCGATGAAGTGCACCGCTTCAACAAGTCGCAACAGGACGCCTTCCTGCCGTATGTGGAAGACGGCACGCTGCTGTTCATCGGCGCCACCACCGAAAACCCCTCGTTCGAGCTGAACAACGCCTTGTTGTCGCGGGCGCGGGTGTACGTGCTCAAGAGCCTGGACGAGGCCGCGCTGCGCAAGCTGGTCAACCGCGCGCTGACCGAGGAGCGCGGCCTGGGCAAGCACAACCTGCGGGTGGGTGACGAAGCTTTCAAGATGCTGATGGCCGCTGCCGATGGCGATGGCCGGCGCATGCTCAACTTCCTCGAGAACGCCTCGGACCTGGCCGAAGACGGCAGCGAGATAGATGTCGAGATGCTGCAGAGCCTGCTGGGCGACAGCCGTCGGCGCTTCGACAAGGGCGGCGAGGCGTTCTACGACCAGATATCAGCGCTGCACAAGTCGGTGCGCGGCTCCAACCCCGACGGCGCCTTGTATTGGTTTGCGCGCATGCTCGACGGCGGCTGCGACCCGCTGTACATCGCCCGCCGCGTGGTGCGCATGGCCAGCGAGGACATCGGCAACGCCGACCCGCGCGCGCTCAGCCTGTGCCTGGCTGCCTGGGACGTGCAAGAGCGCCTGGGCAGCCCCGAAGGCGAGCTGGCGGTGGCCCAGGCCATCACCTACATTGCCTGTGCACCGAAGAGCAACGCGGTGTACGTGGGCTTCAAGACCGCCCTGCGTGAAGCTGCGGAGCATGGGTCGCTGGAAGTGCCGCTGCACCTGCGCAACGCACCCACCAAGCTGATGAAGCAACTGGGCTATGGCGACGAATATCGCTATGCCCATGACGAGCCTGATGCCTATGCGGCCGGTGAAGACTACTTCCCCGATCAACTCGAGCCGCGCCAGTACTATCAGCCGGTGCCCCGTGGCCTGGAGCTGAAGATTGGCGAGAAGTTGCGCCACCTGGCCGAGCTTGACCGCAACAGCCCCCGCCAGCGGAGAAAACCGTGATTGCACTAGTTGCGGCCGTGAGTGCGGGCGGTATTGCCGGTACATTGCTGCGTTTCGCCACTACCAACTGGGTAGCTACTCACTGGCCACGGCACTTCTATCTCGGTACGCTGGCGGTCAACCTGGTCGGCTGCCTGCTGATCGGCCTGCTCTATGGCCTGTTCCTGCACAAGCCTATGGTGCCGGTCGAGCTGCGTGCCGGGCTGATCGTGGGCTTTCTGGGTGGCCTTACAACCTTTTCCTCCTTCTCGCTCGATACCGTGCGCCTGCTCGAAAGTGGGCAAGTGCCCCTGGCTTTGGGCTATACCGGTATCAGCGTGATGGGCGGCCTGCTCGCGACATGGGCCGGCCTGTCCCTGACCCGATTCTGAACCAACACCTACCTATAACGAGAGAACGATATGCTCGATTCCAAACTGTTACGCGGCCAACTTCAGGAAGTGGCGGACCGCCTGGCCTCCCGTGGCTTCAGCCTGGATGTCGCGCGCATCGAATCACTGGAAGAACGCCGCAAGGCGGTGCAGACCCGCACCGAGCAACTGCAGGCCGAGCGTAACGCCCGCTCCAAATCCATCGGCCAGGCCAAGGCCAAGGGCGAGGACATCGCGCCGCTGATGGCTGATGTCGAGCGCATGGCCAACGAGCTGGCCGCCGGCAAGACCGAGCTGGACGAGATTCAGGCGGAGCTGGACGGCATCCTGCTGACCATCCCCAACCTGCCGGACGCCAGCGTACCGGTTGGTGCCAGCGAAGATGACAACGTCGAAGTGCGCAAGTGGGGCACGCCGAAGGCCTTCGATTTCGAAATCAAGGACCACGTCGCCCTCGGCGAAATCAGCGGTGGCCTGGACTTCGAAGCCGCCGCCAAGCTGTCCGGCGCGCGCTTTGCCGTGCTGCGTGGCCCGATCGCCCGCCTGCACCGCGCCCTGGCGCAGTTCATGATCAACCTGCACACCGGCGAGCACGGCTACGAGGAGCATTACACCCCGTACCTGGTCCAGGCCCCGGCCCTGCAGGGTACCGGTCAGCTGCCGAAGTTCGAGGAAGACCTGTTCAAGATCACCCGCGAAGGTGAGGCTGACTTCTACCTGATCCCGACCGCCGAAGTGTCGCTGACCAACCTGGTGGCCGGTGAAATCCTCGACGCCAAGCAGCTGCCGCTGAAGCTCGTCGCGCACACCCCGTGCTTCCGCAGCGAAGCCGGTGCGTCGGGCCGTGACACCCGCGGCATGATCCGCCAGCACCAGTTCGACAAGGTGGAGATGGTGCAGGTGGTAGAGCCGTCCAAGTCGATGGAAGCGCTGGAAGGCCTGACCGCCAATGCCGAGCGCGTGCTGCAACTGCTGGAGCTGCCGTACCGGGTGCTGGCCCTGTGCACCGGCGACATGGGCTTTGGCGCGGTGAAAACCTACGACCTGGAAGTGTGGGTACCGAGCCAGGACAAATACCGCGAAATCAGCTCGTGCTCCAACTGCGGCGACTTCCAGGCGCGCCGCATGCAGGCGCGTTGGCGCAACCCGGAAACCGGCAAGCCAGAGCTGGTGCACACCCTCAACGGCTCCGGCCTGGCCGTAGGCCGTACCCTGGTCGCCGTGCTGGAAAACTACCAGCAGGCCGACGGTTCGATTCTGGTACCGGAAGTGCTGAAGCCATACATGGGCGGCGTCGAGGTCATCCGCTAAATGAATTACCTGCCGCTGTTCCACAAGCTGCAGGGCGGCCGTGTGCTGGTCGTCGGCGGCGGTGAAATCGCCTTGCGCAAGGCGCGGCTGCTGGCTGATGCCGGCAGCGTGCTGCGCGTGGTGGCGCCGGACGTCGACGGCCAGTTGGCCGCATTGGCCAGGGAAGGTGGCGGTGAGGTGCTGGTGCGTGGCTATCAGGCCGCCGACCTGGTCGGTTGCCGGCTGGTTATCGCGGCGACCGACGACCCTGGGCTGAACGCCCAGGTGTCGGCCGATGCCCAGGCTCTCAGCCTGCCGGTCAACGTGGTGGATGCACCGGCCCTGTGCACGGTTATTTTCCCCGCCATCGTCGACCGTTCACCGTTGGTGATTGCGGTTTCCAGTGGCGGCGACGCCCCGGTGCTGGCGCGCTTGATTCGCGCCAAACTGGAGGCGTGGGTTCCCTCTGCCTACGGTGAGCTGGCCGGGTTGGCAGCGCGCTTCCGGCACAAGGTCAAATCCTTGTACCCGGACGTCAACCAGCGCCGGGGCTTCTGGGAAACCGTGTTCCAGGGGCCGATTGCCGAGCGCCAGCTGGCCGGGCAGGGCGCCGAGGCCGAACGCCTGTTGCAGGCAATGGTCGACGGCGCGCCGGTGCAGCAGGGTGGCGAGGTGTATCTGGTGGGCGCGGGGCCGGGCGATCCGGACTTGTTGACCTTCCGTGCCTTGCGCCTCATGCAGCAGGCCGATGTGGTGCTGTACGACCGTTTGGTTGCGCCCGCGATCATCGAGATGTGCCGTCGCGATGCCGAGCGGATCTACGTAGGCAAACGCCGCGCCGACCACGCTGTGCCGCAGGACCAGATCAACCGCCTGCTGGTCGACCTGGCCCAGCAGGGCAAGCGTGTGCTGCGCCTGAAGGGTGGCGATCCGTTCATCTTTGGCCGCGGTGGCGAGGAGATCGAAGAGCTGGCCGAGCAGGGTATCCCGTTCCAGGTGGTGCCGGGGATTACTGCGGCTAGCGGCTGTTCCGCCTATGGCGGCATTCCGCTGACCCATCGCGACTATGCCCAGTCGGTACGTTTCGTCACTGGGCACCTGAAAGATGGCACCAGTAATTTGCCTTGGGATGACCTCGTGGCGCCGGCACAGACCTTGGTGTTCTACATGGGGCTGGTGGGTTTGCCGACGATTTGTGCCGAGTTGATTCGGCATGGGCGTGCGGCCAGTACTCCGGCGGCGTTGGTGCAGCAGGGGACTACACGTAATCAGCGGGTGTTCACTGGTACCTTGGCAGATTTGCCGGAGTTGGTGGCCCGGCATGAAGTGCATGCGCCGACCCTGGTGATTGTGGGGGAGGTGGTGCAACTGCGTGAAAAGCTGGCCTGGTTCGAAGGTTCGCAGAACAGCTGATATTGTTGGGGCTGCAAAGCAGCCCCCGACGATCTCAACCCTGCGAGATTCCCTTGCCCACCAACCGCGCCCGATCATGCGGTGCGTTGAAGTCTTGCAGCGGCCCCTTGGGCACGATCCCGTTCGGGTTGATGGTCTTGTGGCTCATGTAATAGTGCTTCTGGATATGCTCCATGTTCACCGTGCCCGCCACGCCCGGCCACTGGTAAAGCTCGCGCAGCCAGTTTGAAAGGTTGTGGTAATCGCTCAGGCGTCGCAGGTTGCACTTGAAATGCCCGTGGTACACGGCATCGAAGCGCACCAGCGTGGTAAACAGTCGCACATCGGCCTCGGTCAGGTACTCGCCCGCCAGGTATCGATTGCGGCCCAGCAAGTCTTCCAGGTAATCCAGTTCGTTGAATACCTGGTCAAACGCTGCCTCGTAGGCCTCCTGCGTGGTGGCGAAGCCTGCGCGGTACACGCCGTTGTTCACCGCAGGGTAGATTCGCTCGTTCAGCGCCTCGATGGTCGGGCGCAGCGGCTCGGGGTACAGGTCCAGGGTGTTGCCGGTCAGCTCGTTGAAGGCGCTGTTGAAGATGCGGATGATCTCGGCCGACTCGTTGTTGACGATTCGCTTCTCTTTCTTGTCCCACAGCACGGGCACGGTCACACGGCCAGTGTAGTGCGGGTCATCCTGGGTGTAGCGCTGGTGCATGTACTGCAGGGCGTCAAGGTGGTCGCCCGTCGAGCCTTGCTGCTGGTCGAAGGTCCAGCCATGGTCCTGCATCAGCCAGCTGACCACGGATACGTCGATCAACGGCTCCAGGCCCTTGAGTGCGCGGAAGATCAGGGTGCGGTGAGCCCATGGGCAGGCCAGCGACACATACAGGTGATAACGGCCCGCCTCGGGAGCGGGGAGCGAATTGCGGCGCTGGGCGTTTTCGCGTTTGAACGTGCCGTCCTTGCCGTTTT
>NZ_JABMCN010000164.1 GCF_013179515.1 Pseudomonas sp. CM27
CATCGACGACGGCGCCTGGGTACGCGAGGCCGCGGTGGCCTACGCGCGCAAGCAACAGAACAAGAGCGCCGCTTGAGCGGCGATTGATGCGGAGATCGAAAATGTCTGTCTGGACCCTTTACGAAGTGTTCGTGCGCAGCAAGCACGGCCTTAACCACAAGCATGTCGGCAGCGTGCATGCCGCCGATGCCGCCATGGCCATCGAAAACGCCCGCGAGCTTTACACCCGCCGCAGCGAAGGCGTCAGCCTGTGGGTAGTGCCTTCGGCACTTATCACCGCCTCTTCGCCTGACGAGAAAGACCCGCTGTTCGCCCCGTCGGACGACAAGGTCTACCGCCATGCCAGCTTCTACGAACTGCCCGACGAAGTCGGACACATGTGAGGTTGATCATGCATAACCAAGCCCTTGTCCCCTACCTGCTGTTGCTCGGTGACAGCGCCCTGGTGCAGGGTCAGCGCCTTTGCCAATGGTGCGGCCACGCCCCTGCCATCGAAGAAGAGCTGGCCCTGATGAATGTTGGCCTTGACCTGGTCGGCCAGGCACGCAACTGGCTGGAGTACGCCGCCGAACTGCTGGATGACGGCCGCGATGCCGATGCCTTGGCCTTCCGCCGAGACGAGCGGGCTTATCGCAACCTGTTGCTGGTCGAACAACCCAACGGCGATTTTGCCGTGACCATGACCAAGCAGTTTCTCTATGACGCCTGGCACCTCGCCGTGCTCCAGGGGTTGGTCGAATCGAGCGATCCGCGTATTGCCGGTATTGCCGCCAAGGCAGTGAAAGAAGTCACCTACCACCTGCGTCGGTCCAGCGAGTGGGTGCAGCGCCTGGGCGATGGCACTGAAGAAAGCCGCCAGCGCATGCTCGCTGCCATCCCGGCACTGTGGCGCTTTACCGTCGAGCTGTGTGCTGCCAGCGACAATGAGGTGCAGCTGGCGAACGCGGGTATCGGCGCCAACCCCGCCAGCGTCGCCAGTGCCTGGCTGAAGCAGGTAAGCGAGACGTTCGCGGCGGTCGAACTGCCACTGCCCAAGGCGGCCAGCTACTTCTACCTGGACGGCCGCAAGGGCCTGCACACCGAGCACCTCGGCCTGCTGCTGGCCGAAATGCAATTCCTGCCGAGGGCTTACCCCGATGCAACCTGGTGAGCTGATTGCCGGCGACCGCGGTGCGCGAGCGCAGCATGGCGATGACCTGGCCCGCGCCTGGGCAGTTCTGGGCCAGGTCATGGACCCGGAAGTGCCTGTGGTCAGCGTGGTCGACTTGGGGATCGTCCGCGACCTCGACTGGCGCGCCGGCCACCTGCACCTGGTGGTTACACCGACCTACTCCGGCTGCCCGGCCACCGAGGTGATCGAGGGGGATATCCGCCAGGCGCTGGAGCAGGCAGGGTTTTCCGCGCCTGACCTTGAGCGCCGGCTGACCCCGGCGTGGAGCACCGACTGGATCAGCGAACTGGGCCGCGAGCGCCTGCGCGCCTATGGCATCGCACCGCCGCAAGGCAGCGCCAGCAAGCGCAGCCTGTTGGGTGACGCTCCCCAGGTGTGCTGCCCGCAGTGCGGCAGTACCCATACCGAATTGCTCAGCCAGTTCGGCTCCACGGCCTGCAAGGCGCTGTACCGCTGCTGCGAGTGCCTGGAGCCGTTCGACTATTTCAAATGCATTTGAGCCGTGGAGAACGCCATGAGCCAGTTTCACAGCCTGACCATCAAGCAAGTGCGCAACGAGACGCGTGATGCGGTGTCGATTGCCTTCGACGTGCCTGAGCACCTGCAAGCGCAGTTCCGTTTCACCCAGGGCCAGTACCTGGTCATGCGGACCCGGCTGGACGATGAAGAGGTCCGCCGCTCCTACTCGATCTGCAGTGCCGTGCACGACGGCGAGTTGCGCGTGGCCGTCAAGCGCGTGCCGGGCGGGCGTTTCTCGGCGTTTGCCAATGAAGTGCTCAAGGCCGGCCAGCAGCTGGAGGTGATGCCGCCATCGGGCAGCTTCTTCGTGCCGCTGGACCCGGCTCGCCGGGGTAATTACCTGGGCGTGGCCGCCGGCAGCGGCATCACCCCGATCCTGTCGATCATCAGTACTACCCTGGCCAGCGAGCCACACAGCCGCTTCACCTTGCTGTACGGCAACCGTTCGAGCTCCGGGGCGCTGTTCCGCGACAGGCTGGAAGACCTGAAAAACCGCTACCTCGACCGCCTCAACCTGATTTTCGTGTTCAGCCGTGAGCAGCAGGATATCGACCTGTACAACGGCCGCATCGATGCCGACAAATGCGGCCAGCTGTTCTCGCGCTGGCTGGATGTTCCAGACCTGGATGCAGCGTTCATCTGTGGCCCGCAGGCGATGACCGAGACCGTGCGTGACAGCCTGCAGGCCAATGGCCTGAGCAAGCAACGCATTCATTTCGAGCTGTTCGCCGCAGCCGGCAGCGAAGCCCGCCGCGAGGCCCGTGGGGCCGCCCGGCAGGTAGACGCGGCGGTCAGCCACATTACCGTGATCAGCGACGGCCGCGCCCTGAGCTTCGACCTGCCACGCAACAGCCAGAACGTGCTGGACGCCGGCAATGCCATCGGTGCCGAACTGCCCTATTCGTGCAAGGCCGGCGTGTGCTCGACCTGCAAGTGCCGGGTGATCGAAGGCGAAGTGGAGATGGACAGCAACCATGCCCTGGAGGACTACGAAGTGGCGGCCGGGTATGTGCTGTCGTGCCAGAGCTACCCGGTAAGCGACAAGGTGGTGCTCGACTTCGACCAGCTCTGAGACCGCGTCGCCTGCTTCGCGGGCGCGCCCGCTCCCACAGGTAGGGCGCTGCCCCTTGGCCTTGTGCAATCCCTGTGGGAGCGGGTTCACCCGCGAAGCGGCCATCAGCACCAACCCAGTACCCGCGTGACCTCACCAAAAACAATTACAACACCCAGAGATCGCAACCCATGACACCCGAACGCATAGAAAGCATCGCCAACCACCCCGACTTCCAGCACCTGGTGCGGCGCAAGCGTCGCCTCAACGGCAGCCTGACCCTGGCGATGCTGGTGATCTACTACGGCTTCGTCCTGCTGGTGGCGTTCTCGCCCAGCACCCTTGGGCAGTCGCTTAGCGGCGGCGTGACCACCGTCGGCATGCTGGTGGGCGTACTGATGGTGCTGCTGTCCTTTGCCCTGACCGGTATCTACGTGCACCGCGCCAACAACGTGCTCGACCCGCTCAACGACAAGGTCAAGCAGGAGTGCGCGCAATGAACTGGACTGCCATCTCGATGTTCATGGTGTTCGTCTGCTTTACCCTGCTGGTCACCCGCTGGGCCGCCCTGCGTACCCGCTCGGCCAGCGACTTCTACACCGCGGGCGGCGGACTGACCGGCATGCAGAACGGCCTGGCGATTGCGGGCGACATGATCAGCGCCGCCTCATTCCTGGGCATCTCGGCGATGATGTTCATGAACGGCTATGACGGCCTGCTCTATGCCCTGGGCGTGCTCGCCGGCTGGCCGATCATCCTGTTCCTGATCGCCGAACGCCTGCGCAACCTGGGCAAGTACACCTTCGCCGATGTGGTCAGCTATCGCCTGGCGCAGACCCCGGTGCGCCTGACCTCGGCCTTTGGCACCCTGGTGGTAGCCTTGATGTACCTGGTGGCGCAGATGGTCGGTGCCGGCAAGCTGATCGAGCTGCTGTTCGGCATCAGCTACCTGTATGCGGTGATGCTGGTCGGCGTGCTGATGGTCGCCTACGTCACCTTCGGCGGCATGCTGGCCACCACCTGGGTGCAGATCATCAAGGCAGTGATGCTGCTCTCGGGGACCACGTTCATGGCCTTCATGGTGCTCAGGCACTTCGGCTTCAGCACCGAGGCCATGTTCGCCAGCGCCGTCGCCGTGCACGCCAAGGGCCAGGCGATCATGGCCCCGGGCGGCTTGTTGTCGAACCCGATAGATGCCATTTCGCTGGGCCTGGGCATGATGTTCGGTACCGCCGGCCTGCCGCATATCCTGATGCGCTTCTTCACCGTCAGCGACGCCAAGGAAGCACGCAAGAGCGTGTTCTACGCCACCGGTTTCATCGGTTACTTCTACTTGCTGCTGATCGTGGTCGGCTTTGGCGCCATCGTCATGGTCGGCACCGAGCCGTCCTACCGTGACGCCAGCGGCGCGATCATCGGCGGCGGCAACATGGTCGCCGTGCACCTGGCCCAGGCCGTGGGTGGCAACCTGTTCCTTGGCTTCATCTCCGCCGTGGCCTTCGCCACCATCCTGGCCGTTGTCGCCGGCCTGGCGCTGTCCGGCGCATCGGCGGTTTCCCACGACCTGTATGCCTGCGTCATGCGCAAAGGCAAAGCCACCGAGCAAGAGGAAATGCGCGTGTCGCGCATCGCCACGCTGGTGATCGGCCTGCTGGCAGTGATCCTCGGCCTGATGTTCGAGTCGCAGAACATCGCCTTCCTCTCCGGGCTGGTACTGGCGGTGGCCGCTTCGGTCAACTTCCCGGTGCTGCTGCTCTCGATGTTCTGGAAAGGCCTGACCACCCGTGGTGCGGTATGCGGCAGCATGGCCGGCCTGGTTTCGGCAGTGGTGCTGGTGGTACTGGGCCCGGCGGTATGGGTCAACGTCCTGCACCACGAACAGGCGCTGTTCCCTTACAGCAACCCGGCACTGTTCTCCATGAGCCTGGCGTTCCTCGGTGCCTGGATGTTCTCGGTCACCGACAGCTCCGAACGTGCCGCTGAAGAGCGTGGCCGCTACCTGGCCCAGTTCATCCGCTCCATGACCGGTATTGGCGCCGCCGGCGCCAGCAAGCACTGACCTCAGGGAAGAACGACCATGTCGGGTAAAACAACAACAATGAACCGCACGCATGTCATGACAGCCGCCTGGCTGGCCACCCTCGCCCTGCCCTTGCCGGCGCTGGCGGACCTTATCGGCGACAGCCATGCACGCCTGGAGCTGCGCAACCACTACATCAACCGCGACTTCCGCCAGAGCAACGCCGCGCAGGCCAAGGCCGAGGAATGGGGCCAAGGCTTCACCGCCAGGCTGGAGTCGGGCTTCACCGATGGCCCGGTCGGTTTTGGCGTCGACGCCATGGGCCAGCTGGGCATCAAGCTGGACTCCAGCCGTGACCGGCGCAACACCGGCCTGCTGCCGTACGGCCCGAACAGCCAGGAACCGGTCGACGACTACAGTGAGCTGGGCCTGACCGGCAAGGTGCGCGTGTCCAAGAGCACCCTGCGCCTGGGTACCTTGCAGCCAATCCTGCCCGTGGTGGTGTACAACGACACCCGTCTGCTGGCGTCCACTTTCCAGGGCGGCGTGCTCAACAGCCAGGACCTCGAAGGGCTTACCTTCAACGCTGGCCGCCTGACCAAGGCCAACCTGCGCGATTCCTCGGGCCGCGACGACATCGGCTACGGCGCCGCCAGCAGCGACAACCTGGACTTTGGCGGCGGCAGCTATGCCATCACCCCGCTGACCAGTGTCAGCTACTACTACGCCAAGCTCGAGGACATCTACCGCCAGCAGTTTGTCGGCCTGATCGATACCCGCCCACTGGCCGAAGGTGTGAGCTTGCGCAGCGACCTGCGCTACTTCGACAGCCGCAATGACGGCGCCGAGCGCGCCGGCAATATCGACAACCGCAACTTCAACGCCATGTTCACCCTCGGCGTGCGGGCGCATAAATTCACCGCCGCCTGGCAGCAGATGTCGGGTGACAGCGCCTTCCCGTTCGTCAATGGCGGCGACCCGTTCACCGTCAACCTGGTCACCTACAACACCTTCACCCGCGCCGGGCTGGACTCGTGGCAGCTGCGCTACGACTACGACTTCGTCGCCATGGGTATCCCGGGCCTGAGCTTCATGACCCGTTACACCGACGGCCGCCACGCCGAAACCGCGACCATCAGCAATGGCCGCGAGCGCGAACGCGATACCGACCTCACCTACGTGATCCAGAGCGGCCCGCTCAAGGACGTCAGCCTGCGCTGGCGCAACGTCACCTTCCGTTCCGGCAATGGCCTGACCAACGCCGTCGACGAAAACCGCCTGATCATCGGCTACACCCTGGCGCTGTGGTAACAGCGCCCCCCTACTTCTGAACAGCATGGAGAACAGCATGTCTGCCGCCCCTACTCTGCAAAGCTTCATCGCCGGCCGTTGGCTTGGCCAGCACGGCGCCCAGGCCCTGCGCAGCGCCCTCGACGGCCACGTGCTGGCCTACAGCCATGAAGAGCGCCCGGACTTCGCCGAAGCCGTGGCCTTCGCCCGTGCCCGCGGCCTTGCCACGCTGATGGCCATGGATTTCCAGCAACGCGCCCAGCGCCTGAAAGCGTTGGCCCTTTACCTGGCCGAGCACAAGGAGCAGCTCTACGCGTTGTCCCACCACAGCGGCGCCACCCGTGCCGACAGCTGGATCGACATCGAGGGCGGCAATGCCACACTGTTTGCCTATGCGGGCATCGGCAGCCGTGAACTGCCATCGGCCAACCAGGTGCACGAAGGCCCGGCGATCCCGTTGGGTAAGCAGGGCCATTTCGCTGGCAGCCATATCCTGGTGCCGCGCGCTGGCGTGGCAGTGCACATCAACGCGTTCAACTTCCCGATCTGGGGCATGCTGGAGAAGTTCGCCCCGACCTTCCTGGCCGGCATGCCGTGCATCGTCAAGCCGGCGACCTCCACCAGCTACCTGACCGAAGCCGTGGTGCGCCTGATGAACGCATCCGGGCTGCTGCCAGAAGGCAGCCTGCAACTGGTGATTGGTAGCACCGGCGACCTGCTCGAGCGCCTTCAAGGCCAGGATGTGGTGACCTTTACCGGCTCGGCCGATACCGCCGCCAAATTGCGCGTCACGCCGAACCTGATCCGCAATTCGGTGCCGTTCACGGCCGAGGCCGATTCGCTGAACTGCGCCATCCTCGGCCCGGACGTCACCCCGGACACTGAGGAGTTCGAGCTGTACATCAAGGAGGTAGTGCGGGAAATGACCACCAAGGCCGGGCAGAAATGCACCGCCATCCGCCGCGTCATCGTGCCGGCCAGGCATATCGATGCGGTTGCTACGCGCCTGCGCGAGCGCCTGAGCAAGGTGGTGGTCGGTGACCCGTCGCTGGAAGGCGTGCGTATGGGCGCCCTGGCCTCCCACGACCAGCAGCATGATGTGGCCGAGCGGGTGCGCAGCCTGCTGCAGAGTTGCGACCAGCTGTTCGGCGCCAGCGATGGCTTTGCCCCGCGTGGCGAAGGCGTGGCCGAGGGTGCGTTCTTTGCCCCGACCTTGCTGCACGCCCGCGACCCGCATGCCGAAGGCGGTGCCCACGATATCGAGGCGTTCGGCCCGGTCAGCACGCTGATGGCCTACCACGACCTCGATGAAGCCCTGGCGCTCGCCGCTCGCGGCAAGGGCAGCCTGGTAGCGACGCTGGTAACGGCCGACCGCAGCGTAGCCGCCAAGGCCATTCCGGTGGCAGCTGCCTGGCACGGCCGCCTGCTGGTGCTGGACAGCGAGGCCGCCAAGGAATCCACCGGTCATGGCTCGCCGCTGCCACAGCTCAAGCACGGTGGCCCCGGCCGCGCCGGTGGCGGTGAAGAGCTGGGTGGCCTGCGCGCGGTCAAGCACTACCTGCAACGCGCTGCCGTGCAGGGTTCGCCGAGCATGCTCACGGCGGTAACCGGTGAATATGTGCGCGGTGGCGAAGTGATCGAAACCGAAGTGCATCCGTTCCGCCGGTATTTCGAGCAGCTGCGCATCGGTGAATCGCTGCTTACCCACCGCCGTACCGTGACCGAAGCCGACCTGGTCAACTTCGGCTGCCTGTCGGGGGACCACTTCTACATGCACTTCGACGAGATCGCGGCCAAGCAGTCGCAGTTCGGCAAGCGCATTGCCCACGGCTACTTCGTGCTGTCGGCGGCGGCCGGGCTGTTCGTTTCGCCAGGTGCCGGGCCGGTACTGGCCAACTACGGCCTGGATACCCTGCGCTTCATCAACCCGGTAGGTATTGGCGATACCATCCAGGCGCGGCTGACCTGCAAGCGCAAGATCGACCAGGGCAAGACCAGCCCGCTGGGCCAGCCGCAGGGCGTGGTGGCATGGGATGTGGAGGTGACCAACCAGCTGGGTGAGCTGGTGGCCAGCTACGACATCCTGACGCTGGTGCTGAAGCAGCCACAATGATGGGGTGAGGCTACCGGCCTCTTCGCGGGCGCGCCCGCTCCCACAGGGATATGAATCCCCTGTGGGAGCGGGTTCACCCGCGAGGAGGCGGCACAGGCTACATAAAGGCCAAGGGCCACCTCGTACATCCGCCCTAATCGCCCCATCACCCCCTCGGCGTTATAGTCCAGTGAGAACAACGCCAAGGAAGTCCCCATCATGCACCCCATCAAGCTCGTCCTCAGTGCCGCCCTGCTGGTCGGCGTCGCCGGCTGCCAGACCATCAACCCCTCCGAAGATACCCTCAAGCAGCGCACCGAATTCGCCCTCAACACCAAGGTATCCAAAGTCGCCGATGTGCGCAGCGACAGCACCATCACCTACTACACCGCCACCACCGCCAAAGGCCAGTACGAGTGCCAGATGCCCAGCGGTGGCATCGTCGCCGTGGCCGGCATGGGCCTTTACCAGCCTACCCCTTCGTGCATGAAGGAAGGCCAGGCATTGATGCTCCAGTAACCCACGCAAAACCTTTGCGCCCTGTCGCCGGTCTAGCCGACCGGCGCCGCAGGCAGCTCGCGCAACGCGCGCAGGGCGGCACGCAGTTCGGCTGGACGCACCGGTTTGGAAAGCACGGCGATATCACGCTCATGCACCTCTGCCTGAATCTTCTCCGGGTCGTGCCCGGTCATTATCAACGCTGGCACCGCCCATCCACGCTGGGCCCTGAGGCGGTCGATGCAATCGATGCCGGTGGCGTCCTGGCCCAGGTCATAATCCGCGACAATCACCTCGCAATCGCTGCTCAGGCCGCTTGGCGAGCTGTGCGCTTCTACCTCGCAGCCCCATTTCTGCAGCAATGCCGAGGTTGCCCGCAGCACGTTGCGGTCGTCCTCGACCAGGCACACCCGCAAGCCGCCGAGCAGGCCGGGCGCTGCCGGCGAGCGTTGCGCCGAAGGCTGGTCCGGTTGTGCCTGCAGGCGTGGCAAACCCTGCAGAGTTACCGCCGTGCCGCGCCCCGGCCGCGAGCGCAAGCGGACTTCCAGCCCCATCAGGTGCCCCAGTCGGCGGACGATCGACAAGCCCAGCCCGACGCCTTCGACATCCTTGTCACGGCCCTGCCGTACCCGGTAGAACTCCTCGAACACCAGCCCCTGATGCGCCTCGGCAATGCCTCGCCCCTGGTCGCAGACGACAATGGCCAGGTCCCGGCCGCAGCGTCGTACCGCGATCAACAACGGGCGCTGCGCGGCGTATTTGAAACTGTTGGATATGACGTTCTGGACCATGGTCGCCAGCATGCCGCGGTCGGCACGGGTCCAGTAGCTGCAGGGCCGCAAACGAATGTCCACGCCTGCCCAGCGCGCGGCCTCGCTGTTGTTGCGCAGCAGTTCAGCCAGGAAATCACCCAAGGCAAAGGTTTCGTAATGGGGCTGCACCCGCCCGTTGTCCAGCGTGTACAGGTCAAGAATCGAGCGAAACAGCTGCGATACGTTGAGCAACGAACGGTCGATGCTGTCCACCAGCCGCCGCTCATCCTCGCCCAGCGGCGCCTCGCGCAGGCAGGCGGTGAACAGGCCGATGGAGTGGATAGGCTGGCGCAGGTCATGGCTGGCCTGAGCCAGAAAGCGGGACTTTTCCTGATTCGCCGCTATCGCCTGTTCCGAGGCCTTGCGCGTGCGCTCCAGCAGCAGGTGCGCATACACCGGAATGACCGTGCTGGTGGTCAGCAGCATCAGCACCATGAACGGGTTGGCCTGCCAGTAAGGCGTAAGCTGATAGACCACCAGCAAGGCCGCCAGCGCCAGCACGGTGGCAATTGCCAGGTAGCGCGAGCCGAAGCGCATGCCGTTGCCCAGGTTCACCCACACCATGACCGCATAAATCGGCAGCGCCGCTTCGCCGCCTATCACCAGGCCGAAACAGGTGCCAGTGTAGTCATGCAGCATGCCCAGCACCCGGCGCCAGGGGTAATGGCCGGGCCAGCGGGCGATGGCCTGGCGAAGGCCGACCGACACCAGCAGGAACGAGACGATGTAGTAGATCACCGGCAGGTATCGCGCATGCGACTCGCCTGGCATGAAACCCAGCAGACCCATGTATGCCAGGGCGCAGCAGGCGACGATGAGGCGCAGGTTGGCTTGATCGAGCTCGTTGTTCTTGTCCAGGTCCATGGGCATTGTCCTTGTGCACATTTCGCGAGGCGGCACAGTCCGTGTAAGGCTGCTAAATTAGCATGGCCCGGTTCGCTGGTGGCTACAGGGAGTTGCCAGACGTGAAATGCCGCATCATTGTCGCCGATGACCATCCGCTGTTCAGGGACGCCATGGCCCGCACCGTCCGGCGGGTGGTGCCCGGTGCCTGCGTGGAAGAAGCCGGGGACCTTGCCGAAGTCTTCGCGCTGAGTGCCACTGGCGAGATACCCGACACCCTGGTGCTGGACCTGCGCTTCCCCGGCCTTACCGATATCCAGTGCCTTTCCCAGGTACGCCGGCAACTGCCACGTACAACGCTTATCGTGGTTTCAGCGGTCGATGACCCTGCGCTGATCGAGCAGGTGATGGCCACAGGTGTCGACGGTTTCATTGGCAAGGACAGCATGCCGGAAGACATTGGCGCAGCCATCCTGGCGATCCGCGAGGGCGAAGTATTGGTCAGGTACACCCCCTCGGGCTTGTTCCCTGGCGTCAGCCCCGACGGCGCGGTGGAGCAGCTTACTCAGCGCCAACATGAGGTACTGCGGCTGATTGCCCAAGGCAGGACCAACAAGGAAATTGCCAAGGCCCTGAACATTTCGCCCTTCACCGTGCGCATCCATGTGTCCTGCCTGCTCAAGGCATTGAAGGTCACCTCGCGTACGGCCGCGGCGGTTAAATACAGCGGGAGCTGAACCGTTGGTCAGGCTCCAGCGCACCTGCAAGGACTTCTACCGACCCGCCGACCCTCTCAGTAACTGAGGGGTGGCCAAAAAATTCGCCTCTCACGCCTGCAGTGGCCCGCCGGCCAGGCGGGCTTTATTTACCCGAAAGGAGGCCCGGAACATGAATCACAAGCTATCGATGGGAGGCGGGAACGTGGAGGATGACTGGCCAGAGCTGGAGCCGGACCGGCGCAACGACCAGGTCCCCGACCCTGACGCCGACCCTGATTTGACGGATGACGAGCAGAATCGGCCCGGCGTACCGGCGAGCGACCCGGAGTCGGGTGCCTGACTCGCCGATTGCCTGCACAGCAGAATCAGGCAGTGGTGGCGGGGTCTTCCAGCGACTGGCCGGGCTTGCTGCCCGATACCCGCCAACTCACTTCAGTCACCCCATAGCGCTCGGCCATGGGCCTGCTCACCTTGCGAATCTTTTCGCGCCCGAATTTCGGGATGATGCCAATCCCCGCGTCGCAGCTTGCCCAATGCCAGGCCTCGGCATTGTCCAGATGTTCCAGGCGGATGATGAAACTGCGCGGCTTGCCATGCAGTTGGTAGTCGATGATGTACAACTGGGGATTAGGCATCGCTGGGCCCTCCTCTTTTCCATGGATGACTTTCAGATTGAGTCGGGTGGGGCCGGAAAGATTCAAAATTTGTGAAATCCTGGGCGTGAATGGTTACCCGGCAGCTCACCACCGGGCAACCGCTGCAGTCACGCCGGGGGTTTTAGGGATTACGGCTACCGCCGTGGCTGTTCTGGCCACCTTTGCGGCCCGCTTCCGAGGCGCGTTGGCGGTCATTGGCGAAGTTGCCGCCGGATACCTGGCCGCCTTTCTGCCCCGCGCGGGAGGCCTTTTCACGGTCATTGGCAAAATTGCCCGGGTTGGTTTCCTTGGTGCCGCCACGTTGGCTGGTTTGATCCGGATCACGAGCCATGTCGTCTCTCCTTGAGGGATACGAGGTAACACGGTGTTATGCCGTGCTCTTGTTCCGAACACGCAAGGGCGCCAGGCGCTCAGTCGCAGTAGGCACTTGCGGACGAGTGGCGCCAAATGACTTCGCGGTCACCCATTGGCGGACTATCCGTTTGCGCACGCGCGAGTGCTCGCTGTTGCTTCGCAGGCCTGCCTATAATGGGGCTCACATGCCCGGCGATGCGTCGATGGGCCGTCTGTCAGGTCTGCACAAGGCACCGCCATGAAGTCGTCTGCTAACCAGCCCGCTGCCCCGCAGGACCCGAACCTGAGCCCAAGCCACCTGGACTTTCCGGTCGTTGGCATCGGTGCCTCGGCCGGGGGCCTTGAGGCCATCTGCACAATGTTCCGGCAGATGCCTGCCGATTCGGGCATGGCGTTCGTCATCGTGCTGCACCTGTCACCGGATCATCAGAGCGTCGCCGACCGTATCATCCAGGAAACCACTGCCATGCCGGTGCGCCAGGTGACCGAGCCGGTGCCGATCGAGCGCAACCATGTCTACGTCATTTCGCCGGCCAACAGGTTGTCGACCAATGACGGCTATTTGCGCGTGACGCCTGCCAACCGGCGCCGGGGTGACCATGTCGCCATCGACCTGTTTTTCCGCGACCTGGCCGACGTGCACAAGGACCATGCGTTTTGCGTGGTCTTGTCCGGCACCGGTGCCGATGGCGCAGTCGGGCTGTCGCGCATCAAGGAGCAAGGCGGGGTCACCCTGGTGCAAACGCCAGACGACGCCCAGTACGACAGCATGCCGCGGGCCGCGATCGAGACCGGGATGGTCGACGTCATCCTGCCCGCCGCCGAGATACCGCAGAAACTGCTGGAGTTGTGGCGCAACGCCCGCAAAGTCAGGTTGCCGCGAATCGATGACGATACCCTGCCGCCTCCGCTGGGTACCCGGGTCGGCGACCCGCAGGCCTTCGAGCCCCTGCTCGAAGAAATCCTCCTGCAGTTGCGCAGCACCACCGGGCATGACTTCCAGCACTACAAACGTGCCACCGTGCTGCGCCGCATAGAACGGCGCCTGCATGTGACGGGGCAAGCCGACCTTGGGGCGTACCTGCGCTACCTGGAGGAGCACAGCGAGGAGTCTGCGGCGCTGTTGGCAGATATGCTGATTGGCGTTACCAACTTTTTCCGCGACCGTGAAGCGTTCGAGGCGCTGGAACGGCATGTGCTGCCGCAGCTGGTCAGCGAACCCGAACCCGCCGAGGGTTCAGGCGAAATCCGCATCTGGTCCGCCGGTTGCTCGACCGGCGAAGAAGCCTACAGCCTGGCGATACTCGCCAGCGAGCAGCTGGCGCTGGAACAGCGCGCCAGCAAGGTCCAGGTGTTTGCCACCGACCTGGACGAGCGGGCGATCGGCATCGCCCGGGGCGGCTGCTACTCTGAGGCGATCGTCACCGATGTACCGCCTTCGCGGTTGCGCCAGTTTTTCGCGAAGGAGGACCAGCATTACCGGGTGCGCAAGGAAGTTCGCGAAAAAGTCCTGTTTGCCCGGCACAACCTGTTGT
>NZ_JABMCN010000165.1:0-2834 GCF_013179515.1 Pseudomonas sp. CM27
GTCCGCCAACCAGGTCATCTGCAAGCTGTGTCATCTGCCCGGGGAGCGGGATGGGGCAGAGATGGAGGTGCAGCTGCTGGCCGACGCTGAACGGCTGTTTCCGTTTCCGCTGGAAGACCTGGCCCTGGACTTTCAGGCGCTGGGGCCATCCCGCGTGCAGCCAGGTTGCCTCGAGGTGATGGTCGCGGCCTGTCGGCAGAGTGCGTTGGCGTCGCTCGCAACGGTGGTTGAAGAGGCCGGCCTGGAGTTGGCGGCCGTTGAAGTCGACAACATTGCCCTTTCTCGCATGTTGCCACTGGGCTGTATGGAGGGATCGGCGCTGCTGCGTCTCGAAACGCGTAGCGTCACCCTTTATGGCTGGCAGCCGGGCAAGGCCTTTCTGCGCGTTGAATTGCCACAGGATGAGTTGCGCGCAAGCGGGCAGCTGCCAGAGCATTTGCAGGCACTGTTTGCCGAAGCGTATCTGCCTGCGCGGCTTTGGGTTGCCAGCAGCGCACTGATCGATCCCGGTTGGCTGCAGGGCCTGAGCGAGCAGCTTGAGCTGCCATGTCGGCAGCTGCCCGGTCTGGCGGGTCTTGAGCAAGTTGATGGCTCGATGCTGCTGGCTGGCGCCCTCTCGGTTGGAGGGTGGCAGCCATGATGCGGCTGAACCTTCTGCCCTGGCGCGAGCGGCAACGCCAGGCGGCGTTGCGGCGTTTTCGCAGGCAGCTGGTCGCTGCTGCACTATTGGGCTTGTGCGCCGTGATGCTGGTCGACCAGCTTGCCCGTGTGCGAGGGCAGCAACAGGCGCTGGTCAATACACACCACCAGGCAGGCCTCGGGATGTTGGGCGAGCAGTTGCAGCCGCTGGCCGATATCCGTGCGCAACATGCGGCGCTGCTCGTCAGCGTGGCCAAGCTGGAGGGCTTGCGCAGCGGTCAGGGGCTCCTGGCCAGCGTGTTTGTCGACCTCGAGGGAGCGCTGCCAGTGGGGGTGCAACTGCTCGATCTGAGCCTGGAAAACGGCCGCCTGCACATGACCGGCCTGGCCCCGTCCGCTGCCGTTGTCGCACAGTTCATGCGCGATCTTGGCCGCTCGAGTGTATTGATCGATCTGGAACTCAAGCGCATCAAGAGCCTGGCGGGGGGCGATGAATTTCTGCTGTCTGCGCGTGTTTCGGCGTTCTGGTCGTGACCGCAGCACGGATGCTCGCCTGGCTGGCGGTTGCACAGGGCTCCCGCCGGCTCAGGCGGCTGGCACCCGTGCTGGTGGCCGTGCTGCTGTTCAGTCTGGGTTGCTCGATCCGCCTGCCGTCGCTTTTGCAGCAACAGGCTCAGGAGCATGCCAGGTACGCCGCACTGGACCAGCAACAGGCTGCCAGCAGCGCGCAGCTGGCGGAACTGGAGCACCTCCAGGCTGCTGTGGCAGATGCCGAGCGGCGGCTGCGTGAGGCGCACTGGCACTTGGCCGCAGGCGAGAGCATGAGCGATCTGCTGGACCGCCTGGCGGCGTCGGGCCGTGCGCAGGGCTTGCTCATCGAGCGACTTGAGGTGCATGAAGACCAGCAGCAGGCTGGTTTTCGCAGAGTGCCGCTGGAGTTGCAGGTGGTGGGGCGTTATGCCGCTTTGCGAGTGTGGCTGGACGACTGGTTGAGCCAGACGCGCATACTGCGCAGCGGTGACATGCGCCTGGAGGCTGCCGATGATCAGCCTGGGTTGTTGCGGCTTCGGTTACAGGTCGATGCCTATCACGCATCGGCACCTATGCCCGCTGCTGGCCTACTTGCGCAGTTGCCTGCCGTGGCCGCATCGCCAGCGCCTGCGCTTGACCCATTTGCGCCCAAGGCTATGCAAATGGCTAGCAGTGGGCTGGCCAGCGTGCCCCTTGGGCAACTGGAAATGGTCGGCAGCCTGTCACGTGGGGCCGCGCACGAAGCGCTGCTGATGGCGGCTGGCAGGCTCTATCGCGTGCGCCAGGGAGATCGCCTCGGGCGCGACCTGGGGGTGGTGACGCAGGTCGACCCGCGTCATGTCGAAGTACGTGAACGGCTGTTCCTGGCAGGGCTGTGGCACGAGCGCACAGCGTTCGTCAGCCTCGCAAGGCGCCTGGGCAAGGAGGCCCCGGATCAGGATGAAAATAGTGAAGAAATGGGCACTGGCGGCGTTGCTGCCTATCCCGCTGGTGTCGGCGACGCCTTATAAGGGTGAGCCGATGTCGTTGAACTTCCAGGACGTGGAAGTGCGTGCGGTGCTGCAGGTGCTGGCCGACTACGCCGGCGTCAACCTGGTTGCCAGCGATTCGGTGCAGGGCAGTGTCACCCTGCGTTTGCAGGATGTGCCATGGGACCAGGCCCTTGACCTGGTGCTGCGCAGCAAAGGCCTCGCCCGGCGCCAGGACGGCAATGTGCTGTTGGTCGCGCCTGCGGGGGAGTTTGCCGGCCAATCGTCAGATAGCCGTGTGGGGCAGTCATTGGATGCGCAAGTGCAGCCGCTGCGCCGAGAACTGCTGCCCATCTATCACGCCAAGGCCGCTGAACTGGCCGATTTGCTGATGGCGAGCCTTGCGGATGACGGCATTCTTGCGGGGCGTGGCAGCCTGAGTGTCGATGAGCGCACCAATACCCTGGTTGCGCACCAGCCAGCCGACCGCCTTGCCGAGATACGGCAGTTGGTGCAGCAGCTGGACGTGCCGGTCCGTCAGGTGGCGATCGAGGCGCGTATCGTCGAGGCCAGCGTCGATTATGAGAAGAGCCTGGGAGTGCGCTGGGGCGGGCCGTTGTACGGGGAAAATATCCGGCCGGGCAAGGAGCTGTTCGTCGACCTCGGAGTAGAACGCGCCGGCAGCAGCATTGGCCT
>NZ_JABMCN010000165.1:2934-5630 GCF_013179515.1 Pseudomonas sp. CM27
CCAGCGTCGATTATGAGAAGAGCCTGGGAGTGCGCTGGGGCGGGCCGTTGTACGGGGAAAATATCCGGCCGGGCAAGGAGCTGTTCGTCGACCTCGGAGTAGAACGCGCCGGCAGCAGCATTGGCCTGGGCCTGCTGCGCGGGGGCGTGCTGCTCGACTTTGAGCTCAATGCCATGGAAAAAAGCGGCAACGGCGAAATCATTTCGCAGCCCAAGGTGGTCACGGCCGACAAGGAAACGGCCAGGATCATCAAGGGCACCGAAGTGCCGTACCAGGAGACCACCCATAGCGGCGCTACGTCGGTGACGTTTCGCGAAGCTTCACTGTCGCTGGAGGTCACCCCGCAGATCACCCCGGACAACAAGGTGATCATGACCGTGAGGGTGACCAAGGACGAGCCGGATTACGTCAATGCCTTGAACAACGTTCCGCCGATCCGCAAGAACGAGGTCAACGCCAAGGTTCGTGTGGCCGACGGCGAGACGATCGTTATTGGCGGGGTGTATTCGACTTCGCAAAACAATGTGGTCGACAAGGTGCCATTTTTCGGTGATCTGCCGTATGTTGGGCGGCTGTTTCGACGCGATGCATTACAAGAGAAAAAATCCGAGCTGCTGGTCTTCCTGACTCCGCGTATCATGAGTGACCAGGCGATTGCTGTGAGTCGTTGATTCTGTGCGAAATTTGATACTTGTGGGGCCCATGGGCGCTGGTAAAAGCACCATCGGACGCCTTTTGGCCAAAGAGCTGCGCCTGCTGTTCAAGGATTCCGACAAGGAAATCGAACTGCGATGCGGCGCCAACATCCCGTGGATTTTCGACAAGGAAGGAGAGCCCGGTTTCCGTGATCGCGAGCAGGCGATGATCGCTGAATTGTGCGAACTTGACGGCGTGGTGCTGGCCACCGGTGGCGGCGCGGTAATGCGCGAAGCCAACCGCCAGGCACTGCGCCAGGGTGGCCGGGTAATCTACCTGCATGCCTCGGTGGAACAACAGGTTGGCCGTACCGCGCGCGACCGTAATCGCCCGCTGCTGCGCACTGCCAACCCCGAAGCAACCTTGCGTGCCCTGCTGGCAGCCCGTGACCCGCTCTATCGCGAGATCGCCGACCTGGTAGTAGAAACCGACGAGCGGCCGCCACGCATGGTGGTGATCGATATTCTCGAGCGCTTGCAGCAGTTGCCGCCCCGTTAAGCCGGGACTATTCTCGGCGACCAGCGCCGAGGCGAGGTTCAACGTTACCGCGCGGGTCGCCCCCGCGCCCAAGTACATTGTGGGGATACATGCAGACACTTAAGGTCGACCTGGGCGAGCGTAGCTACCCGATCTACATTGGCGAAGGCCTGCTGGACCAGCCCGAGTTGCTGGCGCCGCACATTGCCGGGCGGCAGGTGGCGATTGTTTCCAATGTGACCGTCGCGCCGTTGTATCTCGAACGCCTGAGCAAGACCCTGGGTGCCTACTCGGTGCTGCCGGTGGTATTGCCCGACGGCGAAGCCCACAAGAACTGGGAAACCCTGCAGCTGATCTTCGACGGCCTGCTGACTGCCCGGCATGACCGGCGCACCACCGTGGTCGCCCTGGGCGGCGGCGTGATCGGTGACATGGCCGGCTTCGCCGCGGCCTGCTACCAGCGCGGCGTCGACTTCATCCAGGTGCCGACCACCCTGCTGTCCCAGGTCGACTCCTCGGTGGGCGGCAAGACCGGTATCAACCACCCGCTGGGCAAGAACATGGTCGGCGCGTTCTATCAGCCCAATGCAGTGCTGATCGACACCACCAGCCTCAAGACCCTGCCGGCGCGCGAGTTGTCTGCAGGCCTGGCCGAAGTGATCAAGTACGGCCTGATCTGCGACCAGTCGTTCCTCGCCTGGCTCGAAGACAACATGCAGGCCCTGCGCGCCCTCGACCAGAAAGCCCTGACCGAAGCCATCCGCCGCTCCTGCGAGGCCAAGGCTGCAGTGGTCGGTGCCGACGAGCGCGAAGCCGGCGTGCGAGCCACGCTGAACCTGGGGCATACCTTCGGGCATGCCATCGAGACTCACATGGGCTACGGCGTCTGGCTGCACGGTGAAGCCGTGGCGGCCGGCACGGTAATGGCCCTGGAAATGTCCATGCGCCTCGGCTGGATCAGCCAGGCCGAACGTGATCGCGGTATCCGCCTGTTGCAGAACGCAGGTTTGCCGGTGGTGCCACCACAGGAAATGACACCGGCGCATTTCATGGAACACATGGCGGTCGACAAGAAGGTGCTCGACGGGCGTCTGCGTCTGGTGCTGTTGCGCCAGGTGGGGGAAGCCGTGGTGACCGACGACTATCCGAAAGAGATTCTACAGGCCACGCTGTCGGCGGATTACCGCGCGATCGTGGCCCAGCTTTGAGGTTGTGACAGCGCAATGACCAGTTTGCATGCCGATGAGGCCTTTCTCGACCATTACCAGTTGAGCCACGATCCGTTCGCGCCGCGTGTGCCCGGCTTCAAGTTTTTCCCGGCCCAGCGCAAGCCCGTGCTCGGGCAGCTGCACCACCTGGCACGCTACAGCCAGTTGATGCTGGTGGTCACCGGCCCGCTGGGCAGCGGCAAGTCGCTGCTGCGCCAGGCCCTGGTGGCCAGCACCAACAAGCAGACCGTGCAGAGTGTGGTGGTGTCCGCCCGTAGTGCCAGCGATGCCGGCAGCGTGCTTGCGCAGGTCGCT
>NZ_JABMCN010000165.1:5729-11156 GCF_013179515.1 Pseudomonas sp. CM27
GTCGCTGCTGCGCCAGGCCCTGGTGGCCAGCACCAACAAGCAGACCGTGCAGAGTGTGGTGGTGTCCGCCCGTAGTGCCAGCGATGCCGGCAGCGTGCTTGCGCAGGTCGCGCAGGAGCTGGATGTGGCCCAGGCTGAAATGCAGGCGATCCTGTCCAAGGTCGTGCAGCTGGCATTGACCGGGCAGGAAGTGTATTTGCTGGTGGACGATGCGGAACAACTCGACGAGTCGGCACTCCAAGCGTTGCTGGAGTTGGCAGCGGGCGTGCCAGAAGGGCGACCGCACGTGTTCCTGTTCGGTGAGCCATCACTGATTGCCGGGTTGGACGAACTCGATGTCGAGGAAGAACGTTTCCACATCATCGAGCTTGCCCCCTACAGTGAAGAAGAGACCCGCGAGTACCTGGAACAGCGCCTGGAAGGGGCTGGCCGGGGCATCGAGGTGTTCAGCCGTGAACAGATCGTCGATATCCATGAAAACTCCGACGGCTGGCCTGGCAACATCAACCAGGTCGCCCGTGACACTTTGATCGAAGCCATGATCGCCAGCCGCTCGACGGCCAAGCGACCATCCATGGGGTTCAAGATGCCTAAAAAACATGTGCTCGCACTGTCCGCTGTGGTTGTGGTCGCCGTTGCGGCTGCGGTATTGATGCCCAAGAAAGGCGACAAGCCACCTGCCGAAGCGCCCGCCCAGGCCCAGCTGCCGCTCGGCGAAGGCAAGCCTGGCGCTGCCATCGAATTCTCCGGCTCGTCCCAGCCGACGCCCCTGCCGCTGGGGGGCCAGTCGCAACCGGTGATGCGCGAACCGTTGGCCCAGGCCGCAGGCATGGGTGAGGGTGAAGAAGGCAGCCCGGCTGGCGATACGGCCCTGCAGCCTGGCAACCCGCCGCCGACCGTTACCACCATCGCACCGCCTCAAGGTGTACCAGCCGGCCCGGCGCCTGCGCCTGCGCAGCCGATTGCCACGGCCCCTGCCCAGCCACGTCCGGTTGCGCCTGCGCCAAAACCGGTCGCAACCCAGCCTGCCAAGCCGGTTGCGCCTGCCAAGCCTGCGCCAGCGCCGGCCCAGGTCGCAGCTGCCAAGCCTGCCGAGAAACCAGCGGCCACTGGCAGCGCTGGCGGTGGTTGGTACTCCGGGCAGAAACCAGGCAACTACGTGGTGCAAATCCTGGGTACCAGCTCCGAGGCTTCGGCCCAGGCGTTCGTCAAGGCCCAGGGTGGCGACTATCGCTACTTCAAGAAAAACCTGCAGGGCAAGCCCCTGTACGTCGTCACTTACGGCAGCTTCGCCAACCGTGACGCTGCGGTTGCGGCAATCAAGAACTTGCCAGCGAAGGTCCAGGCTGGTAAACCTTGGCCACGTACCGTCGCCAGCGTCCAACAAGAGCTGGCCTCGGCCCGCTGATACCTGCCGGGCGGCAACACCCCGCCGCCCAGTTGCTGAGCGATAACTGACTTTTCGTCTAGCCTGCTGCGCCTGAGCGCGGCAGGCTTTTCTGTCCCGGACTGCCGGCCACAAGCCCCTAGTTGCAGTCATGGCTGAAACGCTTCAGACTCCGGCCAAGCCGTATCACGGCGCATGGCGCAAAAACATTCAAAATTGCGACATAAATTTTCAATGGTGAGACATGAAAATTTGTGGGCATCGCTGTCGCTGTGCAACAATGGTTTTCCATGACCACCGCAAAAAAGCTGGCGTTTGATCGGCGTGGATGGTAAGTGGTTGTTAAAAAAGAGATTTACCTCCGTTGAGAGGTGAACCTGGTGAGAATGTGTCTATGAAAACAGGTCTGTACCATCCCGAAGAATTCAAGGACAACTGTGGTTTTGGCCTGATCGCCCATATGACGGGCGAACCGAGCCACCACCTTCTGCAAACCGCCATGCAGGCCCTGACTTGCATGACCCACCGCGGCGGTATCAACGCCGACGGCAAGACCGGTGACGGTTGCGGTCTGCTGATGCAGAAGCCCGATCAATTCCTGCGTGCCGTGGCCCAGGAACACTTCGCCGTCGAGCTGCCAAAGCAGTACGCCGTTGGCATGGTGTTCTTCAACCAGGACCCGGTCAAAGCCGAAGCTGCCCGCGCCAACATGGACCGCGAAATCCTCGCGGCCGGCCTGAAGCTGGTCGGCTGGCGCAAGGTGCCGATCGACACCAGCGTGCTCGGCCGTCTGGCCCTGGAGCGCCTGCCGCAGATCGAGCAGGTGTTCATCGGCGGTGAAGGCCTGAGCGACCAGGAATTCGCCATCAAGCTGTTCAGTGCGCGTCGCCGTTCGTCCGTGGCCAACGCCCACGACGCCGACCATTACATCTGCAGCTTCTCGCACAAGACCATCATCTACAAAGGCCTGATGATGCCGCGCGATCTCGCGGCGTTTTACCCTGATCTGGATGACCCGCGCCTGCAGACCGCGATCTGCGTGTTCCACCAGCGCTTCTCCACCAATACCTTGCCGAAATGGCCGCTGGCGCAGCCGTTCCGCTTTCTCGCCCACAACGGCGAGATCAACACCATTACCGGCAACCGCAACTGGGCCATGGCCCGTCGCACCAAGTTCGCCAACGACCAGATCCCCGACCTCGAAGAGCTCGGCCCGCTGGTCAACCGCGTCGGTTCCGACTCCTCCAGCATGGACAACATGCTCGAGCTGATGGTCACCGGCGGCATCGACCTGTTCCGCGGCGTGCGCATGCTGGTACCGCCAGCCTGGCAGAACGTCGAGACCATGGACGCCGACCTGCGCGCCTTCTACGAATACAACTCCATGCACATGGAACCGTGGGATGGCCCGGCCGGTATCGTCATGACCGAAGGCCGCCACGCGGTGTGCCTGCTCGACCGCAACGGCCTGCGCCCGGCGCGCTGGGTGACTACCACCAATGGCTACATCACCATCGCCTCGGAAATCGGCGTATGGGGTTACCAGCCCGAGGACGTTCTGGCCAAAGGCCGTGTCGGCCCGGGCCAGATCCTTGCCGTGGACACCGAAACCGGGCAAATTCTCGACACCGACGCCATCGACAACCGCCTGAAGTCGCGCCACCCGTACAAACGCTGGCTGCGTCAGCACGCCACGCGCATCCAGGCGACGCTGACCGATGACCAAGGCGCGGCCAGCTACGACGCTGACCAGCTCAAGCAATACATGAAAATGTTCCAGGTCACGTTTGAAGAGCGTGACCAGGTGCTGCGCCCACTGGGCGAACAGGGCCAGGAAGCGGTCGGCTCTATGGGTGACGACACGCCGATGGCGGTTCTGTCGCAGCGCGTGCGTTCGCCGTACGACTTCTTCCGCCAGCAGTTCGCGCAGGTGACCAACCCGCCGATCGACCCGCTGCGCGAAGCGATCGTGATGTCGCTGGAAATCTGCCTGGGCGCCGAGCGCAATATCTTCCAGGAGTCCCCGGAGCACGCTTCGCGGGTAATCCTCAGCTCGCCGGTCATTTCGCCCGCCAAGTGGCGCTCGCTGATGAACCTGGAGCGCGAAGGCTTCGAGCGCCAGCTGATCGACCTCAACTATGAACAGAGCGTGGGCCTGGAAGCGGCCATCCGCAACATCGCCGACCAGGCCGAAGAAGCCGTGCGCGCCGGCAAGACCCAGCTGGTGCTGAGCGACCGCTACATTGCCCCGGGCAAACTGCCGGTGCACGCCTCGCTGGCCGTGGGTGCGGTGCACCACCGCCTGACCGAAAAGGGCCTGCGTTGCGACAGTAACATCCTGGTGGAAACCGCCACCGCCCGTGACCCGCACCACTTTGCCGTGCTGCTGGGCTTCGGTGCTTCGGCCGTTTACCCGTACCTGGCTTATGAAGTGCTGGCCGACCTGATCCGCACCGGCGAAGTGCTGGGCGATCTGGACGAAGTCTTCAAGTACTACCGCAAGGGTATCTCCAAGGGCCTGCTGAAGATCCTGTCGAAGATGGGCATCTCCACCATCGCCTCGTACCGTGGTGCGCAGCTGTTCGAAGCCATTGGCCTGGCCGAAGAAGTGGTTGGCCTGAGCTTCAAGGGTGTATCCAGCCGCATCAAGGGTGCACGCTTTGAAGACCTGGAAAGCGACCAGAAGCTGCTGGCTGCCGAAGCCTGGAGCGCGCGCAAGCCGATCCAGCAAGGTGGCCTGCTGAAGTTTGTTCACGGTGGCGAGTACCACGCCTACAACCCGGACGTGGTGAATACCCTGCAAGCCGCCGTGCAACAGGGCGACTACGCCAAGTTCAAGGAATACACCACGCTGGTCGACCAGCGCCCGGTGTCGATGATCCGCGACCTGCTGAAGGTGAAAGTTGCCGACCAGCCGCTGCCGCTGGAGCAGATCGAGCCGCTGGACGCCATCCTCAAGCGCTTCGACTCCGCCGGTATCTCGCTGGGTGCACTGTCGCCAGAAGCCCACGAAGCCCTGGCCGAGGCGATGAACCGCCTGGGCGCGCGCTCCAACTCCGGCGAGGGCGGTGAAGACCCGTCGCGCTACGGCACCATTCGCAGCTCGAAGATCAAGCAGGTGGCCACCGGCCGCTTTGGCGTGACCCCGGAATACCTGGTCAACGCCGAGGTGCTGCAGATCAAGGTTGCCCAAGGCGCCAAGCCCGGTGAGGGCGGCCAGCTGCCAGGCGGCAAGGTCAACGGCCTGATCGCCAAGCTGCGCTATGCGGTACCAGGCGTGACCCTGATTTCGCCACCGCCGCACCACGACATCTACTCGATCGAAGACCTGGCCCAGCTGATCTACGACCTCAAGCAGGTCAACCCGCAGGCCCTGGTTTCGGTCAAGCTGGTGGCAGAAGCCGGCGTCGGCACCATCGCCGCTGGCGTCGCCAAGGCCTATGCCGACCTGATCACCATTTCCGGTTACGATGGTGGTACCGGCGCGTCGCCGCTGACCTCGATCAAGTACGCCGGCGCCCCGTGGGAGCTCGGCCTGGCTGAAACCCACCAGACCCTGCGTGGCAACGACCTGCGCGGCAAGGTACGGGTACAGACCGACGGCGGCCTGAAAACCGGCCTGGACGTGATCAAGGCAGCCATCCTCGGCGCCGAAAGCTTTGGCTTTGGCACCGCGCCGATGATCGCCCTGGGCTGCAAGTACCTGCGCATCTGCCACCTGAACAACTGCGCCACCGGTGTAGCCACGCAGAACGACAAACTGCGCAAGGACCACTACATCGGCACCGTCGACATGGTGATCAACTTCTTCACCTTCGTCGCCGAAGAAACCCGTGAGTGGCTGGCCAAGCTGGGCGTACGCAGCCTTGGCGAGCTGATCGGCCGTACCGACCTGCTCGACGTGCTGCCAGGCGACACCGAGCGCCAGCAATACCTGGACCTGACCCCGCTGCTGGGCAGCTCGCACATTCCGGCGGACAAGCCGCAGTTCTGCGAAGTCGACAGGAACCCGCCTTTCGACAAGGGTGAACTGGCCGAGA
>NZ_JABMCN010000165.1:11253-13457 GCF_013179515.1 Pseudomonas sp. CM27
ACCTGACCCCGCTGCTGGGCAGCTCGCACATTCCGGCGGACAAGCCGCAGTTCTGCGAAGTCGACAGGAACCCGCCTTTCGACAAGGGTGAACTGGCCGAGAAAATGGTGGAAATGGCCATGCCGGCCATTCGCGATCAGGCCGGTGGCGAGTTCAGCCTCGATATCTGCAACTGCGACCGCTCCATCGGCGCCCGTATCTCTGGTGAAATCGCCAAGCTGTACGGCAACCAGGGCATGGCCGCCAACCCGATCACCTTCCGCTTCAAAGGCACTGCAGGGCAGAGCTTCGGCGTGTGGAACGTCGGTGGCCTTAACCTGCTGCTGGAAGGCGACGCCAATGACTACGTTGGCAAAGGCATGACCGGTGGCAAGCTCACCATCGTGCCGCCAGCCGGTAGCCCGTTCGCAACCCAGCACAGCGCCATCGTCGGCAACACCTGCCTGTACGGTGCCACTGGCGGCAAGCTGTTCGCCGCCGGTACTGCGGGCGAGCGTTTTGCTGTGCGTAACTCCGGCGCCCACGCTGTTGTCGAGGGTACTGGCGATCACTGCTGTGAATACATGACCGGCGGCTTTGTCTGCGTCCTGGGCAAGACCGGTTACAACTTCGGTTCTGGCATGACTGGCGGCTTCGCCTACGTGCTCGACATGGACAACAGCTTCGTCGACAAGCTCAACCACGAGCTGGTGGAAATCCAGCGTATCAGTGGTGAAGCGATGGAAGCCTACCGTAGCCACCTGGCGCGGGTCCTTGGCGAGTATGTGGAAGAAACCGGCAGCGAGTGGGGGCGCGAGCTCTCGGAGAACCTGGACGACTACGTGCGGCGCTTCTGGCTGGTCAAGCCGAAGGCGGCCAACCTGAAGCAACTGCTGTCCAGCACCCGTGCCAACCCGCAGTAACAACAGCTGCAAGTGGCAAGCCCCGAGCTGCACGTAGAAGCGCTCGAGGTTTGCCCGGCTTAAGTGATCGTCTTGCGGCTTGCAGCTTGTAGCTTGCAGCTGCTGTAAAGAGGTTTTGAAAAATGGCTGAACGTCTGAACAACGACTTCCAGTTCATCGAAGTGGGCCGCAAGGACCCGAAGAAAAAGCTGCTGCGCCAGCGCAAGAAGGAGTTCGTGGAAATCTACGAACCCTTCAAACCGGCGCAATCCGTGGAGCAGGCGCACCGCTGCCTGGGCTGCGGTAACCCTTACTGCGAGTGGAAGTGCCCGGTGCACAACTTCATCCCCAACTGGTTGAAGCTGGTTTCCGAAGGCAACATCCTGGCCGCGGCCGAGCTGTCGCACCAGACCAACACCCTGCCGGAAGTGTGCGGCCGGGTATGCCCGCAGGACCGGTTGTGCGAGGGTGCCTGCACCCTGAACGACGGCTTCGGCGCGGTGACCATCGGCTCGGTGGAGAAGTACATCACCGACACCGCCTTCGCCATGGGCTGGCGCCCGGACATGTCCAAGGTCAAGCCCACCGGCAAGCGCGTCGCCATCATCGGCGCAGGCCCGGCTGGGCTGGGTTGCGCCGACGTGCTGGTGCGTGCCGGGGTGACTCCGGTGGTGTTCGACAAGAACCCGGAAATCGGTGGCCTGCTGACCTTCGGCATCCCCGAGTTCAAGCTGGAAAAGACCGTGCTCAGCAACCGCCGCGAGGTGTTCACCGGCATGGGCATCGAGTTCCGCCTGAACGTCGAGGTGGGAAAGGACGTCAGCATGGGGCAACTGCTGGCCGAATACGACGCGGTGTTCATGGGCATGGGTACTTACACCTACATGAAGGGCGGCTTCCCTGGCGAGGACCTGCCAGGCGTGCATGACGCGCTGGACTTCCTGATCGCCAACGTCAACCGCAACCTGGGCTTCGAGAAGTCGCCGGAAGACTTCGTCGACATGCAGGGCAAGAAGGTCGTGGTACTGGGCGGTGGCGACACTGCGATGGACTGCAACCGCACTTCGATTCGCCAGGGCGCGCAAGCGGTAACCTGTGCCTATCGCCGTGACGAGGCCAACATGCCAGGCTCGCGCAAAGAGGTGAAGAACGCCAAGGAAGAGGGCGTGAAGTTTCTTTACAACCGCCAGCCCATCGCCATTGTCGGCGAGGACAAGGTTGAAGGCGTGAAAGTGGTCGAGACCCGTCTGGGTGAGCCGGATGCCCGTGGCCGCCGCAGCCCCGAGCCGATCCCGGGTTCCGAGGAAATCCTGCCGGCCGATG
>NZ_JABMCN010000166.1 GCF_013179515.1 Pseudomonas sp. CM27
CTCGGACTGGTCTCGATACTGGATACGATCAACCGGCTTAGCCGCATAGCTTGAACCGCCGTGTACGGAACCGTACGCACGGTGGTGTGAGAGGACGGCGGGTGTGAGCCCGCCTCCTACTCGATTGTACAAAAAACCACTGATCGGAAACCTGGCAGGCGCGCAATAAAAACATATATTGATGCTTAAATTAATCTTGTCAGTCGATCCCCTCAAGGAGGGTGCCGTCATGAACACCAAGATTGCTGCACTTGTGCTGTTCGCCCTGTGCGCCCAGCCGGCATGGAGCCAGAGTTACGCCAGCACCGCTGCCGCCAAACCCGCCGAATCCGCTGCAGTGACCACGCGCATGGCCCTGCGCGACCTGTGGGTCGAGCACATCTTCTGGGTTCGCAACTACGCCGTGGCCAACCAGGCCGGCAACGCCAGGCAGGCTGCAGTGGCCGCCAACGAAGTGGTTAGCGATGCGACAAGAATCGCCAATAGCATTGCTCCGCTTTATGGCCAACCCGCTGCCGACCAGTTACTGAAACTGCTGGCGGGCCACTGGGGCGCAATCAAGCATTACAGCGATGCCACCGTGGGCAAGGACAAAAAGGGCCAGCAAGCGGCGGTTGATGAGCTGACAACCAATGCCAAGGCCATCGCTGCATTCCTGGCCAAGGCGAACCCAAACTTGCCCGAGGCGACCTTGCTGACGCTGCTCAGTGCCCACGGCGGCCACCATGTGGTGCAGATTGACCAGTTGGCGGCCGGCGACTATGCCGGTGAGGCACGCACCTGGGCGATGATGCGCGAACACATCCTGACCCTGTCCGACGCCCTGGCTGCCGCGTTGGTCAAACAGTTCCCGGACAAGTTCTGATGCTCGAAGGCCTGGGCCGTACCCAAAAGGACCTGCTCTACACGTTGCTGCATCAGCCGGCCGGCATGAGCATCGACGACCTGGCGCAGGCCCTGGCCATCACCCGCACAGCAGTGCGACAACACCTGGCCGCGCTGGAGCGTGACGGACTGGTCAAGCGCGGCGCCACTCGACCAACCGGGCGGCGCCCGGAGCAGTTGCACGAACTGACCGAGCATGCCCGCGAGCAGTTTCCCCGCCAGTACCCGCTATTGGCCAACCTGCTGATTGCCGAAGTGGCTGGCCTGGTGGGGCAGGAGGCGTTGCTGGCGCTGATGCGTCAGTTGGGGCGCAAGCTGGCGGCGGACCTGGAGCACCAGGTGGTGGATGAGGCGCGCATCGTCGAGCATATGAACAACGCGGGGTATGAGGCGCAGGTGTTCTTCCGTTCGACGGGGGAGCCGCAGATCGTCGCGCACAACTGCGTGTTCCATCACCTGGCCAAGGTGCATCCGGTGGTGTGCGAGCTGGACCTGGCGTTGATCGGCACCTTGGGAGGTGCCGAGGTCAGCCATGAGGAATGCATGCTCAGGGGAGGGCAGGTGTGCCGGTTTGCCCTGATCCATGCAAAACCTGCAAGCTAATGCGGCCCTTGTAGGAGCGGCCTTGTGTCGCGAAAGGGGCGCGTAGCGGCCCCCGGAATTCAGCTTCGCCGCACATATGGCCGGGGCCGCCTTGCGGCCCTTTCGCGACACAAGGCCGCTCCTACATGGGCCGAGTTAGGCTGCCAAGTTACTGTTGGCGCAGGATGCACTCCAGCAACCCGGGAAACCGCTCACCCAGCATCTCGCTACGCAGCGAATTCATGTGGGTAGTCCCCACATTGCGGGTATGCACCAGCCCCGCATCGCGCAATACGCGGAAGTGGTGGGACATGCTCGATTTCGGCCGCCCGCCGTCCAGCTCGCCGCAGCTGGCTTCGGCAACGCCCGCCAGGTGGCGCACGATACCCAGGCGCACCGGGTCGCTCAAGGCATAGAGCAGGCGTTCCAGGGTCAGGTCTTCAGAATTGGGGTGTGGGTAGGCTCGCATGGTCGTCATCATAACGGGGCTATCATTAATTGCCATAGTTCGATTATGATCGAACTATCGTAATCAAATAGCCCGGGAGTTCTGCCCATGTCCGCTTTGTTCGAACCCTACACCCTCAAGGACGTCACCCTGCGCAACCGCATCGCCATTCCGCCCATGTGCCAGTACATGGCCGAGGACGGCATGATCAATGACTGGCACCACGTGCACCTGGCTGGCCTGGCCCGTGGCGGCGCCGGCCTGCTGGTGGTCGAAGCTACCGCCGTGGCGCCGGAAGGCCGTATTACCCCCGGCTGCGCGGGTATCTGGAGCGATGCCCATGCCCAGGCGTTCGTGCCGGTGGTGCAGGCGATCAAGGCCGCCGGTTCCGTGCCGGGCATCCAGATCGCCCACGCCGGGCGCAAGGCCAGCGCCAACCGGCCGTGGGAAGGTGACGACCACATTGCTGCCGATGATGCCCGCGGCTGGGACACCATCGCCCCGTCCGCCATCGCCTTTGGCGCGCACCTGCCGAAAGTGCCGCGTGCAATGACCCTGGACGACATCGCCCGGGTCAAGCAGGACTTCGTCGATGCCGCACGCCGTGCGCGCGATGCCGGCTTCGAGTGGATCGAGCTGCACTTTGCCCACGGCTACCTGGGCCAGAGCTTCTTCTCCGAACACTCCAACAAACGTACCGACGCTTATGGCGGCAGCTTCGACAACCGCAGCCGCTTCCTGCTGGAAACCCTGGCGGCGGTGCGTGAAGTGTGGCCGGAGAACCTGCCATTGACCGCGCGTTTCGGTGTGCTGGAATACGACGGCCGCGACGAGCAGACCCTGGAAGAATCGATCGAGCTGGCGCGCCGTTTCAAAGCCGGCGGCCTCGACCTGCTGAGCGTGAGTGTCGGCTTCACCATTCCTGACACCAATATCCCGTGGGGCCCGGCGTTCATGGGGCCGATTGCCGAGCGCGTGCGCCGCGAGGCGAAGCTGCCGGTGACTTCGGCGTGGGGCTTTGGTACGCCGCAGCTGGCGGAGGCCGCGTTGCAGGCCAACCAGCTGGACCTGGTTTCGGTAGGGCGTGCACACCTTGCTGACCCGCACTGGGCCTACTTTGCGGCCAAGGAGCTGGGGGTGGAGAAAGCCTCCTGGACCTTGCCGGCGCCGTATGCGCACTGGCTTGAGCGGTATCGCTGAGGCACAGAGGGGCTGCTTTGCAGCCCATTCGCGGGTAAACCCGCTCCCACAGGTACAGCACCAGTTCAAAACTGTAATGACCCTGTGGGAGCGGGTTCACCCGGGAATAGGCCGGCACAGGCTAAAACCGGTCCAACCGGTAGGCTGCCATCTCTGTTCCGCTGGCCCGCTCAGCCAACCGCCCCACCCATTCCGCCGTCACCGCCGCCTGCGTCAACCCCAAGTGCTGATGCCCAAACGCCAGCAGCACCCGCCCATCACACACCCGGTCAATCACCGGCAGCGAGTCCGGCAACGAAGGCCGGAATCCCATCCATGGCGTTGCACCGTCAGCACTCAAATCCTCCCGGAACAATCCCTTGCTCAACCGATGCAACTGCCACGCCCGCTGCATGCTCGGCGGCGCTTCCAGCCCGGCGAATTCCACCGTACCGGCTAGTCGCAGCCCGTCAGCCATGGGCGTCATGATGAACTTGCGCTCCAGCGAAGTGACCGCAAACGGCAGACGCTGATGCTCGCCTGGCAACATCAGGTGGTAGCCGCGCTCAGTGTCCAGCGGTACCCGCTTGCCCGTCAGCGCATGGGTCAGCCGTGCCGAATGCGCACCACAGCTGACCAACACCTGGCGAGCATCGAACGTGCCGCAGTCACTGTTCAGGCTGACGCCGGCGCTGTGCAGCTGTCCGCCATCGACCTGTGCCTGGACAAAGCGCACACCACTGGCCTTGGCCGCTTCGAACAACTCGCACACCACCCGGTAAGGGTCGATGAAGTGCCCGGTACGCGGGAAGAACAGCCCGCCCAGCAACGACGTGCTCAACTGCGGCGCCGCTTCGCGCACGCTTTGCGCCGACCAGAGGTCCACCGGCACCGCCTGCTGCTGCAGGCGTGCGCGCAAGGCCTCCAGTGCCCGGCGCGATTCAGGCCGCTCGAACACCAGCAGCGAACCGTCCTCGTGAAACAGCTCGCTGCGCCCGATCGACCCCAGCAGTCGCTGCCAGGCGCCCAGGCTGCCCTCGTTCAGCGCCCGGATGCCGGCCACGCTGCGCTGGAACGGCGCCGGGCGCAGGTTGAGCAGCAGGCGGGTGAACCAGGGCATGGCTTTGGGCAGGTATTTCCAGTCCAGGCGCAGCGGGCCCATCGGGTCCAGCAGCATGCGCGGCAGGCGCTTGAGGATCGACAGGTCGGCAATCGGGAATACTTGTTCAGTGGCCAGGTGCCCGGCATTGCCGTAGGACGCGCCCTGGCCCGGCGCCTGGCGGTCTATCAGCAGCACCCGGCGGCCCTGGCGGGCCAGTTGCAGGGCGCAGGCAACGCCGACAATACCGGCGCCGACCACGGCGATATCGGTTTCAGCCGTTTCGACCATGCTCAGGCTTCCCGTTTGCCGTCAAGCAGACGCCGCAGCTGCAGCGGGTTGCCGTGCTTGAGCGCTTGCGGCAGCAGGGCATCAGGGAAGTCCTGGTAGCACACCGGGCGCAGGAAACGCAGGATCGCCGCCGTGCCCACCGAGGTGGTGCGGGCATCGGAGGTGGCCGGGAACGGCCCGCCATGCACCATGGCGTCACACACTTCGACGCCGGTAGGCCAGCCATTGACCAGGATGCGCCCGGCCTTGCGCTCAAGGGTTGGCAGCAGCGCGCGGGCGCTGGCGATGTCGGCCTCATCCAGTTGCAGGGTGGCAGTCAGCTGGCCTTCCAGGTGTTCGGCCACCTGGCGTACCTGCTCATCGCTGGCGCAGGCCACGACCAACGATGCCGCACCGAACACTTCGGCTTGCAACGCAGGGTCGGCCAGGAACGCTTCGGCCTGGGTGACGAACAGCTGCGCCTGGCACTGGTTGGGGCCCAGGCCAACCTGGCCGCTGGCGGCCGCCTGCGCGTTGGGGTTGTGCGCCAGGGCGTCGACGCCGTTCTGGTAGGCGCTGAAGATGCCTGCTGTGAGCATGGTCTGCGCTGCGGCTTGGTGCACGTGCTCGCTGGCGGCGCTGATAAAACGCTGCAGTGCCGGCCCCTGGCGGGCGATCACCAGGCCGGGGTTGGTGCAGAACTGGCCTGCGCCCTGGGTCAGCGAGGCGACGAAACCTTGCGCCAGTGCCTCGGCGCGCGCCTGCAGCGCGGCATCGAACAGGAATACCGGGTTGATCGAACTCATCTCGGCGTACACCGGGATGGGTTCCGGGCGCGCCTGTGCCGCCTGGCACAACGCCACCCCACCGCTGCGCGAGCCGGTGAAGCCAACCGCCTTGATGCGCGGGTCGCTGACCAGTGCGATGCCGACTTCGCGGCCAGCACCGTACAGCAACGAGAACACCCCGGCCGGCAGGCCACACAACTTCACCGCTTGTGCCACCGCCTGGCCGACCAGCTCGCTGGTGCCGGGGTGAGCGCCGTGGGCCTTGACCACCACCGGGCAGCCAGCGGCCAGGGCCGAGGCGGTATCGCCACCGGCCACCGAGAACGCCAGCGGGAAATTGCTGGCGCCGAACACAGCCACCGGCCCCAGGGCCACCTGGCGCTGGCGCAGGTCGGCGCGTGGCACCGGCTGGCGTTCGGGCAGGGCGTTGTCGACCCGCACGTCCAGCCATTCGCCGGCCCGGACCACGCGGGCGAAGGTGCGCAACTGGGTGCAGGTACGCCCACGCTCGCCCTGGATACGCGCCTTGGGCAGGCCGGTTTCGGCTACAGCGCGGTCGATCAGTACATCGCCCAGCGCTTCGACCTGCGCGGCGATGGTTTCGAGGAACCGGGCCCGTTGTTCCAGCGAAGTTTCGCGGTAGGCATCGAACGCCTCCCAGGCCAGGGCACAGGCCTGGGCCACGTGTTCGCCGGTGCCGCCGAGGTAGGCGGGTTGCAGTGCCTGGCCGGTGGCCGGGTTGACCGCGTGGATGGCTTCGCGGCTGCCGGTTACCGGCGTCTGGCCGATGAGCAGGTTGCCTGTCAGGGTCATGGAGCCTCCTTGGGCTTCAGGTATGAGGGGCCGCTGCGCGGCCCATCGCCGGCAAGCCAGCTCCCACAGGATCATCACCGGCCTCAGGCCTGTGCAGTCTCTGTGGAGCTGGCTTGCCGGCGATGGGCTGCGCAGCGGCCCCGGGTTATCAGGCGATGTTCTGCTCGGCCGACCAGCTGGCATACCAGCTGCGGAACAGCGCGTACTGCTGCTCGGCATAGTTGCGCTGGGCGTCGGTCAGTGCGTCGGTTTCGTTGAAGTGCAGGCCGTACTCGCGGTCGCCGTTCAGCACCATCAGGTGCTTGTAGTACAGCACCAGGTCGCAGCCTTCATCGAACGACGACAGCACCGCCAGCGCCGCTTCCAGCTCGCGTGCCAGGCGGCGGGCCTTGGCATCGCCCTTGGCCGCCTGCTTGCTCAGGCTCACCAGGTGCAGCACTTCGCGCGGCAGGGCGTTGCCGATGCCGGTGATGGCGCCGGTGGCGTTGCAGTTGACGAAGCCATGCACCACCTGCGTGTCGACGCCGACCATCAGGGTCACGTCGTCATCCTTGGAGGTAATGTGCTCGGCGGCATAACGCAGGTCGGCGCCACCGCCAAATTCCTTGAAGCCGATCAGGTTGGGGAACGCGCTGCGCAACTCGAAGAACAGGTCGGCGCGGGTGGCAAAGCCGTAGTAAGGGCTGTTGTAGATCACCGCCGGCAGCTTCGGCGCGGCAGCGAGAATGGCCGAGAAGTGGTGTTTCTGGGCGATCAGCGAGGCACCGCGGCTGAGCACGCGGGGGATGACCATCAGGCCGGCGGCGCCTACCTTGGCGGCGTGGGCAGCATGGGCCACGGCCTCGCGGGTGTTCACCGCGCCGGTGCCGACGATGGTCGGGATGCCGGCGGCCACCAGGCGCGCCACGCCTTCCTGGCGCTCGGCTTCGGTCAGTAGCGGCCAGTCGCCCATCGAGCCGCAGTAGACCACGGCGCTCATGCCGGCTTCGATCAATTCGCGGCCTTTGCGCACCAGGGCGTCGAAGTCCGGCTTGCGCTCGGCGGTGCAAGGGGTCATCAGGGCGGGCATGGTGCCGGTGAAGATGTTGTTAGTCATTGATGTAGCTCCTGGCGGTATTCAGTCGGGATAAAAGCGGGGTCAGATGCCCCAGGCGAACGGGTCCTGTTCGTCGATCAGCAAGGTGCTGTCGGCGGTCATGTAGGCGCGGCCTGTGATGAACGGGCGAATGCGTTCGCCGTCGCGCTCGTAGCGGCCATGGAACTGGCTGCCGGTGATGCTGGCCTGCACCCAGGTCTGGCCTTCGTCCAGCTTGCCGTCGGCAGCCAGGCAGGCCAGCTTGGCGCTGGTGCCAGTGCCACAGGGCGAGCGGTCGTAGGCCTTGCCGGGGCACATCACGAAATTGCGGCTGTCGGCGTTGGCGTCGTCGGCGAACAGCTCGACATGGTCGATGGGGCCACCGTTTTCACCGGTGATGCCCTGGGCTTCGAGGGCCTTGAGCATTGCCCAGGTGTATTCGGTCAGCGCCTCGCGGTTGCCCAGTTCGATGCGCTGGCCGTGGTCGGATACCAGGAAGAACCAGTTGCCGCCCCAGGCGATGTCGCCGCGCACCACGCCATGGCCGGGCACCTCCACCGCCACTTGTTGGCGGTAGCGGTAGGAGGGCACGTTGCCGACGGTGATGGCGCCGTCTTCATGCAGGGTGGCACTGACCTGGCCGACCGGCGTGTCGATCTTGTGCACGCCAGGTTCGATCAGGCCCAGGTGCTGCAGCGAGGCGACGAGGCCGATGGTGCCGTGGCCGCACATGTTCAGGTAGCCGGCGTTGTTGAAGAAGATCACCCCGCAGGTGGCGTCGGGTGATACCGGTGGGCAGTACAGTGCGCCGACCAGTACATCGTTGCCGCGTGGTTCCAGCAGGCAGGCGCGGCGCCATGGATCGTGCAGCTCGCGCAGTTCGTCGCGCTGCTCGGCCATGCTGCGGCCGTGCAATTGCGGGAAACCTTTCATCACCAGGCGGGTGGGTTCGCCGCCGGTGTGGGAGTCGATGACGTGAATCTGTTTCATGGGCTCGTCCATTGTTTGATCTGCAGGGTCTTGTGCTGTTTATGTTGGCCTCATCGCCGGCAAGCCAGCTCCCACAGGTATTGCATCGGCCTCTGGGGTATTGCATCCGCCTCAGGGGCAGCGCAGCCCCTGTGGGAGCTGGCTTGCCGGCGATAGGGCCAGTATCCTTCACCGAGCCAGCGCGGCCGGGCGTTGGCCTGCCAGCGGCTCTTGGATGGCTTCGCTTTCGTCCTCGCCTTCCAGGCGCACCAAATGGGCCGGCACGCCAGTGGCCGCGCCCCAGTAGTAGATGCCCAGCGCACAGGCGGCCACGGCCACGGTGTCGAGCGGGTGGCCGATCACCCCCAGGCCGCCGAAGCTGCCCAGCCACGACAGCAGGATGGTCACCGCGTAGAATCCGATCAGCCACGCCGACGAGCGCACTTGCTGGGCCAGTGACAGGTGCTGGGTGGGCACGAACCGAGCGCACAGCAGGTACAGCACGAACATCACGATTTGCAGCGCCAGCAGCCACGACACGGTGTTCCAGCCGGACCAGTACACGATCAGCGCGGCGATGATGAACGACAGCGGGCCGAGCACGGCCATGCCCTTGACCCGGAACGGGCGCGGCATGTCGGGGGCGTTGCGGCGCAGCGCGGCGACGGTGACCGGGGCTACGGCGTAGCTCAGTACCAGGGCGGCGGAGACCACGTTGATCAGCGCCTCCCACGACGGGAACGGCAGGGTCCAGAACACCGACAGGGCAAAGGTCAGCCACAGCGCCGGGCGCGGGATGCCGGATTCGGCGTCGATGCGGGTGAAGTACTTGAAGAAGGTGCCGGTCTGCGCCCAGCCATAGATCACGCGCGGGGTGGCATTCATGTAGATGTTGCCGCAGCCGCTGGGCGAGATTACTGCGTCGGCCACCACCAGGTAGGCCAGCCAGCCCACGCCTAGGGCCAGGGCGATGTCACGGTAGGGCAGGGCCAGTTGCTTGGTCACGCTGGCCCAGCCGTCGGCCAGCATTTCGGTCGGCACGCTGCCGAGGAAGGCCAGTTGCAGCAGGGCGTAGATCGCGGTGGACAGCAGCACCGAGAGGATCAGCGCAATCGGGATGGTGCGCTGCGGGTTTTTCACTTCGCTGGCTACCGAAATGATCGGCGTCAGGCCCAGGTAGGCGAAGATGATGCCGCCAGCCGACACGGCCATTTCCACGCCCGACAGGCCGAACGGAGCAAAGCCCTGGACCTCGAAGTTTTCCGGCTTGAAGAAGGTGAACAGCACGCCGATCACCAGCAGCGGCACGATGAACTTGAACACGCTGACCAGGTTGTTGGCCTTGGCGAAGGTTTTCACGCTGCGGTAGTTGAGGAAGAAGAACAACCCCAGCAAGGCGAACTGCACCAGCCAGCCGAGCACGGTCGGGTCGCTGGAGCCGGCCTTGGTCAGTTCGGGGAACCAGGCGGCGGCGTATTGGCGCGAGGCGACCACTTCGATGGCGATCAGGCTGGAAAAGGCGATCAGGGTGATGAAGCCCATCAGGTAACCCAGCAGCGGGCCGTGCGAGTACACCGGGTAGCGCACCACGCCGCCAGCGCGGGGCAGGGCGGCGCCCAGTTCGCAGTAGACGATGCCCAGCAACAGGACGGCGAAGCCGCCGAGGAACCAGGAGAGGATGCCGGCCGGGCCGGCGATGGCCGAGACGTGGCTGGCGGCGAACAGCCAGCCGGAGCCGAAGATGGCCCCCAGGCCGATGAAAGTGAGGTCGAGCAACGACAGCTGTTTCTTGAATTTGCCTGACATGGGTTCGCCTTTTTGTTGGTTATTGGATAGGCAGGTCTGATGTCACGAGGTGCGGCTTTCTGGGCCGCGCTCTTGTTGCATGTGGGCGGCTTGCGTGGGGCATAGAATGGGCCGATCGGGGCGAGGGTTCTTGATGGTTTTCTGCAAGGGGCATGACGAAATCGGCACAGTTGCAAAAAATTTGTGGCGGGGTTGAAGGCCGGTGGATAGGCTGAAAGCCATACCGCGCAAGGGCTGTAGAGATTCAATCGGTGCACCGGCCTCTTCGCGGGTAAACCCGCTCCCACAGGTCCTGCGTGGCCTTCGAAAGCTGCGAGGTGAGTATGGGAGCGGGTTCACCCGCGAAGAGGCCGACACAGCAAACCGAGATAAAGCAGATGACCGTCACCCCCCTGGCAACCCTGTACCAGTCCCTCGATCAGCACCGCCCCGCCACCCTCGAGGCCCTGCTGGCCGGTGTCTCGCTGCTGCTGCCGATCCTCGACGCCATCCCCAACGCCGCAATCTTCATCAAGGACCCGGCCGCCCGCTACGTGCTGGCCAACAACACCCTGGTCCAGCGCTGCGGCCTCAAGCGCCTGCAGCCGTTGCTGGGCAAGACCAGCGCCGAAGTGTTCCCGGCACAGCTGGGCCCCGGCTACACCGAGCAGGACCGCCGCGTACTCAAGGAAGGGCTGGTGCTGGAAGACCAACTGGAGCTGCATCTTTATGGCAGCCGCGAACCCGGCTGGTGCCTGACCCACAAGCGCCCGCTGCACAACCAGGCCGGGGAGATCATCGGCCTGGTCGGCATATCGGTCGACCTGCAGTCAGCCGCCGACAGCCACCCCGCCTACCAGCGCCTTGCCGCCGTCGACGAACACATCCGCCAACACTTCCACCAGCCGATCAGCATGCGCGAGCTGACCCGCATCGCCGGCATTTCCGTGGCTCAGCTGGAGCGCTATTGCAAGCGGGTGTTCCACCTCACACCCCGGCAGATGATTCACAAGGCGCGTCTGGAACATGCCCATCGCCTGCTGCATTCAGAGCTGCCGATTACCGAGGTGGCAATGCGCTGCGGCTACACCGACCACAGCGCGTTCAGCCGCCAGTTCAAGCAACTGACCGGCTTTACCCCGCGCCAGTACCGCCAGGCGACCGGCGATCAGCTGGCCTGAAACAGCGCCCGCGCCTGGTCAAAGCACTGCTCGGCAATCGCCGAACGCGGCTCGCTGCGGCGCAGCAGCAGGCCCACTTGGCTATGAATGGCGGCGTCGGCCACCGGCAGGATGCGCAAGTGCTCGCTGAGGTCTTCCAGGCCGCAGTCCAGCGGCATGATCGCGCAGCACATGCCGGTGTTGATGGCCTGGATCAGCTGGAAGCTCGAGTCGCTTTCCAGCACTGCATTGGGCTCCAGGCCACGGCTGCGGAAGCTCAGGTCCAGCGACTGGCGGTAGTGCATGCCTTTGCTCAGCAACCCCAGCGGAATGTCGCCGAGTTCGTCCCAGCGCAAGCTGTCGCTGGCAAACCGGAAGTGCCGGGTGTCATGCAGCAGGCCCATGGTGGTGATGCCCAATTCGATCACTTCGAAGAAGCTGGTGTTGACCTGGTCCAGGTAGCAGATGCCCAGATCGAGCTGGTTGCGGCTAAGGCCGTCGATGACCTGTTCCGAGCTCAGCGAACTGAGCTGGAAGTGCAGCTCCGGGTATTTTTCCCGTAGCGGCAGCAGCAGGTGCATGGGGTTGAAACTGGCCAGCGGCACCGTGCCCAGGCGCAGGCTGCCGACCACCTGGCCACGGCAACTGGCGGCTTCGGCCTGCAGGCCGTCGTGGGCGGCCAGCAGGGTGCGGGCCCAGGCCAGAATGCGCTCGCCGGCCTCGGTGAAGCCCTCGAAGCGCTGGCCACGCTTGACCAGTACCAGGTCCAGTTCGTCTTCCAGGTTGCGCAGGCGCATGGACAGCGTCGGCTGGGTGATGTGGCACAGCGCCGCCGCCTGGCCGAAGTGGCGGGTCTGGTCGAGGGCGATGAGGAACTTGAGCTGCTTGATGTCCATGGAAGTGCCTGGCATGCGGGGTGTGTTGACCTTAACCAACTCTGCGGTGGCTGGCCATTGTTTGATGGTGCCCGTGCGGGCCCTGTCGCTAGCAAGCCAGCTCACTCAGGACATTGCCCTCAAGGCCTGCGCCGTACCTGTGGGAGCTGGCTTGCCGGCGATAGGGCCGGTACAGGCAGCGATAGACCTTGTCGATGAAGCAGTTCGCCATATCGATTGGACGCTTTCAGCCCATGTCTCTAGCGTGGCGCAAATGCCATTCAAGGAGCTACACCGTGCGCGTCCAACCCGATGCGGTCTTCGTCCCGCTGAACATCGCCGTACTGACCGTCAGCGACACCCGTTCCTATGACAACGACACCTCTGGCCAGCTGCTGGCCAGCCGTTCGGTGGAGATCGGCCATCGCCTGGTGGCGCGGGCGCTGCTCAAGGACGACCTGTACAAGATCCGCGCTCAGGTGGCCACCTGGATTGCCGATGAACAGGTGCAGGTGGTGCTGATTACCGGCGGTACCGGCTTTACCGGCCGCGACAGCACGCCGGAGGCGGTCGAGTGCCTGCTGGACAAGCGCATCGACGGTTTTGGCGAGCTGTTCCGGGCGCTGTCGATTCTGGATATCGGCACCTCGACCGTGCAGAGCCGAGCCTTGGCCGGGTTGTCCAACCGCACGCTGGTGTGCTGCCTACCCGGCTCCACCGGGGCATGCCGCACGGCCTGGGAGGGGATTCTGGCGGAGCAGCTGGATGCCCGCCACCGGCCGTGCAACTTCGTCAAGCATCTGATCCCCGGTCAGAATGCGGGTGAGGTGTAGGCTCTGTATGAAAAGTCTTGATACTCGGTGATGCTGCGTTGAAAACAGCCTCGGAATGTTCATTTACAACCCGTAAAGTCGGGCGCGACCCCGACCGTTCCTCGGCTGTTTTCGCCTTGCCTGATTTTCGTCTCAAGACTTTTCACACAGCGCCTAGTATTGAGTGTCTTGATCAGATTTACATGCCCTTTGCAAAGTTCAGTCATCTGAAAGGGCTTAACTACCTGTGGGGTTGAAGCGGGTTGCAGCATCGAATTCTCGAATAAGCTTCATATAGCTTTGACTGTCCCAATCTGGGCTAATTTGCGATTTGTGAAAATAGGTCTGTTCCAGGCCCGCCTCCCTAAGTCGTAAGTTGGCTAGCACCCTAAGGTGGTCATTTTGGTCGGCGTTAAAGTACTTGCTCGTTACAATTCCGAGAGGTAATGGTGCTTCCGAGATATGCTCAGCGCGTTCGGCAAAGGTTTGAAGAGGGCGATTGAGTCGTTTGCTTCCTGATATTTTGCCTTCGGCAAATCCCCATTTGGACCCGAAATCTCTGCCGAAGTCAAATCCTGATGCATATCCTTCTTTATGGCCTTTGTTATACCCAGAAGAATGGCCGGCACTGAATCCTTCTTCATACCCCTGTTGTCGGCCACGCTCAAATGCGGCATCTATTTTTTTAGTATTGGGCTTTATTCGTA
>NZ_JABMCN010000167.1:0-4158 GCF_013179515.1 Pseudomonas sp. CM27
GTTTCCTGTCGGGCGACAAGCTGCGCCAGGCTGCAAGGGAATGCCTGGACTGACTCAGTAACCCGAGCCGCTCGATCCGCCCATGCTGGGCAGGCGGGCCGTGTGCTGGGTATAGCTCCACTCGGCGCAGCTCATGAACGCGGTGGTGTCCACCTTGCTCAGGGAACCGAGTGCTACCGGGCCTGCATCACCCGATATCACCCCGCTTGTTCATCTGCTCACAGCGCAACTGCGCGTCCGTCTTGCTCGAGTAGCTGGGTTTGAGCCTTTCCTTGGCGTGGTTGTCGTAAATGTCGAATCCCCCGCAGACGGTAGCGGCGTAATACCGGCCCGCCACGCGAAACGACTCCTTCTCGATGGGCACAGCCGGAACGATAACGAATCTTGGTTGCATGTTTCGTGCCTCCCCAGGCAGAGACCTAAGTATTAGTCGTGCCATGGATAAGCATCAAGCAGGCTCATCAATAATTGACGGTTCAGCGCGTTCCGTGTCGACGTACGACGTTGCACACCCAACGGTGGTCGCAACGATAGGGCGCGCGGATGAAGGTGAGGTCGGCGATACGCCTTGCACCCTGGGCCCTCAGCGCCTGGGTCAGTTGAGCGAGAGTCTCTGCTTCGATGGTCATGGTTCACCTCGTCAGATTGGCTGCGTTCAAGCATCTGGACCCGTACAAACACTGCAGGGCTCAGTTCTGTTCCGGCTAATCACAAGGTCATAACGGCCGCTGTCATCAAATGCTAATCCGCTGTCGTCCGATGCGAAGCACCCCGCTTGCCAAGGGCATAAAGTCCAGTCACCCAGCACTGACGCCTGGCGTCCAGATCGATGATTGGAGAGACAAGCATGTCCAAAGTCGTACGTTTCCATCAGACCGGTGGCCCCGAGGTACTGCGCTACGAGGACGCCGAGGTCGGCGACCCGGGTCCGGGGCAAGTGCGCTTGCGCCAGGTAGCGGTGGGCCTGAACTACGCCGATACCTACTTCCGCAACGGCACCTACCCGATTCCGCTGCCCAATGGCATTGGCGTGGAAGCCTCGGGCGTGGTCGAGGCGCTGGGTGCGGGCGTGACGCAAGTCGAGGTGGGTGACCGGGTGACCTACACCGGGTTCCTGAATACCCTGGGTGCCTACTGCACCGAGCGCCTGGTGCCCGCCGCTGCGCTGATCAAGCTGCCGGAAACCATCGCCTTCGAGACGGCCGCCGCCATGACCATGCGCGGCCTTACGGCAGCCTACCTGCTGCGCCGGCTGTATGACTTCAAACCCGGTGACAGCGTACTGCTGCATGCTGCCGCTGGCGGCGTAGGCCTGATCGTCGCGCAGTGGGCGCGGTTGCTGGGGCTGAACGTGATCGGCACCGTCTCTACCGAGGCCAAGGCCGAGGTGGCGCGCGCCCATGGTTGCAACCACGTCATCGACTACAGCTTCGAAGACGTGGCCAGTCGCGTGCGCGAACTGACCGATGGGGCAGGGGTCAACGTGGTGTTCGACAGTGTCGGCAGGAACACCTTCAGCGGCTCGCTGGATTCGCTCAAGCGCCGCGGCCTTATGGTCTGCGTTGGCACCGCGTCGGGCAGCATCGCGCCGTTCGACCCGCAGTTGCTGGCGATCAAGGGCTCGCTGCAGCTGACCCGGCCGGCCCTGGCCGATTTCATCGCCGACCCGGCAGAAAAGGCCGACCTGGCGGGCGAGTTGTTCGACCATGTCAGCAGCGGCCGCATTCGTATCGAAATCAACCAGCACTACGCCTTGCAGGATGCGGTTCAGGCGCACCGCGACCTTGAAGCCCGCAGGACCACCGGCTCGTCGATCTTCGTCATCTGAAGAGGGCAACTGCATGCACATCGAACAACTGACCTGCGCGATCGGGGCCGAGGTGAGGGGTGTCAACCTGGCCGACGCGATCCATGACGACGACCTGTTCGCCCAGCTACGCCAGCAGTTGCTCCAGCACCGTGTGCTGTTCCTGCGCGACCAGCACTTCAGTCGCGTCGAGCATGTGGCCTTCGCCCGTCGCTTCGGCGAACTGGAGGATCACCCGGTTGCCGGCAGCGACCCTGAACACCCGGGCCTGGTGCGGATCTACAAGCGCCCGGATCAGCCCAGCGACCGCTATGAAAATGCCTGGCATACCGACGCCACCTGGCGCGATTCACCGCCCATGGGCTGCGTTCTTCGCTGTATCGAATGCCCACCGGTGGGTGGCGACACCTTGTGGGCGAACATGGTCCTGGCCTTTGCCAACCTGCCCGCCGATGTGAAAGCCAGGATCGAAGGCCTGCGGGCCCGCCACAGCATCGAAGCCAGCTTCGGCGCCGCCATGCCGATGGAAAAGCGCCTGGCGCTCAGGGCGCAGTTTCCGGATGCCGAGCACCCGGTAGTACGCACCCACCCGGATACCGGTGAGCAGGTGCTGTTCGTCAACGCCTTCACCACCCATTTCAGCAACTACCACACCCCGCAGCGGGTGCGCTTTGGCCAGGATGCCAACCCCGGCGCCAGCGACCTGCTGCGCTACCTGATCAGCCAGGCTTACCTGCCCGAGTACCAGGTGCGCTGGCGCTGGAAGCCCAACAGCGTAGCCATCTGGGACAACCGCAGTACCCAGCACTACGCGGTCATGGACTACCCGCCGTGCCACCGCAAGATGGAGCGCGCCGGCATCCAGGGCAGCCCCACGTTTTAAGCCTGCTGCCGCCATTGGCGGCAACCGCACAATAACAATAGCGAGGACTACAGCATGCAATTCTTCGACGATTCGTTGCACCCGGAAAACATGGAAAAGGTGGTAATCACCGTGGCCCCCTATGGCCCGGAGTGGATGCCCGAAGATTTCCCTGAAGACATTCCGCTGACCATGGACGAGCAGGTGCAGAAGGCCGTCGACTGCTTCGAGGCAGGCGCTACCGTGCTGCACTTGCACGTGCGTGAGCTGGATGGCAAAGGCTCCAAACGGCTGTCCAAATTCAATGAGCTGATCGCCGGGGTGCGCGAAGCGGTGCCGGACATGATCATCCAGGTCGGCGGCTCGATTTCCTTCGCCCCGGAAGGCGAAGGCGAGGCCGCCAAATGGCTGTCGGACGACACCCGGCACATGCTCGCCGAACTGACGCCGCGGCCCGATCAGGTGACCGTGGCCATCAACACCACGCAGATGAACATCATGGAGTTGCTGTACCCGCAGTACCTCGAAGGCACCTCGCTGGCCAGCCCGGCGATCCACGCCGCCTACAGCGAGATGACCGTACCGGCCGGCCCGGCCTGGGTCCGCGAGCATTTGCGCCGCCTGCAGGCCAGCAACATCCAGCCGCACTTTCAGCTGACCGGCATGCATGCCCTGGAAACGCTTGAGCGCATCGTCCGTCGCGGCGACTACATGGGCCCGCTGAACCTGACCTGGATCGGTATTGGCGGCGGCTTCGATGGCCCCAACCCGTTCAACTTCTTCAACTTCATCCACCGTGCGCCAGACGGCTGCACCCTGACTGCCGAATCGCTGCTGAAGAACGTCCTGCCGTTCAACACCATGGCCTTGGCCATGGGCTTGCACCCGCGCTGCGGCAACGAAGACACCATCATCGACCAACACGGCAAGCGCTTCACCTCGGTGCAGCAGATCCAGCAGACCGTGCGCGTGGCCCACGAACTGGGCCGTGAGATTGCCAACGGCAAAGAGGCCCGCGCCATTTACCGTATCGGGCAGCAGTACCACAGCGTCGAGCAGACCCTCGAACGCAACGGCATGGCACCCAACCGCCAGCCCGGTGAGAAAGGCGTGCCGCAGCGTACCTGACGAAGCACGCCCTGGCGCTTCGCGGGCACGCCCGCGAAGAAGCCCCAAGCGCAACATCAGTTCTGGCTGTTACCCATAACAACAAAAGCGACATTCAAGTCCCACTCCCAAGGAGGCAACATGGCCACCTACCTCGCCAGTGCCGAAGATTGCGCTACCGAAACCGCCCACAGCGTGCCCCGGCGTTATGCCTGGGTGGTGTTCGCGCTGACCTTCGGCCTGTTGATCTCCGACTACATGTCGCGTCAGGTACTCAACGCGGTGTTCCCGCTGCTCAAAGCCGAATGGGCGCTGACCGACGGCCAGCTCGGCCTGCTCAGCGGCATTGTTGCGCTGATGGTCGGCCTCTTGACCTTCCCGC
>NZ_JABMCN010000167.1:4257-7977 GCF_013179515.1 Pseudomonas sp. CM27
GGGCGCTGACCGACGGCCAGCTCGGCCTGCTCAGCGGCATTGTTGCGCTGATGGTCGGCCTCTTGACCTTCCCGCTGTCGCTGCTCGCCGACCGGTTCGGCCGGGTGCGCAGCCTGGTGCTGATGGCCGTGCTGTGGAGCCTGGCGACCCTCGGGTGCGCCCTGGCAGAAAACTACCCGCAGATGTTCATCGCACGCTTCCTGGTCGGCGTCGGCGAGGCAGCCTACGGCAGTGTCGGCATTGCCGTGGTAGTAGCGGTGTTTCCTCGCGACATGCGCTCGACGTTGGCCGGTGCCTTCATGGCCGGCGGGATGTTCGGCTCGGTGCTGGGCATGGCCTTGGGCGGCGCATTGGCGCAGCATCTGGGCTGGCGTTGGGCGTTCGCCGGCATGGCCCTGTTCGGGCTGGTGCTGGCCATGCTGTATCCACTGATCGTCAAGGAAGCACGCATTGCGCCTGGCTGTGCGCAACGCCAGCAAGGCAAGCCCAGCCACCCGCTGCGAAGCTTGTACGGCAGCCGCTCGGTCATTGCCGCTTACGTCGGCAGCGGCCTGCAGCTGTTCGTCGGTGGGACACTGATCGTCTGGATGCCCAGTTACCTGAACCGCTATTACGCCATGGGCACCGACCGGGCGGGGGCTATCGCCGCAGTCATCGTGCTGTGCAGTGGCATCGGCATGATTCTCTGCGCCATGCTTTGCGACCGCCTCGGGCGCCAGCGCCCGGACCGCAAGATCAGCCTGGCGATTGCCTACTGCCTGGGCAGCTGCGTGCTGCTGAGCATCGCCTTCGCGCTGCCAGTCGGCACTGCGCAACTGCTGTTGATCTGCCTGGGCATGATGATCGCCGCCGGCACCAACGGCCCTTCCAGCGCCATGGTCGCCAACCTGACCCATGCCGCAGTGCATGGCACGGCATTCGCCACCCTGACCCTGGCCAACAACCTGCTGGGCCTGGCCACCGGGCCATTGATCACTGGCCGGCTGTCGGACCTTATCGGCCTGCAGGCTGCGCTCCAGCTGGTGCCGCTGGCAAGCATCGCTGCGGCGGCGGTGTTCTTTGCCGCCAAACGTCACTACCACCGCGACATGGAACGTCTGCAACTCAGGAGTTGAACACGTGAAACAGCTGTTGTCTGTCGAGGTATTTTTCGATTTCGTCTGCCCCTGGTGCCTGATTGGCCAACGACACCTGCAAGCGGCCTTGCTGCTGCTGCAGCGCAGCTACCCCGGGCAACAGGTGCAGTTGCACTGGCGGGGCGTGCAGTTGCTGCCGGGGCTGCCCGCCAAGGGGCTGCCTTTCACTACCTTCTACCGGCAGCGCCTGGGCAGCGAGCAAGCGGTACGCGAGCGCCAGGCCCAGGTGCGTGAAGCGGCCCGAGTGGTCGGTGAGGATATCGATTTTTCGCGTATCAAGCGCATGCCCAACACCGGCAATGCCCACCGCCTTGTGCAACGGGCCGCCAGCGTGCTCAGCCCAAGGCAGCTGGAAGACTTGCTGGCACGCCTGTTCATTGCCTACTTCCACCAGGGTCGCGACCTGGGCGACAGCGCCACCTTGCTGGCTATCGTCCAAGGCTGCGGGCTGGATGCCGCGCAGATCATCGACTGTGTGCGTGACGATGGCAGCCCGTTTCTCGCCGGGGCAGGGCGTGCCGGCAGCGCGGTGCCATGCTACCGCTTCAACCAGGGGCCATTGATTGCCGGGCTGCAGCCGGCCGAGGCGCTGTTTGCAGGCATGTCCGCAGCGTTGCATGAGGCGCAGCAGGTATGAGCCGACGCATCCGACTGCTCCCCACGCAGGTACCGGCGCGCGGTGCGCGCGTGTTACTCGCCTGCGAGGGCCGCAGCATCGCCTTGTTCAATGTGGCCGACTCACTCTACGCCATCGCCGACAGTTGTCCGCACCAGGGCGCGTCCTTGTGCGGCGGGCGCCTGGAAGGCCGGGTGATCCAGTGTTGCGCGCATGGGCTGCGGTTTGACCTGGCCAGTGGGTACCTGGTCAATTCCACGGCGCTCAGGGTTGTCAGTTACCCCGTGGAGCGCGAGGGTGACGAGGTGTTCATCTGCGTCGACAGCGAATAGTCCGCAAAGCCGATGGCGCCAGATTCCCCTGGCGCCAGCAAGCCCGCTTCAAACGCCCGGTGGCCCTGACGCAAGTGGGTCACTGTGCTGCATGCGCCAACTGGCTGGCGGCATGCCGAACTGGGCGATGAACCAGCGGGTGAACGAACTGGGCATCGAATAGCCGAGCATGTCGGCGATGCGCCCCAGCGAATAGTTGGGGTTTTCCAGGTAGCGCATCACCAGGTCGCGGCGCACGCTGTTGATCAGGTCCTTGAAGGTCAACCCGCTTTCTTCAAGCCGCCGCTGCAGGGTGCGCACGTTCATGCCCTGGGTCTGCGCCACTTGCTCGAGCGTGGCCCGCCCCATGGGCAGCAACAGGTAGATGGTCTTGCGCAGTTCCAGCTCCAGCGACGCTGGGCTGCCGGCCGGCAGGGTGTCCAGGTAGCGCCGTGCCAGGCGCGCCATGGCTTCGTTGGCCTGCGGGCTGGTGCTGTCAAGGTCGGCGGCGGGGCAGACTATACCGTTGAATTCGCTGCCAAACACCAGTGTGCAGCCAAAGATGCGTCGGTGAATGGCCAGGTCGGCAGGGGCGGCATGGGTGAAATTGGCGCTGATCGGGTGCCACTGGCCGCCCAGCAGGGCCGCGCACAGACGCATCATCACGCCAATCGCCAGCTCGGTTGCCTGGCGGCTACAAGGCGCTCGCTCGTTGATCACCTCTTCGCGGATGACCACGGTCTTGCCGGCTTCCTCGATGTGAATGGCCAGGGCGTCATTGAGCAGGTGGCGGTACTGCACGATGACCTGCAGGGCGTCGCGCAGATTACGTTGGTGACTGAGCAGCAGGCTGATTTCACCGAAGTCCGACAGCTGGCGTAACTCGGCCATGCGCAAGCCGAAACTTTCACACTGGCTGGCTTTGGCAGAGGCCTCCAGCAAGCTGATGACGCTAGCGACCGGAATGCGCCGGTCGGGGTCGTCAAGCAACGCTGCACCAAGGCCAACCTGTGCCAGCAGCGCATTCGGGTTGAGCCCCAGGTGGCGGGATACCTCCAGGTAGTTGGTCAAGCTGGCAGCACGGACTAAAGCGGGCATTTTTATTGTTTTCCATGCGGTTTTTTTTGTAGTTGGCTGGGCCGACATGCAGTTCGCTTTTTATAGCGTGCGTGTCATGAATTGAAAAGCAAAGTGCTGTCGGGGCCTTGTCATCAAATGAAAAGTGCCTGACGCCCAATGTGAAGCACTCGGGGGAGGGGCTGTTTACTGTGAACCTCAAGCGACATACCCGCACACGAGGTTCACCGTGGAAAAACTGCAAACCACTGCCACCGTGCTGATCGTTCCAGGCTTGCGTGACCATGTCGCCGAGCATTGGCAAACCCTGCTCGCCAGCCGCCTGGCCAAGGTGCGTAGCGTGCCGCCGCTGCAGGTTGACGGGCTTTGCTGCAACGCCCGGGTCGAAGCGATCCAGCGCGAGCTGGAACAGATTGATGGCCCGGTGCTGCTGGTGGCCCACAGTGCCGGCGTGTTGATGGTCGCGCATTGGGCGGCGCGCTACCGACGCCCCATCAAGGGCGCCTTGCTGGCAGCGCCACCAGACCTCGACGCTGATTGGCCAGCGCATTACCCCAGCCCGTCCAGCCTGGCAGAAAAG
>NZ_JABMCN010000167.1:8075-13423 GCF_013179515.1 Pseudomonas sp. CM27
GCGCTACCGACGCCCCATCAAGGGCGCCTTGCTGGCAGCGCCACCAGACCTCGACGCTGATTGGCCAGCGCATTACCCCAGCCCGTCCAGCCTGGCAGAAAAGGGCTGGTCACCGTTGCCGCCAATGCCGCTGCCGTTCCCCAGCATCGTTGCGGCCAGCAGCAATGACCCCCTGGCCTCCTACGCCGCCGCCGGCGTACTGGCCGGTCGGTGGGGCAGTGAGCTGGTCAACCTGGGCGCCGTGGGCCACCTCAACCCGGCCTCCGGTTTCGGCCCTTGGCCGTTGGCCGAAGCGCTGATCCGCCGAATGGACAGTGCCCACCTGTAATAGTGCATGGACGCCCCAACCACGCCCGCGCAAGACGGGCTGGTTAAAAAACAATAACAATACGTGGAGCCATCGTAATGCCTGAACACCGCATTCACCGCGCCGTGAAGCCACAGCGCTGCCTGTTCGCCTGCGCCATCGGCTTGCTTGCGCTACCCGCCGCGCAGGCTTTCGAAGTCGATACTGGCAATGAAAGCTGGGCAGTGCGCTTCGACAATACCGTCAAATACAACTACGGCGTGCGTACCGAAAGTGCCGATAAGCGCATGCTGGGCACGCCCAACAGCAACGACGGCGACTACAACTTTCGCAAGGCCGGCAGCACTATCAGCAACCGGGTCGATCTGCTGACCGAACTGGACGTGGTGTACCACGGCAATACCGGGCTGCGCGTCAGCACCGCCAGCTGGTACGACAAGGCCTATGACAACGCCGGTTCCAACAGCAACCCGTTCGTCAATGGCAACGGCGACCAGTCGGGCATCAACCCCAGTCTCAACGGCCTGCCGGGTACCGGCGTGCCACTTGGCAGCCCGCACCTGAGCAATTATGCCCAACGCTACTACAGTGGCCCGTCCGGCGAAGTGCTGGATGCCTTCGTATTCATCAGCCGTGACGTGGGTGAGGCTTCGCAGGTCAGCGCCAAACTCGGCCAGCACAATCTGTTCTGGGGGGAAACGCTGCTCAACCCGGTGCACTCGCTGAGCTATGGTCAGTCCGGTCTGGACCTGGCCAAGCTGGCCGCCTCGCCGGGCACCGAGGCCAAGGAACTGTTCGTACCGCGTAACCAGCTGTCGACCTCCTTTCTGGTCAACGCTGAACTGAGCGTGGCTGCGCAGTACTTCTTCGACTGGGACGCCGCTCGCCTGCCTGAGGCTGGTACCTACTATGGTGGCGCGGATGTGGTAGGCGAGGGTGCGCAGAGCTTCCTGCTGGGGCACACCGGGACACCGGGGCTTATTCCGGTGCGCGGGGCGTTGACCACCCTTCGCCGTGGCCACGACCTGACGCCGGGCAAGCGCGGCGATTGGGGCGTCATGGCCAAATGGGCACCGGACTGGCTGGGTGGCACCCTTGGTTTCTACTACCGCAAGACCTCGGAAATCCTGCCCCAGGCCTGGCTCGACGCGCGCGGCATGAGCGTTGCCAACGGCCCGTTCGGCAACCCGCCGGGCAGCCGCCAAGGCGCGGTAGGAAACCTGTACAACTCGCTGCAGAGCCCGACCTACCAGTTCGCCTATGCCGACAACATCGATATCTATGGCCTGAGCCTTTCCAGGGATGTCGGCGGTATCAGCGTCGGCAGTGACCTGAACATCCGCCACAACATGCCGTTGGCGAGTATCCCGGCAATCGTCAGCGCGCCTGGCCAGGGCGGCCTGGGCGGCGGTTTCGGCCTGCTGCCCGCGCGCTTGCCCAGCAGCGGTGTGGTCTACGACGTGCCCAGGGATGGCGACAGCCTGAGTGCTACCGGCGACACGCTGCACTTCACCGTCAACGGCCTGATGACCATTGGCGACACACCGCTGTTCGACGCGGCAACCCTGCTGGGCGAGCTGTTCTACAGCAACCTGCTCAAGCTCGATAGCCACAATCAGGCTTTGTACAAGGGCAAGAGCAGCTATCGCGGCCTGGACAAGGCTACACGGGACAACTGGGGTATCGCCGTCAACTTCACCCCCACCTGGTATCAGGTGCTGCCGGGCATGGACCTGAGCCTGCCGCTGTCGATCAACGTGGGCATCGACGGTGTGTCGCCGGTGCAAGGCGGTGGCGCCGAGAACACTGGCAACTATGCGCTGGGCCTGAGCGCGGCCATCTACAACCAGTACTTCGTCGACCTCAAGTACGTCGACAGCTTCGGTCAGGCAAAGGCTTGCAAGGACGGCCAGACCGACGGCAGCACCCCCAACGCCCTGGATGGCGAACAGGATTACACCTGCTACGGCGGCGGCTACGCCTCCTTCTCCGGCGGTGGTGCCACCACCGAGGACCGCGGCGCCCTGTACCTGACCGTCAAGACGACCTTCTGAGTCATGTTTCCTAACGCCCATACAGGAAGACAACCATCATGAACTTCGTACCAACCCTGCTGGCCTCGTGCCTGTCACTGGCCGCCCTGAGCACTGCCCAGGCCGCTGTGTCCCCCGACCAGGCCGCACGCCTGGGCACCAGCCTGACCGCCATCGGCGCGGAAAAAGCCGGTAACGCCGATGGCTCGATCCCGGCCTACCAGGGCGGCCTGCTGACCCCGCCCGCCGGCTACCAGAGCGGCGCCAGCATGCGTCCCGACCCGTTTGCCAGCGACAAGCCGCTGCTGGTCATCGATGGCAACAACGCCGCGCAGTACAAGGACCAGCTCACCGCCACCACCCTGGAGCTGCTCAAGCGCTACCCCAGCTACCGTGTGGATGTGTTCCCGACCCACCGTAGCGTGGCGTTGCCCCAGGCGGTGCTCGACAACACCCGTAAAAACGCCACCGGTGCCCACAGCCAGGAAGGCGGTAGTGCAGTCGACAATGTGCTACCCGGCATCCCGTTCCCTATCCCGCAGAACGGTGCCGAAGCGATGTGGAACTTCCTGCTGCGCTACCAAGGCGTAAGCATGACTGCCAAATACGACTCATGGAACGTCGATGCTGCCGGCAAGCCCACGTTGTCGACCACCGGCCAGGCCAACATCAGTTACCCGATATACGAAGACATGAACAAGCCGATTGGCGCCAAGGACACCTACTACCAGATGAAACTGGTGTACACCGGGCCCGCGCGCCGTGCCGGCGAAGCCATGATGTTGCGTGATGCCGCCAACCCGCTGGTGCAGCCGCGCAGTGCCTGGCAGTACCTGCCGGGCCAGCGCCGGGTCAAGCTGGCACCCAACCTGGCATACGACACGCCCAACCCGGGCACTTCGGGCTCGGGTACCTACGATGACGTGTTCGTCTTCAACGGGGCGCTGGACCGCTACGACTGGACCCTGGTCGGCAAGCAGGAAATGTATGTGCCGTACAACACCTACCAGCTCACCTACAACACCGACGTCAGGCAACTGACCACGCCCAACCATCTGGCGCCGCAGTTCGTACGCTGGGAGAAGCACCGCGTGTGGGTTGTGGAGGGCAAGCTGAAGGACGGCGCACGGCACATCTACCACAAGCGCCGCTTCTACCTCGACGAAGACAGCTGGATCGCTTTGGCCTCGGACCAGTACGACGCCCGTGGCCAGCTGTACCGCGGGTCGTTCGCCTTCCTCACGCAGAGCTACGACAAGCAGACCCCGGATGCCACCCCGTTCATGATCCATGACCTGATCGGTGGCACCTATAACCTCAATGGCGTGGTCGGCGCCTATGGCGGCATCCGCTACATCGACCCGCTGTCGAAGACCCAATGGTCGCCCGAGTCGCTGGCCGGCAATGGCATTCGCTGAACCATGGAGCAGAGGTGGCCAATGTCTGTCTTCAAACGCTGCAGCGCACTGATGCTGGCCATGGCTGCGCTGCACGGCGCAGCCATGGCGGCGCCCTTTGCCGACGTGCTGGATGTGCCCGCCATGCCCAGCGCGCTGGTCGCCAGCAGCGCCTTGCGCGATGTGACCCTGGCCGGGCAGCGCCTGGTCGCGGTGGGCCCGCGCGGGCACATCCTGTATTCCGATGACCACGGCGCTCACTGGCAACAGGCCGAGGTGCCGGTCAGCGCTGACCTCAACGCCGTGAGTTTCGCCACGCCCGAACTGGGGTGGGCGGTCGGCCACGAGGGTGTGGTGCTGCACAGCCGCGATGGTGGTGGGCACTGGCAGCGGCAGCTGGACGGCCGCGCGCTGGCCGAACAGCTGCCGGCTGCGAGTGCCGACAATGCCTTGCTCGACGTGTGGTTCAGCGATGCCCGCAATGGTTACGCGGTGGGCGTGTTCAACCTGCTATTGCGCACCACTGACGGTGGCGCGCACTGGCAGCCGTGGCTGGACCACAGCGACAACCCGCAAGGTCTGCACCTGACCAGCCTGGCTGCGGTGGGTGACGACCTGTACATCACCGGCGAACAGGGCTTGCTGCTGAAATGGGACGGCAAGCGCTTCAGCCGCATTGCCACGCCCTACGCCGGCACGCTGTTCGGCGCTGTCGGCAAGCGCGGCGTATTGCTGGTCTACGGCCTGCGTGGTCACGCCTATCGCAGCACGGATGGCGGCCGGCAATGGCAGCCGGTCTCCACCGGCGTGAACAGCAGCCTTACCGCTGCCGGCATCGACCGTGACGGGCAGCTGTGGCTAGCCAGCCAGGCCGGCGAGCTATTGCTTAGCCAGGATGACGGCGCCAGTTTCAGCCCGGTGCCGCAAAGCGCCCGCAGCCCGGTGACCGCGCTCACCACCGATGCAGGCAACGGCCTGGTGCTGGTGGGCGAGCGGGGCGTACGCAACCAGGCCGGTAATCCCCCGTCGCACCCATAACCAGAGAAGACCCTGATGGCCGCTACCCGCCAAGATACCCTGCCGGTAATTCGCAACCTCGCTGACTTCGACCCGCGTTCGGGCAACGGCCTGGAGCGCCTGGTGTTCAATCACCGCCTGGCGTTCCTGCTGTGCATGCTGCTGGCTACCCTGGTGCTGGGCTTCATGGCCCTGACCCGTCTGGAGCTGCGGCCCGGTTTCGACAAGATGCTGCCGCAGAGCCACCCGTATATCCACAACTACCTGGAAAACCGCGCCTCGTTGCGCGGCCTGGGCAACGCGGTGCGGGTGGTGGTGGAGAACACCCAAGGCGATATTTTCGATCCGGGCTACCTACAGACCCTGCGCCACATCAACGACGAGCTGTTTCTCAGCCAGGGCGTGGACCGCGCCTGGGTCAAGTCGCTGTGGAGCCCCGCCGTGCGCTGGACCGAAGTCACCGAAGAAGGCTTCCAGGGTGGCCCGGTCATGCCCGACAGTTACCAGGGTGCGAGGGCAGACATCGAGCAACTGCGCCAGAACATCGAACGCGCCAACATTGTCGGCAGCCTGGTCGCGCGTGACTTCAGGTCG
>NZ_JABMCN010000168.1:0-10591 GCF_013179515.1 Pseudomonas sp. CM27
GACCCTGCGGCAGATCCATGACGAGGTGTTCTACATACCGGGCGTCGACCGCGCCGGGCTGAAGTCACTGTGGAGCCCCAGCGTGCGCTGGAGCGAGGTCACCGAAGAGGGCTTTTCCGGTGGCGAGGTGATCCCCAACACCTACAACGGCTCGCAGGACAGCCTCGACACTTTGCGTGACAACGTGCTCAAGTCCGGCCAGGTTGGGCGCTTGGTGGGCAACAACTTCAAGTCCAGCATCGTCGACGTGCCGCTGCTGGAGAGCTACCCCGACCCGCAGGACCCGGGCAAGCAGGTGAAGCTGGACTACCAGCAGTTCTCGCACCTGCTCGAAGAAAAGATCCGCGACAAGTTCCAGGCGCAAAACCCCAATGTGAAAGTGCACATCGTCGGCTTCGCCAAGAAGGTCGGTGACCTGATCGATGGCCTGGTGATGGTGGCGATGTTCTTCGGCGTCGCCCTGGCCATTACCTGTGTACTGTTGTACTGGTTCACCTGGTGTATCCGCAGCACCATCGCCGTGCTCATCACCACCCTGGTAGCGGTGGTCTGGCAGCTGGGGCTGATGCATGCGGTGGGCTTTGGCCTGGACCCGTACTCGATGCTGGTGCCGTTCCTGATTTTCGCCATCGGTATTTCCCACGGGGTGCAGAAAATCAATGGCATCGCCCTGCAGTCGAGCGGCGCTGACAATGCGCTTACGGCAGCGCGGCGTACCTTCCGTCAGCTGTTCCTGCCGGGGATGATTGCCATCCTCGCCGATGCGGTGGGCTTCATCACCCTGCTGATCATCGACATCGGGGTGATTCGCGAACTGGCGATCGGCGCCTCTATCGGCGTGGCGGTGATCGTGTTCACCAACCTGATCCTGTTGCCGGTGGCCATCTCCTATGTCGGCATCAGCAAGAAGGCGGTCGAGCGCAGCAAGAAAGACGCGACCCGCGAGCACCCGTTCTGGCGCCTGCTGTCGAACTTCGCCAGCGCCAAGGTGGCACCGGTGTCCGTGGTGCTGGCGCTGGTCGCCTTTGCCGGTGGCCTGTGGTACAGCCAGAACCTGAAAATCGGCGACCTCGACCAGGGCGCGCCAGAGCTGCGCCCAGACTCGCGCTACAACCAGGACAACAACTTCATCATCAGCAACTACTCGACCAGTTCAGATGTGTTGGTAATCATGGTCAAGACCCCGTCCGAGCAGTGCTCGGTGCACGCGACCATGGCGCCGATCGACGAGCTGATGTGGACCATGCAGAACACGCCCGGCGTGCAGTCGGCAATTTCCCTGGTGACTGTGTCCAAGCAGGTGATCAAGGGTATGAACGAGGGCAACCTGAAATGGGAAACCCTGTCGCGCAACCCCGATATCCTCAACAACTCCATTGCCCGCGCCGACGGCCTGTACAACGGCGATTGCTCGCTGGCGCCGGTGCTGGTGTTCCTCAACGACCACAAGGCCGAAACCCTGGAGCGGGTCACCGCTGCGGCCAAGGCGTTTGCCGACAGCCATAACAAGGAAGGCCTGCAGTTCCTGCTGGCGGCGGGCAACGCCGGGATCGAAGCAGCGACCAACGAAGTGATCAAGTCGGCCGAGCTGACCATCCTGATCCTGGTGTATATCTGCGTGGCGGTGATGTGCCTGATCACCTTCCGTTCGTTTGCCGCCACTTTGTGCATCGTGCTGCCGCTGGTGCTGACCTCGGTGCTGGGCAACGCACTGATGGCTTACATGGGGATCGGGGTGAAGGTGGCGACCTTGCCGGTGGTGGCGCTGGGGGTGGGCATTGGCGTGGACTATGGCATCTACATCTACAGCCGTCTGGAAAGCTTCCTGCGTGCCGGGCTGCCGTTGCAGGAGGCCTATTACGAAACCCTGCGCTCGACCGGCAAGGCGGTGTTGTTCACCGGGTTGTGCCTGGCCATCGGGGTGTGCACCTGGATCTTCTCGGCGATCAAGTTCCAGGCGGACATGGGGCTGATGCTGACCTTCATGCTGTTGTGGAACATGTTTGGTGCGCTGTGGTTGTTGCCGGCGCTGGCGCGGTTCCTGATCAAGCCTGAGAAGATGGTGGGCAAGGAAGGGGGATCGATTTTCGCCCATTGAATCGCAGGGGGCCGCTGTGCGGCCCATTCGCAGCACAAGGCTGCTCCTGCCAGGGCGTTCGCGATCTGCTGTAGGAGCAGCCTTGTGCTGCGAATGGGCTGCAAAGCAGCCCCAAGGCTATAATGCCGGCTCATTTCAAATTGGTACCTCCATGTCCCCCCTCGCCACCGCCCTGCAGTCTTGCGACATGCTCCTGATCGACGGCCTGCATGCCTTCGACTTCACCAGCGACGAAACCGGCCTGACCATCGAATGCATGGACGGCCGTCAACTGCGCCGCTGGTCTTTCACCTCTGAACAAGTCGCCGCCGCCATCGCCAACGGTGACGAATGGCAGCTCGACGATGCCAATGGCGAGCATCGGCTAGTCTGTATGAGTGCCTTTCGTGCCCCGGATGAAGACCAAGATGAACCGGATCTGGACCAGCCTGCTGACCGCTAGCCTGATGAGCCTGACTTTCAACGCCCATGCCGCCACGTTGCTGGTCGGTAGCTACACCGATGGCGCCAGCCACGGTATCTACCGTTACCAGTTCGACGAAAAAACCGGCCATATCGACCCCATGCCGCAGCAGGTGGTGAAGAGCGTCAGCCCGTCGTGGCTGGTGCTGTCGGCCGATCAGCGTCAGCTGTTCACGGTCAATGAAACCCCCGGTGGTCACGCCAGCAGTTTCAGCGTCAGCACCAAGGGCGAGATCAAGCCCCTCAACCAGGTGACCACCAAGGGCGACGAGCCAACTCACGCCAGCCTCAGCCGTGACCAGCGTTACCTGTTCGTGGCCAACTATGCAGTTGCACCCGACCCCGGTGGCAGCCTGGTGGTGATCCCGGTGGCCAAGGACGGCAAGCTCAAGCCGCTGGTACAGCAGTTGCGGCACAAGCCCAGCGGCGTCAACCCCGAGCGCCAGGCCGGTGCTCACGTGCATTCGCTGGTACTGTCGCCCAACGGCCAGCATGTCTACGCCTGCGACCTGGGCGCAGACAAGGTGTTCATCTACAGCTATGACGGTGCCAGCGTGGACAAGCCATTGAGCCCGGCAAGCCCTGCTGCGGTGGACTTGCCGCCGGGCAGTGGACCCCGTCATTTGCTGTTCGACGCCAAGGGCCGGCATGCCTACCTGACGCTGGAAATGAGCGGCGAAGTGGTGATGTTCGACGTCAAGGACGCTGCGCTGCTCCCGCGCCAGCGCTTGCCGCTGACCGAACAGCCGGATGCGGCAGCCAAGGCGGCGGGGGGGCTGCACCTGTCGGCCGACGGGCGCTTCCTGTATGTCAGCAACCGCGGCACGGCGAACCAGATCGTGGTGTTCAGTGTGGGCAAGGACGATGGCCAGCTGACGCTTCTGCAGCGGCGGTCGGTAGAAGGCGATCACCCGCGCGAGTTTGCCCTCGACCCGAGTGACAACTTCCTGCTGGTGGCCAACCAGAAGAGCAACCAGATCGTGGTCATGCGCCGCGATCCGCGCAGCGGCAAGCTGCTGGAGACGGTGCAGACGCTTAAGCAGGAGGCGCCTTCGGACCTGAAGTTCCTGGAGTGATATCGATCGGCGTGATAATCGATACTGCCGCAATGAATTTTTGCATGCGGCCTCTGCGGCGTAAGTTTGATCCAAGGCCCAAACGGGCCACCGTCAAACCACCGCCGTCGAGGTCAGCCCAGATGAACTTCAATCTCTTCCCGGTCATCGCCGCATCCGCCATTTCTGCCTCAGTGGTACTGCCCACGCATGCCCATGCCGATTCCACTCGCAAGGCATCCGCAAACCACAGCTACACCGAGCAGTACCTGCGCCAGAGTGCCAACTTCCACGCGGCCCTGAGTGGCAAACATAACCATTGAATCCTGTACTGGCCCTATCGCCGGCAAGCCAGCTCCCACAAGGGATATGCAGGCCTCACGCCCAGCGCGGTACCTGTGGGAGCTGGCTTGTCGGCGATAGGGCCAGTGCAGGAGCAGATTTCATTTGGCCATGACCGACTTGAACAGCTCCGAAGCCAGCCACCTCTCCAGCCAGCTCCGCACCCGCGGATAAGCCGCCTCGGCGAACCACAGCGGTTCGACCCCGGCAAACTGGCGCATCAGGGGTAGCAACGCGGCATCGGCCAGGCTTGGATGGTCAGCCAGCAAGTTGCCCCGCCCATCCAGCAGGCCTTCGAGCTCCGCCAGCCAGGCCTCGGCCTGCAGGCGGTAATGCTGGCGGGAATGCTCGGGATAGCGCTCGGCATACTTGTACAGGTTTACCTGCACCTTGAACGTGCTGTCATTGCGCGCAATCAGATCCTCAGCTTGCTGCGCTGCGGCCGGGTCGCCTTGTAGCCGCCAGTCCTGCGGGTCGTTCTGCTCCAGCGCCCAGCGCATGATATCCAGGCTTTCCTCCAGCACCCCGGCACCGGTGTCCAGCACTGGCACCGTGCCCTTGGGCGACAAGGCCAGCAATTCTGCCGGCTTGTGCTTCATCGCCACCTCGCAGATCTGCACCTGGCACCCGGCATAGCGCAGTGCCAGGCGCGCACGCATGGCCCATGGGCAGCGGCGGAACGAGTAGAGAATCACCCGCACACCTCCACATCGCTCAGGCCATTGCCCTGACGACGCACCTGGATCTGCACCGGGATGCGTTCGTGCATCTCCTGTACATGGGAAATTACCGCCACCTTGCGGCCCTGGGCCTGCAAGCCATCGAGGGCGTCCATGGCCAGTTGCAGCGACTCGGGGTCGAGGCTGCCGAAACCTTCGTCGATGAACAGCGATTCGATGCGCAGGGTGCTGGAAGCCATCGAGGCCAGGCCCAGGGCCAGCGCCAGCGACACCAGGAAGGTTTCACCGCCCGACAGCGAGTGCACCGAGCGCAGCTCGTCGCCCATCTCGGTGTCCAGCACCAGCAGGCCGAGGGCGCTGCCGCCGCGCTTGAGGCGATAGCGCCGGGCCAGTTGGCGTAGCTGGGCGTTGGCGTGGTGCAGCAGCAGGTCGAGGTTGTAGCCCTGGGCGATTTTGCGGAATACATCGCCCGAGGCTGAACCGATCAGCCCACTCAGGCGCGCCCAGCGTTGCCACTGCTGGTGGGCCTGCTCGATTTCTGCTGCCAAGGCCTGGGAGGCCTGCTGGCGACGTTGGTCGTCGGCCTGCTGCGCACGCAATTCGGCGCATTGCTGCTCATGGCCGGCCAGGCGTTCGCGCAAGTCGGCCAGGGCTTGCTCCAGGGCTTCGGCCGAAGTTTCCACGGTGGTTTGCGCGGCGTGGTGCTGCAGGCGCTGTTCGCGCTCCTGCAGGAGCACGCGACCCTGCTCAATGGCTTTTTCGGCGCCTTGCAGGCGCTGGCGCAGTTCACTGACCTGGGCATCGTCCATGGCCAGCAATCGATCCAGCCCGGCGTCATCCAGTTCAGGGTGTTCGCTGCGCCACTGCGCAATCTGCCCTTGCAACTGCTGGCACTCGTTGTCCAGCGCCTGATGCTGTTGAGCATTGGCGTTGAGCTCGCTGGCCAGCTGCACGCCCTGGGTGCGCAACGCCTGCAGGCGCTGGGCGGTGTCGGCGTCGAGGGCGCGCGCGTGCTCCAGCGCGGCGTCCATGTGCTGTTGCCAGGCTTCGGCGCTGGCATGTTCGCCCAGCAGTTCGGCCAGCGAAGCCTGGGCCTGCTGGCGCTGCTGGTCGAGTGTGGCGAGTTTCTGCTGCAATTGCTGCAGCGCCTGTGCGCGCGCCTGTTGCTGGTCGCGCAGCTTGTCCAGCTGAGCTTGACGGGCTTGCTGTTCCTCCTGCTCGTCCTTGCGTTGTTCCAGTTGTTGCAGGCGCTGGGCGATTTGCTGATCGAGGGCGAGAAAGGCATTGGCCGGGTCGTCGTTCAAGGCCTTGAGGGCTTCATCGGGCAACACGCCGGCCAGGTCGTTCAGGCCTTGCTGCAGCTGCTGCTCGTCGTTTGCGAGGGCCTGATGCTGTTGCTCCAGATGGCGCTGGGCCTGCTGTTGGGCATCGTGCGCGGCTTGCAGCTGCTGGTTGAGGCGGGCGGCGTCGCGTTGCAGGGCGAGCAGCGCGCTCTGGCGCTTCTCGTCCTGGTTGATCACTTCGTCCAGACGCCGTAGCTGGCTGTCCAGCCAGGCGCGGCGGGCCTTGTCGTCCTGCGGCGCAAGTGCCGGCCACAGGCTGTGCGCCTGCACCTCGGCCATCAAGGGTTGCAGCTGCTCATCCAGTTGCTGCTGTTGCTGCTGATAATCCTTGAGCTGGGCGTTGATCACCCCCAGCTGGGTGCGCAGCTCCACCAGCGTGCTGTTGAGGTTTTCCACCTGCTTTTGCGCGGCGGCTTCTTCTGCCTGGTCATGGCGACCCAGGCTTTGCAGCAGCGCTTCGGGTTGATGGAAGGGATGCTCGGCGCTGCCGCATACCGGGCAAGGCTCGCCGTCGCGCAGTTGGGCACGCAGCTCTTCGACGCTCGTGTTGCGCGCCAGGCGCTGGCGTTCCAGCAACTGGCGGGTGAGGTTGAGCGCCTGCTCGGCGGCTTCCAGTTCGGCCTTGGCTGCGGTGCCCTGGCTGATCAGCTGCTGGCGCTGCTGCATGGCCTGCTGCTGGCGCTCGCGCACGGCATTCAGCTGTTGGCGCAGCTCCTGTTCACGGCCATGAAGGCGCGCGAGCACTTCAACGGCGCGTTGCTGCTTGCGGTTTTCCTGCAGCATGCTGCCCAGCAGGTCGATCTGCTCCGCCAGGGCCTGGGGCTCGGCCTTGGCCTCGCGGAACAGCAGGTCATGGGCGTCACGCTCGGCTTGCAGGTGCACATTGGCCTGGCTGGCCAGAGCTTGCAGGCCGGGCAGTTCTTCACGGCCTTTGGCCAGGCGGGCGCCGATCTGCATCACCTGCTTCAGTTGCGGCAGGTAGGCGTGCCAGGCGTTGGCCAGGCCCGCCAGGTGCTGGCTGTCGGCGAGCGCCGTGTCGATCTGTGCCAATTGTTGCAGGCTGCGCTGCTGATTGGCCTCCAGCTGCTGCACGTGCTGCTGGCCGTCGGTAACTTCCTGCTCGGCCTGTTGGCGGGTGCTGTGTTGTGTCACCAGCTCCTGATCCAGCCGCGCCAGGTTGTCCTGGACGGCAAAAGCCTGGCGCAGGCGCGGGGCATTTTCGCCGTGCTGTGCCTGCTTATCGGCAAGGGCCTGGCGCGCGGTGACCTGCGCTTGTTCGAGCTCGGTAGTACGCACCTGCAGTTCGGTTTGCTGCTGGTGTTGTTCAGTGATCCTCGTCGCCAGTGGCAGCAACTGCGCAGTCAGCGTCTGCTGGCGGTGAAACTGGTGGCGCTGCGGGGCCAGGCGCTCCAGGCGCGCAAGGTCCAGGCGTGGCTCGGCCAGCTGCTGCCAGTCCTGTTCGGCGGCCTGCAGGGCGTTGCTGGCCTCGCTGTGCTGGGCCTGCAGCTGGCGTTGTTCATTCAGCCAGCTGCGTTGCTGTTCCAGCTGGCGCTCGCCGGCCTGGTCGGCCTTGAACTGCTGCTGCGCCTGCTCCAGCTGCTGGTCGAGCTCGGCACGGGCTTCGGCGGCCATCGGCAGCAGGTGGCTGGCGCGGTCCTTCAGGGCGTTGTGGGTGTCGCCGGCCTCGCGGGCCTTGCTGAAGGCACGTTGGCCCAGGCGGGTGTAAATGGCGGTGTTGGTGAGCTTTTCCAGCAGTTCGCTGCGGTCTTTGTCGTCGGCCTTGAGGAAGGCGCCGAACTCGCTCTGGGCCAGCATCACCGCACGGGTGAACTGTTCGAAGTTCAGGCCCAGACGGGCTTCGACCAGTGCCTTGAATTCGTTCTTGGCGCTGGCCAGCACCTGCTCGCTGTCGAGGTCGTAGAAGCTCTGGCGGCTGAGTTGCAGCTTGCCGTTTGCCTTGTCGCGGGCGCGGTTGGCTTCCCAGCGCGAGCGGTAGCGACGGCCGTCGATGCCGACGAAATCCACCTCGGCAAAGCCGCTGCCGGTGCCACGGCGCAGCAGGTTGCGCGGGTCGGAGGTGGGGATCTCGCCGTCGGCGTCCGGCACCTTAGCCTCGCGGCCAATGTCGTTGAGCCGCGGTACGGTGCCGAACAGCGCCAGGCACAGGGCGTCGAGCAGGGTGCTTTTGCCGGCGCCGGTAGGCCCGGTGATGGCGAACAGGCCGGCACTGGCCAACGGTTCGGCGGTGAAATCGATGTCGATCGGGCCGGCCAGCGATGCCAGGTTCTTCAGGCGAATGGCGAGAATCTTCATGGCTGCTCCTCTTCCAGCTGCACGTCCTGCAACAGCAGGGCAAAGTCGGCCAGCGCCTGCTCGTCGGCGGGGTTGCCGTAGGCCTGTTCCCAGGCCCGGCTGAACAGGTCCTGCGGGGTCATCTGCGACAGTTCGACAAAGGCCAGGCCATCGTCTTCGGCATTGTTGCGGCCGGCGTATTCGGCGCTGATGCGGATCAGCCGCACGGCCTTGCTTTGGAGTGCGCTTTCGATCTGCTGGCGCAGGTCCGGTTGCGGTTCATCCAGTATCACCCGCACCTCCAGCCAGGGCTGGCGGTTGGGGTCTTCGAGCAGGTCGATCACCGGCAGTTCGGCCAGTTGCTGCAGCAGTTCGCCCAGCGGCGCCGGGCCGACCCGTTGCAGCGCCACGGCGCGCGGTACCGGGCGGGGTTCGATGCTGACCAGATCACTGCCGTTCAGCTCCACTTCCAGCACCTGGTGCGGGTAGTTGACTTCGGCGAACGACAGCGGGATCGGCGAGCCACTGTAGCGGATGCGCTCTTCGCGGTTGACCTTCTGCGGCTTGTGCAGATGGCCCAGGGCGACGTAGCTGATGGCCTTGTCGAACAGCTTGGCCGGCAGGGCTTCGGCGTTGCCGATGATCAGGCTGCGTTCGGAGTCTTCCGACACCGCGCCACCGGCCATGTGGGCGTGGCTGATGGCGATCAGCGCCTGGTCTTTCTTGCGCTTTTTCTGCGCGGCGGCGATCAGTTGCTGGTGCACCTGGGTGATGCCCTGCAGGTAGTCGTCACCCAGTTGCGGGCCAGTCACTTCGGCCGGACGCAGAAACGGCAGGGCCAGGCACCAGGCGGCGACCTTGCCACGGCCGTTGGTCAGCGGGATCAGCAGGCGTTCGGCATCCAGCTGGCCCTCGTCCAGCCAGTGCACGCGGCCCAGGGCATGGGTGCGCAGGCGGCGCATGAGCGCGGCGGGCAGCTCGATGCGCGAGCCGGAGTCGTGGTTGCCGGCGATCATCACGATGTCCAGCTTGGGCTGTTGCTCGTGGGCCTGGACGATGAAGTCGTAGAGGCGTTCCTGGGCTTTGACCGGCGGGTTGACGGTGTCGAAGATATCGCCGGCGATCAGCAGCGCATCCGGCTGGCGCAGGCGCAGCTGGCCGAGCAGCCAGTCGAGGAAGCAGGCGTGTTCGAAGTCGCGTTCCTGGCCGTGCAGGCTTTGGCCCAGGTGCCAGTCGGAGGTATGAAACAGACGCATGGATGACCTGTTGGTGTCGAGTCGAGCAAGCGAGGGCTTGGCTGGGGATGGGCGTTGCGTGAAGGGGGTATGGTAACCCAAGCCGGAGAATTGTCGGCAGGCCCATTGTGATCCCCCCCCCCGGATACGCCGCCCACCAGCCGGATCATTTCGGATAAAGCGGCGGCAAGCTGCCATTCTCCCCAGCCGGCACCAACACCTGCTCCGCCGAGGGAATAACCCCGATCGCCCGCCACAAATCCTCCCCCTGCCAATACTGCCCGCTCTCGCTGTACAGCGCCCCGTTCAACCCATCCAGCGCATCCGACAACGGCACAAAGCGCGCTGCCATCTCAGCCAGGGTCTCCGGCTGCTTTCGCGCCCAGGCATCCAGCGCCTGGCGAGTGGCATGGGGATCATTGGCCTGGCACGCGCGCTTGAGGTCATCCAGCAAGGTGCGCGGGCTGGGCCCGGTCTGCGCGGCACGCAGCACCGCCGGTCGCGAGCGCGCACGCCACCACAGGGCAAAGCCCAGCACTGTGCTCAGGGCAAACATCAGGGTGGCCAGCTGCCACGGCCACAGCAGGGCGCTGACACTGCTGCTTTCACCCACCGGCGTGTCGGCGCTCAAGGCCGGGTTGTCCTGCACATCCAGTGTGCGCGCCGGCAGGCTGCTGTGTTCCAGATGGTCTTCGCGGGTGTTCCACCAGGTCACTTCCAGCGCCGGCAGCGCCAGTGTGCCGCTGTGGGTCGGCACCAGCGCTTCACGCTCTTCGCGGTTGGCAGTCATGCCACGCTCGCTGATTTCGTTGCGCAGCAACGGCTGGTCCGGGTAGCGGCGCAGGCCGGTGATTTCGGTGGCCGGCAGCGGTGGCAGCTGGGTGCTGGACAGGCCATCGGCACGCAGCGTGATGTTGCGCGTCAGCGAATCGCCAATCTGCACCTGCTGGGTGCCGGGGTCGGGGTTCCAGTGTTCTTCCAGGGTCAGGCTGCGCGCTGGCAACCACGGCACACCCGCGGGCCAGGCCGGCGGAATCGGCCGCACGGCCAGGCGCAAAGGCAGCGAGCTGACCTGCACCTGGCG
>NZ_JABMCN010000168.1:10689-13228 GCF_013179515.1 Pseudomonas sp. CM27
GCGGAATCGGCCGCACGGCCAGGCGCAAAGGCAGCGAGCTGACCTGCACCTGGCGACCGGCGCGGGCCGTGCCGTTGCCTTGCGGCGCTTCATCGCTGCTGGCAGCGGCGGTGGCGGTGAACGTCAGTGGCGGGATGTCGAGGCTGCCGCTTTGCTGGGCATACAGCGCATAGCGGGTCTCGATCACGCCGTGGCGCACACCATTGATTTCCTTTTCATAGGTGCGCGATTCGCCCAGCGGCTCGACCTTGGCATTTTCCAGTTGCAGCGGGCTGAGGCTGCTGTCGTCGTACAGCGCCACCGAATGGTAGATGCGCAAGGTCAGCACGGCCTGGGCCTGCACGTAGACCTCGGTGCTGTCGAGGGTTGCCTCGACGAACACTTGGGCGCTGTCCTGGCGGCTGGCATCGGCCTGCAGCACCTGCAGCTCGATCGCCTGGCTGTGCGACTGGCCCAGCTGTAGCTCGGGGATGCGCAGGCTGCCGCTGCGGCGTGGCAGCAGGGTGATGATCCAGCGGGTGCTGGCGCGGGTTTCACCGTCCAGCGTGTGCAGGCTGTTGAGCTGGCGCGTGCCGCGCACTTCGAAGTCGCCTTCCAGGGCGCGCAGGTCGGGCTTGCCGAACTGCGTCACGTCCTGGCTTTCCAGGGTCAGCTCCAGGCTTTCGCCGGCTTCCAGGCGGGTACGGTCAACACTCGCCTTTAGCAGCGGTTCGGCCTGGGCCAGTACGGCCCAGAGTGCACTGAGAATAAAGACGCCGAAGCGACTCATCGTGGGTTTTCCTGATGCAATTGCTGTTCATACCAGAATTTGCGCCGCAGCAGCTCCGCCGGATTATCCGGGATCTCCCGCAGCCATTGTTCCAGGGCCTGGCGCTGTTCGGCATCGAGGCTGGTCGATACCGGTCGCTGGGGCGGCTGGATGACGCTGTCATCCGCGCCTGCCTGGTTACCGGGTGTGGCCTGGGTGTTGTTGCTGCCTTCGCCGGGTTGTTCGGCGTTGGCTTGTGGGTCACTGCCGGGCGTGCCTTGCGCGGGGCTGCTGGCCGAACTGCTGTTGCCTTCGGTTTCGCTGCCGGGTGTGCTTTGGGCATCGCTGTGTGGCGGCTGTTCTTCGGCCTGGGCTTCGCGCTGTTGCAGCATTTGTTGCACCAGCGCCTGGTTGTCCAGCGCCAGTTGCAGGTCGGGCTGGCGCTCCAGGGCTTGCTCGTAGGCGTCGAGCGCGGCTTCCAGCTCGCCGCTGCGGGCCAGGGCATTGCCTCGATTGTAGTGGGCTGCGGCCGTGTCGCCTTGGGAAAAAGCGTCGGCGGCAGCGGCATAATCGCCGGCCTGGTACAGGGCCATGCCACGCCATTGCGGGTCGTGGAAGTGGCGCGCGGCGCTGGCCGGACGGTTTTGCTCAAGCAGGCGCTGGCCTTGCTGGTCGGGGCGCAGCCACAGGTCGTTGAACTCGAACGCCTGGCTGGGCTGAGGCAGTGCCAGCAGCAGCGGCAAACAGAACAGCCAGCCACGCCGGCCGGCGCAGGCGGCCAGCAGCAACAGCGGGATCAGCAGCCAGTAGCCCTGGTCGGCCCAGCTGTCCAGCTGCACGGTCTGGCCGTCGTTGCGGGCGCTGCGCGGGTTGTCGAAAAGGCCCAGGCCACGCAGGTCGAGGTCGTCAATGCGGGCATGGCGGTAGCGCCCCCCGGTGCCGCTGATGAAGCTTTTGAGGCTGCTGCTGTCCAGGCGCGGTACCAGGATGCCGCCCTGATCGTCCTTGAGGTATTCACCGTTGGCCTGGCGCACCGGTGCGCCTTCGCGGCTGCCGATGCCCAGCATCAACAGGCTCGGGCCCTGGCGGCCAAGGGCTTGGGCGATGCCCTGGCGCTCGGCTGCACTGAGCGCCGAACCGATCAGCAACAGGCGGCCCTGGCCCAGGCCGCTCTGGGCCAGCAGCGCCAGGCCTTTTTGCACGGCCAGGTCGGCGCGCTGGCCGGGTTTGGGCATGATCGACGGGTCGACGGCCTCGAGCAGATTGCGGGTGGTGGCCAGGTCATCGGACAACGGCACCAGTGTGTGCGCGGAGCCCGCATAGACCACCAGTGCAGTCTGGCTGTCGCGGCGGTGTTCGAGCAGGTCGAGAACCTTGCGCCGGGCCTGCTCCAGGCGGTTGGGCGGGCTGTCCTCGGCGAGCATCTGCGGGGTCAGTTCGAGCAGGATCACCAGCGGGTCGGCCGGGCGCTGGCGGTTTTCTTCCAGGCGCTGCCAGCTGGGCCCGAGCAGGGCCAGGATCACCAGCGCCCAGGCCAGGCCCAGGGCCACCCACGGCAGCTTGCTGCTACTGCCGCTGCCGCCACCCAGCAGCACGCCATGAAACGCCGGCGGTAGAATCATCTGCCAGCGCCCGGCACGTTTGCGCCGATGCCACAGCTTGTACAGCAGCCAGCCGAGCAGCGGCACGGCCAGCAGCCAGAGCGGGCGCAGCCATTGTGGCCACAGGTCGATCATCGCCGTCTCCTCAGGCGCAGGCGCTTGAGGCGCTGGCGCCATTCCGGGTGCGGCT